>JAZDHG010000040.1:0-63055 GCA_043806135.1 Candidatus Omnitrophota bacterium
TCATGAAATAGTTACTTTTTCTGAGGTTACTATCGATTACCAATAGTTAATATTAGTTACAAGAAGTTACATAAAAAACCAATATCCATTGATTTAAAAACAACATTTTCCATAACCTTCTAATATTCCTACTGCTCCCTATCCTTTGTTTTTATTTTTTATTTTTACCTTTTTACTGTATTATTTGGGAGATATGTTTACAATGAAAGATGTTATCAGTTAATGGCTGAGAAAACTATTTTTACTCATTCTCGACAGACATCCATGTCTGTCTGCGAGGGCAAAGTCTGCTTTTACACATCCATGTATCAGCAGCCTTTGAATCCGCAAAAATAATTATTCTCATCCAAATACTGTCAACACCAAATTACAATAGTACATTGTAACTTTGTGTTAACAAAGTGAGAATCAGCGAGTTTTTCGGATATGAAAACTTTTTTTACTCCCGCCACAAAGATTGGCGGACAGGCATTTAAGTTGTGTCTGGTGGCTTCGTAAGAAACAGATAATAAAGACGTTACCGTAACCTAAAGACGATACGGGCATCGCTGCCGTTTACCGCAACCCAGGACTAAATAAATGTTAAGGGGCTATTATTTTATCACAGATGAAAAATCAAGCCTTAAAGGCAGTATCAGCGATGTTTGCAAGGCAATGGACGCGGGCGTCAAGGTGATCCAGTATAGGAGCAAGGATATTTCTACTCAAGCGATGATTGATGAAGCGGCAAAATTAAGAGAGATAACCGCAAAAGCGATATTTTTGATAAATGATTATATTAATGTGGCATTGGCTGTTGATGCAGATGGAGTGCATCTGGGCCAAAACGATATCAGCTGTGCGGAAGCCAGAGAGCTGCTTGGCGTGCATAGAAAAATCGGCATAAGTGTCAGTACAATTGAACAGGCAAAACTTGCCCAAAATCAAGGAGCTGATTATCTGGCAGTGAGCCCGGTTTTCCGGACAACGACTAAAAGTGATGCTGGGGCGGCTTTAGGTATTGAACTGATCAGAAAAATTAAAGCAGAAGTGTCATTGCCAATTGTTGCTATCGGGGGGATAACTCTCGAGAATGCACCTGAAGTTATTGCTGCCGGCGCTGATGCTCTATGCGCAATATCAGCTGTGGTTTCAAAACCAGATGTAAAAAAGGAAATTTTGAAATTCCAGAAACTTTTTCAGATATTATGAAAAGATTATTAAATACCAGTCTTAATGAAATCGATTTCGCGGTTGTAGATTTGGAAACTACGGGGTTTTCATGTGATAGAGATTGTATTGTTGAAGTCGCTGCGATCAAGGTGAAAAACGGCAGAATAAAGGAGAAGTTCCAATCCTTGATATATACCGATTATATCCCCTATTATGCGACCAGGGTGCATGGCATTGATATAGATATGGTCTGTGATGCGCCGTCACTAAATACGGTTCGCAATAACTTCCGCGAATTTACTCAAGGGTGTGTATTTGTAGGCCACAATATCAAGTCTTTTGACATGCCTTTTTTGGTGAATGCCTTTGATGTTGAGGAAGGGATTTGCTGTGTGGATACCCTGAAAATATCAAGATGCCTGTTTTCCTGCCAGCGGTCACATAAATTGGAGGCGGTTGCCCGGCGCTTAGGTATAAGCAATAGAAAATATCACCGGGCTTTAGACGATGCGATGGTCACGGCTAAGATCTTTCTGAAATTTTTGAATTTTGAGAAAAAGAAGTTCAGGATTTTAAAAGATATTGTTGCTTGAAATAGCATTATTAAATATAATAGTACTGCCAAGGGGGTTTAGTATGAGAATATTGTTTGTTATGTTCCTGCTTATTTGTACTTTAGTTAATCCTGATTTATTGTTTGCACAGCAAAAATCCAAGTCTTCAGGCAAAGAACCAAAAATATCCAAAGAAGAGAAAATTTCCCGCCAGGAAGCAGATACTGTTAATCAGGAGCTGGATGTCCAGATGCAAAAATCAAATGCCGAAGTTGAGCAGGCCAGGCTAAAAGCTGAAGACCAAGCACTTAAGGATATTGATCAGGCAGAAAAAGACCTGGAAGTGTCGATTCAGGAATTCCGCCAAGAGAAATTCCCAGAAGAAGTTAAAGAGGAAAAATCTCCGGAGGACCAATGAAGAGGTTATTAACATTTTTCGGCCTAATATTTTTTGCTTTAAACAGCAATGCGGCATTTTCACTTGAAGTTTTTCAGGGGGAACTTCAGGATAACCAGTTTAGCCGGGAAGAGCAATTTGCCAGGGAAGAAGCGGTGAGAGAGCTGGAAAGAGCTGCCCTTGAAGTTGGAAAGGCAAATGCCGAGCTTGAGGGATTAAGATTAAAAGAGGAAGGGGCTGCGGCGGAGGATGTAACGCGTGCGCAAAAAGAGACTGATTTAATGCGCCAGGAACTATCCCGGGAATTATCAGAACTATATGAAGAGGCTGAAAAAGAGGCCGAAGCAAGAAGAAAAGAGATGGAAAAAGAAGAGAAAGCATCTCTTAAGGAAGTTTTAGAGGCGATCGAACAAACCACGCAAGAGCTTGATAAGGATTTGCAAAGGATAGAATTAAGGCCTCCGAAGCCTTAAAGATCTATCCTGGCAGATTATAATGGATATCAAAACAAAAAAACAAGAATACAGGAAAAAAGAAAAAAAAGAAATGGTGATTTTTATAATAATATTAATCATCATTATTCTCGCCGCAATCTTCATGGATAAAAAATTTAAACGCAAGATTCCTAAGCGTGAATTTGAAGGTGAGGTTCAGACATATGACGGTTCCCTGCAGAGAAACCTCTCTAATCCGCTGGGCCTTGAATGACAAAATGCCTGATTTTTAGGCATTTTTATCTTGACAATTTTTTTTGAAAATGATAATTTCATTATGGCAATACAAAGTTGTATTGCCATTTGAAGATCAGAACAAAGATGTTCTCCTCATTGAGGAGGGGTCTTTGTTTTTTTATGGACTTGCGACTTAAGATTGTGGGTGAAAGAAATGAAAATTATAGCAAAAGAACATATTGCCAGGGATCTTACTAAGTTTGTTATTGAATCAAAGCTTATTGCCCAAAAGGCATTGCCGGGACAGTTTATCATCCTTATGGTTCGTAAGGAGGGGGAACGTATTCCGCTGACGATTGTAGATACCGATAAGAAGAATCAGACAATCACTATTATTTTTCAGGAAGTAGGGTATACTACGAAATTATTAGGAAGATTGGAACCTGGGGATTCATTGTATTCTCTGGTAGGACCTCTAGGCAAAGCGACCCCGATTAAAAATTACGGCAAGGTTATAGTTGTGGGAGGAGGAGTAGGTATTGCTGAGCTTTTGCCGGTTGTGCATGCTTTTAAAGATGCCGGATGTACAATTACGTCTATTTTAGGCGGCCGCACAGCGGAACTGGTGATTTTGCAGGAACAGGTTAAAGAATATTCAGATGTTATATATATTACTACTGATGACGGATCCCTGGGGGAAAAGGGCCTGGTAATTGATCCATTAAAAAAGTTAATCGAAAAAGACCAAAATTACGGATTGATATTCTGTGTAGGTCCTCTGCCGATGATGAGGGCAGTGGCTGACCTAACCCGGCCGTTTAAGATTAAGACTTTAGTATGCCTTAATTCCATAATGATTGATGGTACGGGTATGTGTGGCGGATGCCGCGTTACAATCAATGGTGAAACTAAATTCACATGTGTTGACGGACCTGACTTTGATGGACATGAGGTTGATTTCAATGAACTCATGACCAGACAGAAGAGATTCGCCTCGCACGAGAAGCACTCTATGTGCAAGCTTGATGAGAAAATTAAAAAAGTAATATAATGATTATAGTAATCAGCTATTATTATATAGAACTTTCTTCTCTTATGAAAGAAACGGAGCAGTAATGGCAAATATGAAACAGAAACAAATACCTATGCGGGAACAGCCTCAATTAGAAAGAATTAAGAATTTTCAAGAAGTTCCCTACGGTTATTCAGAAGAAGAAGCAATTCTTGAAGCTAAAAGGTGTGTGCAATGTAAAAATCCTTTATGCGTGCAAGGTTGTCCGGTAGGGATTGATATCCCGGGATTTATAGATCTTATTGCTAAACAGGATTTCCGCGGTTCGATACGAAAAATGAAAGAAAAGAATTCTCTGCCTGCTATATGCGGGCGTGTATGTCCTCAAGAGGATCAATGTCAGAAGGTGTGCATTTTAGCAAAAAGGAAAGAGCCCATAGCTATTGGAAGGTTAGAGAGATTTATTGCTGATTGGGAAGCAGGACAGAAAACTATTGAACTCCCGACTAAAAAGAAGCCAACAGATAAAAAGGTAGCTTGTGTCGGAGGAGGACCGGCAGGACTCACCTGTGCCGGGGAGCTGGCAAAACTTGGGTATAAAGTTACGATATTTGAAGCATTACACGAAATGGGAGGAGTTCTTGTTTATGGAATCCCTGAATTCAGATTGCCAAACAGTGTTGTAGCCAGAGAAGTAGAATATGTGCGCTCTTTAGGAGTTGATATTAAAACCTCTTTTGTTGTAGGGAAATTAAAAACAGTTGATGAATTGCTTGATGAGTTTGATGCTATATTTGTTGCGACTGGTGCAGGCTTGCCCTGGTTTATGGAACTTGAGGGCGAGAATTATAATGGCATATATTCCGCAAATGAGTATCTTACCAGGATAAATCTGATGAGTGCATATAAATTTCCTGAATATGATACCCCGATTATTAAAGGAAAACAGGTCGCAGTAATCGGCGGTGGTAATGTGGCTATGGATTCGGTTAGAACGGCGCTGCGTTTAGGGGCAGAAAAGGCAATGATAATATACAGAAGATCAAAAGCAGAGATGCCGGCAAGATTAGAGGAAATCCATCATGCCGAAGAAGAGGGGGTTATTTTTGAATTTTTAACTTTACCTGTTGCCTATCACGCTAATGAGTTAGGGTGGGTAAAAGAGATGGAATGTCTGCGTATGGAATTAGGAGAACCGGATGCTTCTGGGAGAAGAAAACCTGTTCCGATAGAAGGGTCAAACTTTAGAATCCCTGTAGACGCGGTTGTTGTGGCCATAGGCAACAGTCCAAATCCGTTGATTTCTGCTACTACCCCAGGGATCAAAACAGGCAGAAAAGGTAATATAGTGATTGACGAGAAGACTGGAAAAACAAGTAAAAAAGGAGTGTTTGCCGGAGGGGATATTGCTACTGGAGCAGCTACGGTTATTTCCGCTATGGGAGCGGGAAAGATCGCTGCTTGTGCAATTGATCAGTATGTAAAGACTGGCAAGTGGTAATGCTTGACTTAAGGTCAATAGGAGTATTTGTGGAAAGATTCAGCAAAGATGTCCGGCTAATCATACCAATAAATGAAAAAAAACAATCTGATTTTAAAAATGAAGAAAATAAAGTCAGATATGTTATAAATGAAGCTTTTTGTCCGAACGGCTGCAATATAATCGATCCTGAGCGCAAGATAAATGGTTCTCCAGGCTTGCGTATTAGATTCAGTAGACAAGGGGCAGAAGGTGAATTTGTCATTTCTGCGATCGAAGGAGACTTTGATAAAATAATTTTAAAAGGTGAACTGGAAAACGGCTTGCCGGATGAGCTTTTTTGTCCGCATTGCGGTATTATGTTTGAAAAGCTGGTCAATTGTAATTGTAAACCAAATGCGGATATGGTTGTAATAGGATTAACTCCTAAATTGGATTTTAATAACGCAATATCTTTCTGTAATGTTACTGGATGCGAGAATGGTGCTTTTGTTAAATCCGGTGATGTAATCAGGCATGTTAGATTAAAATAGCTTTTTCATTCCAAAATTGCCTCTGGTTCTGCGCCGGATATCACAAGTGAGAATATTGCTAATCCAATTGCCCAGATCCTCTCAACAGCAATGCTTCTTAATCATAGTTTTGGACAAAAGACAGCAACGCAGACAATAGAAACGGCAATAGAAAAAGTTTTAGAATCAGGTGTATATACACGCGATATCGCTATTGCCGGCAGTAAAATTGCGGTGACAAAAGAAATGGGAGATGCAATTTCAAAAAAAATTAAGGAAGGAAATTAAAAAAAAAGATTTTGGAGGTGACAAAATGTTCAAAAAACTGATTGATCAAGCAAAAGAAAAATTTTCCGCAATTATAGAAGAACAGCTTAAGCGAGTCGAGGAGATGAAAAAACCGGTTCTAGCACCGGACTATTCAAAGCTATCGCCGATTATTATTGGTATTTGCTGGGGAGATGGAATTGGTGAAATTATTTCCAAACACGCCCAAAGGGTGCTAAAGCATGTATTAAAAGATGAGGTAGCCAAAGGCAGGATAACATTTAAGGACATTGCCGGCTTAACTATTGAAAACAGGGCTAAACATAAAAAAGCAATACCAGATGATGTTTTAGCAGAACTAAAATCATGCCATGTAATTCTTAAAGGACCAACGACAACTCCCCAGGCTGGAGATAAATGGCCTAATATCGAAAGTGCTAATGTAGCCATGCGCCGATATCTGGATTTATTTGCAAATGTCCGGCCGGTACGAATTCCGCATGAAGGGATTGACTGGTGTTTTTTCCGAGAAAATACAGAAGGGGCTTATGTGCTAGGGTCAAGGGGTTTTGATGTTTCAGCGGATTTAAGTGTGGATTTTAGCGTCACTACTGAACAGGGATCTGAGAGAATTATCCGCATGGCTTTTGAATATGCAAAAAAAAATAATATAGACAGTGTAACAGTAGTTACTAAGTCCAATGTGGTAAAGACTACAGACGGACGGTTTTCCAAAGTGGCTTTTCGTATTGCCAAAGAATACCCGGAAATCATCTTAGAAGAATGGTATATTGATATCATGACTGCGAAACTGCTTGACCCGGCCCGCCGCAAGGCATTTAAAGTAATGGTGCTTCCTAATCTTTACGGTGATATCTTAACTGATGAGGCCGCGCAGATACAAGGCGGTGTAGGTACAGCCGGCAGTGCTAATATTGGAAATAAATGGTCTATGTTTGAAGCAATTCACGGCAGTGCTCCGCGTATGGTCAAAGAAGGCCGGGCTAAATTTGCTGATCCTTGCTCAATGATCCGGGCAAGTGCTATGCTGCTCAAACATATTGGATTTAAGAACCAAGCCCAAAAAGTAGAAATGGCCCTGGATGTCTGCGGTCAATTTGAAAAGAAAATATTAATCACCGGAAGAGATACAGGCGTTACCGGAGAAGAATATACCAACTATTTGTTATCATGGGTAGACAAACCACAGCTTGAATCCCGTTGGAAACAAGGGGTTAAAGAGGCTAGTGGAAAAAAAGAAGTTTCTGCTTGACAAAATAGACTGGTTTTGATACTTTTGTATGCAAGTACAATGTAGTACTGAAAAATTAAGGAAGGAACAAAGGCGTTCCCGAAGCACGGAGGGGAACGTCTTTTTTGTTAAAATAGGCTTTTTAATAAAGTTAAATAGGAGGGTAAAATGCCTGTAATAAAAGAAATGGTAAAAAGTGGAGCAAAAATGGAGGGAAAAATGGCAGGTTCAAAAGTAAAGCAGTTTATGGATAGTCTTATTGAAAAGAATCCCGGTGAAAATGAATTCCACCAGGCGGTTTTGGAGGTAGTTGAGAGCATAATGCCTTTTATCGAAAAGAACCCTAAATACGCTAAGGCTAAAATCCTGGAAAGAATTACGGAACCGGAAAGAGTAATTATGTTCCGTGTACCGTGGACGGATGATAAGGGTGAGGTTCAGGTAAATCGTGGTTATAGAATTGAAATGAACAGTGCGATTGGTCCTTATAAAGGCGGATTAAGATTGCATCCCACAGTGTGCCTAGGAATTTTAAAATTTCTTGCTTTTGAGCAGGTTTTTAAAAACAGCTTAACGACTTTACCTATGGGCGGCGGTAAGGGAGGATCTGACTTTGATCCTAAAGGAAAGTCTGATAATGAGGTGATGAGCTTTTGTCAAAGCTTTATGACTGAATTGCAAAGACATATTGGTCCTAATACTGATGTTCCGGCTGGTGATATCGGTGTCGGCGGACGTGAGATAGGATTTATGTTTGGTCAGTACAAAAGACTGCGCAATGAATTCACCGGAATTTTAACGGGAAAAGGACTTAACTGGGGCGGAAGTTTAATTAGACCGGAAGCCACTGGTTATGGATGTGTTTATTTTGTAGAGGCAATGTTAAAAGAAATAGGAGAATCTTTAAAAGGTAAAGTTTGCACAGTTTCCGGTTCTGGAAATGTAGCTCAGTATACAGTAGAAAAAGTAAACCAACTAGGCGGAAAATGCGTTACTTTATCTGATTCCGGCGGCTTCATTCATGATCCTAAAGGCATAGATGCGAGTAAGTTAGCTTATGTCATGGAACTTAAAAATGTAAAACGCGGTCGAATTCAAGAATATGCCAAGAAATATGATTGTAAGTATGCCGAAGGGAAACGGCCTTGGGGTGTAAAATGCGATGTTGCTTTCCCGTCTGCGACTCAGAATGAAGTAAATGAAGCGGATGCAAAAGCACTGGTTGCAAACGGATGTATCGCCGTAGGTGAGGGGGCCAATATGCCGACTACGCCGGAAGGGGTCAGAGTATTTCAAAAGGCTAAGATTTGCTACGGACCTGGCAAAGCAGCTAATGCCGGCGGAGTAGCAACATCAGGCCTCGAGATGTCCCAGAATAGTCAAAGGTTATCCTGGACCCGCGAAGAAGTAGACGAGAAATTGCATGGGATAATGATGGCTATCCATAAGCAGTGTGTAAAGTATGGTAAAGAAGGTAAATATATAGACTATGTAAAGGGCGCAAACATTGGCGGATTTGTAAAAGTTGCTGATGCAATGTTAGATCAGGGTGTGGTTTAAGGGCAAATAAAAAGGACCAAACAGGTTGATAGTCAATAGCGGCATAACAGAGGGTAAAGAGAAGAAAAGATATAAATCAGGTCTCTTTACCCTTTTTTTATGTAATAAAAACAGTAAAACAAAAAATAAAAAGTGCTTTTTAATTCAAGCATCCTGTATTATAATTATATGCATTGTAATACCTATCAAAAGTCCTAAGTTAACACCTATTTTCATAAAAAACTGGAATCATAACTTTTTAATAAAGAGTGTATTGTGCAAAAGCTTAAGAGAAAAATAGCAAAGATTGTTTTAGAAGATGGTAGAATTTTCTCTGGCTTTTCTTTCGGGGCCGCCGGTACCGCATTCGGCGAAGTAGTTTTTAACACAAGCCTTGCCGGATATCAGGAAATTCTCACCGATCCTTCCTACAAAGGTCAAATTGTTACGATGACCTACCCTCTTATTGGTAATTACGGAGTAAATAATGAAGATGTTGAATCCAGAAAGCCTTTTGTTGAAGGGTTTGTTGTAAAAGAATGCTCACGCATTGCCAGCAATTGGCGCTCAAATAATACCCTGGATGCTTATTTGAAAGAGCATAATATTGTCGGCATTGAGGGGGTTGATACCCGTGCGATCACCCGCCATACAAGAGAGCTGGGGGCTATGCGGGCGGTAATTTCCACAGAGGATTTAGATGATAAAAGCTTGTTAAAAAAAGTAAAGGCAACGCCTGGACTTTTAGGGGTTGATCTGGTCAAGGAAGTTACCTGCGATAAAATCTGGCAGTATAATCAGAGCGGTGAAATTAAGGTTGTGGTTATTGATTGCGGTGTGAAATTAAATATTCTACGCTCTCTAGCTAAACGGGGATGTCAGGTTACGGTTGTTCCAGCGATTACCTGTGCTGAGGAAATATTGAAGCTTAATCCTGACGGGATATTGCTTTCCAACGGCCCGGGAGACCCGGCGGCGGTTACTTATGTTATAGAGACAGTTAAAAAATTATTAGGCAAATTACCTATGTTCGGTATCTGTCTGGGGCAGCAGATGCTCGGCCTAGCCTTAGGCGGGAAAACATATAAATTGAAATTTGGACATCATGGCGGTAACCAGCCGGCTCGAGATCTAAAAACAGGTAAGATAGATATCACAGTGCAGAATCACGGGTTTTGTGTGGACATAGATTCCCTGAACAAGGATGATATAGAAATAACGCATATAAACCTGAACGATAACACACTTGAGGGAATGCGGCATAAAAAACTTCCCGTATTTTCCGTGCAGTTTCATCCTGAAGCATGTCCCGGTCCGCATGACGCACAATATTTATTTGACCAGTTTATTGAACTAATTAAAAATAATAAAGTAGCAAGAAGCAAGTAGCGAGTAGCAAGATATTTAAAAAGAGTTAATAAAGTATGATATATAAAACATAAAAATTTTATAATAGTAATTTTTCTCGCTACTTTCTACTAGATACTAAACAAATGAAGTGAGCTTAAAAAGTGCCAAAAAGAACGGATATAAAAAAAATACTTATAATCGGATCCGGCCCTATAATTATCGGGCAGGCCTGTGAATTTGACTACTCAGGTACGCAGGCTTGTAAAGCGCTTAGAGAGGAAGGATACAAGGTAGTACTGATAAATTCAAATCCGGCTACGATCATGACTGATCCGGAAACTGCTGATGCTACTTATATTGAACCAATCACGGCGCAGGTGCTTGAGAAAATTATCGAAAAGGAACGTCCGGACGCGCTTTTGCCGACTCTTGGCGGCCAGACCGCTCTTAATACAGCAATGAAATTAGTCGAGATGGGTGTGCTGGAAAAGTACAATGTAAAAATGATCGGGGCCAATACCCAGGCCATTCGCAAAGCAGAAGATAGAAGATATTTTAAAGAGGCAATGGAAAAAATAGGGATGGATTTGCCGAAAAGCGCTCTGGCCTACAATATGAAAGGAGCGAAGGAGGCTTTAAAAAAAATAGGATTGCCATTGATTATCAGGCCTAGTTTTACCCTTGGCGGTACAGGCGGCGGAATTGCTGACACAGAAGAAGAGTTTGAATATATTGTAAACCTGGGGTTGAGCAATAGTATGATCAATGAGATCTTGATCGAGGAGTCTATCCTAGGCTGGAAAGAATATGAACTTGAGGTAATGCGGGACAATAAGGATAATGTGGTTATCGTCTGCTCCATAGAGAATCTGGATCCTATGGGTATTCATACCGGGGATTCTATAACGGTTGCCCCGGCACAGACACTTACGGATTATGAATACCAAAAAATGCGCGATGCTGCACTTGCGATTATCCGTGAGATCGGCGTCGAAACCGGCGGGTCTAATATCCAGTTTGCCGTTAACCCGGAAAACGGGAGAATGGTGGTTATTGAAATGAATCCGCGTGTTTCGCGCTCATCAGCGCTGGCCAGTAAAGCAACTGGCTTTCCCATCGCAAAATTTGCCGCAAAGCTCGCGGTTGGTTATACGCTTGATGAAATACGTAATGACATCACCCGGGAAACTCCGGCTTCATTCGAACCAACAATAGATTATTGTGTGGTCAAAATACCGCGTTTTACTTTTGAGAAATTTCCCGAAGCAAAGGATATCCTGGGTATTTCCATGAAATCTGTGGGAGAAACCATGGCTATCGGCAGAACTTTTAAAGAGGCTTTGCAGAAGGGACTGCGCGGGCTTGAGATCGGTCATGCCGGTCTCGATAATAAACTGGATTTTTCTCAGATTGATAAAGAAAAGATTATGCTCAGATTAAGGGAACCTAATGCTTCACGTATTTTTTATATAAAGTACGCTTTGCAAAAAGGTATGAGTAAAGAGGAGATCTTTGATATCACCAAGATCGACCCATGGTTTCTGGCTAATATTGAAGATATTGTCTTACTTGAAAATGAATTAAGGGAGCAGGCACTAGGATCTAAAGAGCTTGATGCTGAATTAATGCTGCGGGCAAAGCAATACGGTTTTAGCGATACTCAAATCGCGGAAATTTTGAACACAGATGAGATCTCAGTGCGCAATCAGCGCAAAAAACAGGGGGTAATCCCGGTTTATAAGTTAGTTGATACCTGTGCAGCGGAATTCGAAGCATATACGCCGTATTATTATTCAACTTATGAAGAAGAAGATGAAACTCGAATTTCAAATAAGAAAAAAATCATGATCTTAGGCGGAGGGCCTAACCGTATCGGACAGGGGATAGAATTTGATTATTGCTGCTGTCATGCCGCGTTTGCTTTAAAAGAACTCGGGTATGAGACAATCATGGTTAATTCCAATCCAGAGACAGTATCTACGGATTACGACACTTCAGATAAACTTTATTTTGAGCCGCTGACATTTGAAGATGTGATGAACATTGTTGACAGGGAAAAGCCGGATGGGATTATTGTCCAGTTCGGAGGTCAGACTCCTTTAAACCTGGCGAAAAGATTAGCTGATGCCGGGGCGCCGATCATCGGCACATCGGTTGAGTCTATTGACCAGGCTGAAGACAGAGATAAATTTTCTCAGTTGATCAAAAAGCTGGATATTAATCAGCCGCCTAATGGCTCGGCAAGATCCCGTGAACAGGCAATAGAAATAGCCAAGCAGATCGGATATCCTATTCTGGTAAGGCCTTCTTATGTCTTAGGCGGACGGGCGATGCGTATTGTATACAATGAATCCGAACTCAAAAAATTTATGCAGGAGGCAGTTGATGCTTCAAGTGAAAAACCGATCCTAATAGATAAGTTCTTAGAAGATGCGGTTGAAGTTGATGTTGATGCTTTGTCTGACGGTAAACAGACCATAATCGGCGGGATAATGGAACATATTGAAGAGGCAGGTGTACATAGCGGTGATTCGGCATGTGTTCTTCCCCCGCACACATTAAGTGATGATATTATAGATTTTATTAGAAATAATACTGTAGTTTTATCGAAGGCATTGCAGGTAAAAGGACTGTTGAATATTCAGTTTGCTGTAAAAAACAACACAGTGTATGTCCTGGAAGTTAATCCCAGAGCTTCCAGGACTACTCCTTTTGTAAGTAAAGCCACAGGAGTTCCTCTGGCAAAAATCGCGGCTAAAATCATGGTGGGCAAAACCCTAAAGGAGCTGGGCATTGTTGAAGAAAAAAAGGTAGAACACATTTCGGTCAAGGAATCTGTTTTGCCATTTTCACGTTTTTCCGGAGTTGATGTATTGTTGGGTCCGGAAATGAAATCTACCGGTGAAGTTATGGGAATTGATAAGTCGTTTGGTGTAGCATTCTATAAGTCTCAACTTGCTGCCGGGACATTACTGCCTGATAAAGGGAATGTATTCATCAGTGTTAAAAATGATGATAAAAGAAATATCGTTTTTATCGCAAAAAAAATCCATGATATGAGTTTTGAAATTATTGCTACACAAGGGACTGCTAAAGTTTTAAGTTCCAATAATATTAAAGTAAAAAAAGTCGGGAAAATCGGCGAAGGACATACGGAATTGCTGGAACTTATTAAAAAAGGCGAGATCAAGCTTGTAATTAATACTCCTTCCGGCAGGAAAGGGCAGTCTGATATGAAACAGATACGTAATTTAGCTACTATGCAGGGTATCCCCTGTATTACTACTATTCAGGGAGCTCAGGCAGCAGTTAATGGTATGGAGTCTGTCAGAGAAAGTGACTTTTCCGTAACGCCCATACAGGAATATCTGCAAAAGTGTTGTTAACGACAGACATGAAAGGAGCATTACCGTATGCCGCGCAGAAAGGATATTAAAAAAGTTTTGATCATAGGTTCAGGACCGATTATTATCGGTCAAGCCTGCGAATTTGATTATTCCGGAACACAGGCCTGTAAAGCATTGAAAGAAGAAGGATATGAAGTCGTGCTGGTCAATTCTAATCCGGCGACTATAATGACTGACCCGGGCATGGCCGATAAAACTTATATAGAACCCCTTACTCTGCAAACTTTAGAAAAAATAATAGAAATAGAGAAACCGGACGCATTACTGCCTAATTTAGGGGGTCAGACAGGGCTTAATCTTACCTCTTCACTTCATTCAACAGGCGTTCTTAAAAAGTATAATGTGGAAATTATTGGGGTGAAAGCCGATGCCATTGAGCGAGGTGAAGACAGGATTGCTTTTAAAGAAACAATGAACAAGATTGGTATTGAAATGCCGCTTTCTGAACCATGTTATTCTGTAGAAGAAGCTGAAAAAATAGTGGAAAAAATGGGTTATCCTGTTGTTTTGCGTCCGGCTTATACAATGGGAGGAACAGGCGGCGGGATTGCCTATAATGTTGAGGAACTAAGGACTATAGTCAGCCGCGGGCTTAACGCGAGCCTTGTTAACCAAGTACTTGTTGAAGAATCTGTTTTTGGCTGGGAAGAGCTGGAGCTTGAAGTTGTGCGTGATGCTAAAAATCAGAAGATCACAGTATGTTTTATTGAAAACATTGATGCTATGGGTGTACATACCGGAGATAGTTTTTGCGTGGCGCCGATGTTAACTGTACCGAAAAAATTGCAGGAACGTATGCAGGATTATTCATATAAGATTGTTGATGCCATTGGTGTTACCGGAGGTACTAATGTTCAATTTGCTCATAACCTCAAGGATGACCGCCTGGTAGTTATTGAAATTAATCCGCGCACATCCAGATCATCTGCCCTGGCTTCAAAGGCCACAGGTTTTCCTATCGCCCGCATATCAACAAAACTTGCCGCTGGTTTAACCATGGATGAAATCCCTTACTGGAAAGAGGGAACCCTGGAAAAATATAAACCCAGCGGGGATTATGTGGTTATAAAATTCGCACGCTGGGCATTTGAGAAATTCCCCGGAGCAGTTGATATCCTGGGGACGCAAATGAAGGCAGTGGGCGAAGTGATGAGCATTGGCAAAACCTTTAAGGAGGCCTTTCAAAAAGCGATAAGATCTCTGGAGATCAAGAGGTATGGATTGGGAGGAGCGAAAAATTTCAAATCTCTTCCGCTTGATAGGTTGAAAGAAAAGTTAGCTAACCCTTCAAGTGAACGTGTTTTCATTATGTATGAGGCGCTGCGTAAAGGGCTGAGCGTTGATGAATTAAACAGGATGACGCATATAAACAGTTATTTTATCCAGGAAATGAAAGACCTTGTTGATCTGGAAGAGGAAATTATAGCTCTGGGCTGGAAGAAATTGACGGATGATAAGCTGCTAAAAGCCAAACAATGGGGATTTGGGGATAAATATATCGCGGATCTTTTCGGCATCAAAGAAAAGCAGGTAAGAGACAGGAGAATAAAACTGGGGATAAAAGAGTGTTATGAGGCGATTCCGGTCAGCGGAGTTGATAATGCCGCGTATTATTATTCTACTTATAATGCAAAAGATTCGGTGCCTGTATCAACAAATAAAAAAGTCATGATTTTAGGCGGCGGACCTAACCGAATCGGGCAGGGGATTGAATTTGATTATACCTGCGTACACGCGGCATTCGCATTGCGTGATGCAGGATATGAGTCAATCATGGTCAACTGTAATCCGGAGACTGTTTCTACGGATTATGATACTTCTGATAAATTATATTTTGAACCTTTAACGGTTGAAGAAGTGCTCTCTATATATGAAAAAGAAAAACCGCTGGGTGTGATTGTTCAGTTTGGCGGACAGACCCCTTTGAATATCGCGCAGGAGTTAAAGGACAATGGGGTTAATATTCTGGGAACAACACCGGAAAGCATCGCTCTTGCAGAGGACAGGGAGAAGTTCAGAGAAAAGATGATCAAATTAGATATTCTTCAGCCGCAAAGCGGTACGGCCCGTTCTTTGGAAGAGGCCCTTAAGATTGCAGATAATCTCGGATATCCGCTTATGGTCAGGCCTTCTTTTGTCCTGGGCGGCAGAGGCATGGAGATTGTTTATGATGAATTGATGCTGAGAAAATACGCTAATAAGGCAATAGAAGTCAGTCCTGAACACCCTATGCTTATTGATCGTTTTCTTGAAAATGCGATCGAGGCTGAAGTTGATGCTCTAAGTGACGGAGAAAACACATTTGTTGCTTCAACAATGGAACATATTGAACTTGCCGGAGTCCACAGCGGTGATTCAGCATGTGTTATCCCGCCTTGTTCGATAAAGGCCAAGCATATTAAAACTATAGAGGAATATACAAAGGCGATTGCAAAAGAGCTTGAAGTTAAAGGATTGATGAATATCCAATATGCGATTTGTGAGGATAAAGTATATATATTAGAGGCGAATCCAAGAGCTTCCCGTACTGTACCTATTGTTTCTAAGATCATGGGGTTCCCTATTGCTAATATAGCAACGCAATTAATGCTTGGGAAAAAGATTAAAGATTTTCCTAATCTCAAACCTAAAAAAATTTCTTATGTAGGCGTTAAAGAAGCGGTATTCCCTTTTAATATGTTTCCGGAAGTTGATCCTTTGCTTGGCCCGGAAATGAGAGCAACAGGTGAGGTTATGGGGATTGCCGAATCTTTTGATCTTGCTTTTTATAAGGCAGAAGAAGCCGCGGGGGCGCGACTTCCGATAGAAGGCGGAGTGCTTTTGACAGTTGATGATAAAAATAAAAAAAATCTTTTACCTACTGCCCGCAAACTATCAGTTCTCGGATTTAAGGTGCATGCCACAGAAGGAACAAATAAATATTTGCGGGATCATGGTATAGACAGTATCCCGATTAAAAAACTGCATGAAGGAAGGCCTAATATCGTTGATGCGCTAAAAAACAAGGAGATTAATCTTATTATAAATACACCGGTTGGGCGCAGCGGAAAAAATGACGACAGCTATATTCGCATTATGGCTATACAGCAAAAAATTCCTTATATAACTTCGATGGCCGCGGCATCGGCCAGCGTAAGAGCTATAGAAGCAATGCAGAAAACAAGCATTACGCCTAAGGCTTTGCAGAGTTATTATGAAGATGATAAGGAGACGAAAAAATAATGTGCGGAGTAGCCGGTATTACAGGACATAAAGATGCCGCTAGGCTTACGTATTTATGCCTTTATGCTTTGCAGCATCGCGGTGAGGAGAGCGCGGGTATAGTCAGTTTTGATAAAAAAAGAACTCATTCGCTTCAGGGCATGGGACTGGTTGAGGATATTTTTGATGAACAGTCACTGCGTTCTTTGCGCGGCAGTATTGCCATCGGACATGTGCGCTATTCAACAACCGGATCAAGCCTGCAAAGTAATGTTCAACCTCTTCTGGTAAATCACAAAAGAGGGCATATCGCGATTGCTCATAACGGTAACTTTACTAATACGATTGAGCTCCGGGAATCTTTGGAAGAGCAGGGTTCAATTTTCCAGACGACAATGGACTCAGAAGTAATTGTACATTTTATGGCGCAGTCAAAAACCCAGGACTATAAACAAAAAGTGATTGAATCTCTTATGCTATTAGAAGGGGCGTATTCTCTGGTAATGATGATTGATGATGTTTTGATCGGAGCGCGTGACCCGCATGGATTCAGGCCTTTGTGCCTGGGGAAACTTGAAGGGGCCTATGTTCTGGCAAGTGAAACCTGCGCATTAGATCTTATACAGGCGGAGTATGTAAGAGAAATAGAGCCCGGAGAGATTGTTTTTATCAGAAATAAAACAATTGAATCTATAAAGCCGTTTCCCAAAAAGAAACATGCTTTTTGTATTTTTGAATATATTTATTT
The DNA here is from genome assembly GCA_043806135.1 of Candidatus Omnitrophota bacterium. GTDB lineage: Bacteria > Omnitrophota > Gorgyraeia > B26-G9 > B26-G9 > JAGLQQ01. The sequence continues at coordinate 17,543 of JAZDHG010000040.1, forward strand.
TTCTCGACCCGACTCTAATATATTTGGTAAAAATGTTTATCTGACGCGAAAGAGACTTGGGGTTCAGCTGGCAAAAGAATCTCCGGCTACATGCGATCTGGCTATGGCGATACCGGATTCAGGAAGTTATGCTGCAGTAGGTTTTGCGGAAGAGGCAAAATTACCTCATGAGGTGGGAATGATTAGAAACCATTATGTGGGTAGAACCTTTATTCAGCCTTCTCAATTTATACGTGATTTCAGGGTCCGTGTAAAGCTTAATCCGATCAAGGATGTTATAAAAGGAAAACGCCTTGCAGTTATAGAAGATTCTATCGTAAGGGGTACGACCAGCCGGGCGCGTGTGCGCACGATCCGAAATTGCGGTGCAAAGGAAATTCATATGCGTATCAGCTGTCCGCCCATAAAATGGCCTTGTTTTTACGGCATTGATTTTCCGACAAAAAAAGAACTAATCGCGGCCAATCATACAGTAAAAGAGATAAAGGAATTTATGGGGCTGGACAGTTTGAAATATTTAAGCTTAGAGGGGATGTTAAAGTCAATGCTTTTACCTGAGTGTGAATTCTGTACAGCATGTTTTAACGGTGATTATCCGACTAAGATCCCCAAGAAATTTTCCAAGAAAATGCTTGAAAAAAAAGGCAAATGATAATGGCTATGAGAATAGGGTTTGACAATAAGAAATATTTAAAGGAACAGACAGAGGCTATCCTTGAAAGAGTCGATAAATTTGACGGCAAATTGTACCTTGAATTCGGAGGTAAACTGCTTTTTGATTATCATGCTGCGCGTGTACTGCCTGGGTTTGACCCTAATGTGAAGATGAGGCTTTTGCAGAAGTTAAAAGATAAGGCAGATATAATACTTTGTATTTATGCAGGTGATATAGAAAGAAGAAAAGTCCGGGCTGATTTCGGGATAAGCTATGACGCCGATGCGATGAAGCTGATCGATGATATAAGATCGTGGAAACTTAATGTCCGAGCTGTTGTGATCACAAGATATGACAATCAGCCGGCTGCAAAAATTTTCAAGAATAAATTAGAACGCAGAAATATTAAGGTATACACACACAAATTTACTAAAGGCTATCCTACAGATGTGGATTTGATTGTAAGCGATGAGGGATACGGGGCTAATGAATATATAAGAACAAAAAATCCGCTGGTGATCGTAACCGGACCGGGCCCGGGAAGCGGGAAATTGGCGACCTGTCTTTCTCAGTTCTACCATGACTATAAAAAAGGCATAAAAAGCGGTTATGCGAAATTTGAGACATTCCCGATATGGAATATTCCGCTTAAACATCCGGTTAATATAGCATATGAGGCGGCAACCGCTGATATCAGGGATTTTAATCTTATTGATCCGTTTCATCTTGGGGCATACAATGAATCGACAGTAAATTATAACCGTGACGTTGAGATCTTTCCGGTGCTCAAAAGAATACTTGAAACAATAACACAAAAAGAATCCATGTATAAGTCGCCTACTGATATGGGGGTCAATAGGGCCGGATTCGGAATAGTTGATGATCCGGCGGTGCAGGAGGCGGCAAAGCAGGAAGTTATCAGAAGGTATTTCCGCTACGCTTGTGAATATATGCTTGGCTTTGTAGATAAGGAAACAGTGCAGCGGGTTGAGCTTATTATGAAGGAGCTTAATATAAAACCGGAAGACAGGAAGGTTGTAGAGCCGGCAAGGGATAAGGCCAAAGATGCAGAAAGTAAGAATAAAGGACATGATGGAGTTTTCTGTGCAGCAGCGATAGAACTGAATGACGGAACAATAATCACCGGCAGGAATTCGCCGATGATGCATTCATCTTCGAGCCTTATTTTAAATGCTATAAAGCAGATGGCCGGGATACCGGATAAAATCCATTTATTATCGCCGAACATAATAAGTTCGATAAAGGTATTAAATAAAGAAATTTTAAATGAAAATGCCGTAAGCTTGGATCTTGAAGAAACCTTAATTGCTTTAAGTATAAGCGCTGCGACTAATCCTACTTCTCAGACAGCAATGGAAAAATTAAAAAAGCTTAATGGCTGCCAGATGCATCTGACGCATATTCCTACTTCAGGCGACGAGGCAGGATTGAGAAAACTGGGAGTTGATTTGACTAGCGAAGCTGTTTTTTCTACTAAAAGACTTTTTGTGTCTTGAGTTTGATCGAATGGAGATGTTGCGAAACACAGTCCCTCACAGAATAACGCAGATTAAAGACACGAGATGATCACAGATTATCTGCGCGGCTTTGTTGTTTTGCGACAGAGCTCTGATAAAAACCAGCAGGCAATCTATTTTTATTTAAAGGGAGGTTAAAAATGAGCGGAATTTTCGGAGTTGTTTCAAAAGGCAGCTGTATACAGGATCTATTCTATGGCACAGACTATCATTCACATTTAGGTACGGAATACGGAGGACTTGCTGTCCTGGGAGAAGATTTTTACCGGCGCATACATAATTTAAGCCAGGGGCAGTTTAAGTCAAAATTTTTTGATGAATACCAGCAGATGAAAGGCAATAAAGGTATTGGGGTAATCAGTGCTTCTACTGTTCAGCCTATTTATGTGCACTCTAAATTTGGGCCTTTCTGCATTGTCAGCAACGGTTTTATCGAGAATTCACATGATATAGAAAAAGAGCTGCTTAAAAAAGGTATTTCTTTTGCCGAAGTCGAAAAAAACAGCGTTAACGAAACCGAACTTGTTGCTAAGCTTATTAATCAGGGTGATAATATCATCGATGGAATTGAAAAAATGTTTAAGCAAATTAAAGGCTCCTGCTCGCTGTTACTGCTTAATAAAGACGGAGTTTACGCCGCACGTGACAGATACGGATATACTCCTCTTGTGCTTGGACAAAAAAAAGATGCGATGGCTGTTACTACAGAAACCTGTGCGTTTTTAAATAATGATTTTAAAATAACAAAGTACCTGGGTCCGGGCGAGATAGTGTTGCTTAGCGAAGCAGGCCTGGTATCTAAAAAAAAGGCAACCGAGTTTAATCAAATCTGCGCATTTTTATGGGTATACACCGGATTCCCGGCATCAAGTTATGAAGGTATTAATACCGAGGTGGTCAGAGAACGCTGTGGAAGATATCTGGCTAAACGTGATAAAGGCATGAAAGTAGACGTTGTAACAGGTGTTCCTGATTCAGGGATAGCGCATGCCATCGGTTATGCCATGGAAAGCGGTTATCCCTACAGAAGGCCGCTGATAAAGTATACGCCTGGCTATGGAAGAAGCTATACGCCGCCTTCACAGGAAACAAGAGATCTTGTGGCCAAGATGAAATTAATTGCAATTGAGGATATTATTAAAGGCAATAGAATCGTTATTTGTGATGACTCGATCGTAAGGGGTACACAATTTAAGAATTTTACTATAAAAAAATTGCGTGAATCAGGCGCAAAGGAAATTCACATTCGCCCGGCTTGTCCGCCGCTCATGTTTCCTTGCAGATTTAATTTATCTACGAGAAGTATAGATGAACTTGCGGCGAGAAGAGCGATAAGGGATATTGAGGGGAATGATATAGAGGATGTTTCTGAATATGTTGATTGTAATTCACAAAAATATCAAAAAATGATAGACTGGATAAAAGAAGATTTAAAAGTTAACTCGCTTAAATATCAGACTGTTGAAGATATGGTTGCAGCTATTGGATTACCCAAGGAAAAGCTTTGTCTTTTCTGCTGGACCGGCAAATGCCAGACAGAAGTTTGCGCCAAAGAAAAAGCGAGCTGCGCTAACACGGGCAAATAATAATGTAGCGGAGAATAGTTATGACAAAGTTTATTTTTATAACCGGCGGGGTTGTTTCAAGTTTAGGTAAAGGAATTGCTTCTGCGGCTATAGGCAAGCTGCTTGAATCAAGAGGGTTGAAGGTAACGATCATTAAGTGCGACCCTTATATTAATGTTGATCCAGGCACGATGAACCCTTTTCAGCATGGTGAAGTTTATGTTACGGATGACGGCGCAGAGACAGACCTGGATCTCGGGCATTATGAGCGGTTCACCAATGCAAAACTTACGCGTGATAATAATATTACAACGGGCAAGATCTATTATTCTGTTATCAATAAAGAAAGAAAAGGTGATTACCTGGGTAAAACGGTCCAGATAATACCGCATATTACAGATGAAATAAAAAACAATATTAAGAAGGTTGCTTACGGCAAAAAGATCGATGTAGTGATCGTGGAGATCGGGGGTACGGTGGGAGATATTGAAAGCCTTCCGTTTCTTGAAGCAATACGGCAGTTAAAACAGGAGCTGGGAAAAGATTATGCTATTAATATCCATGTAACTTTAGTCCCTTATATAAAAGCAGCCGGTGAAATAAAAACAAAACCTACACAGCACAGTGTAGGCACTTTAAGGGAGATCGGAATTATTCCGGATATAATTCTTTGCCGTACTGAGAAAAAAATCAGCCGGGAGGCAAAAGAAAAAATAGCTCTTTTCTGTAACGTGGATGCCGATGCGGTAATTCCGGCAATTGATGTAAAAAGTATTTATGAGGTTCCTCTTACGTTTCGCAAAGAAAAGCTGGACAGCCTGATAGTAAAGCTCCTAAAGCAGCCTTGCCGGGATAGCGATCTGGATGATTGGCAGAGCCTGGTGGTAGAAAGACAGAAAGCTCCTGTGAAAGAGGTGCAGATAGCTGTTGTCGGCAAATATATCGCTCTTCAGGATGCGTATAAATCTATTTACGAATCGCTTGTGCATGGGGCGATAGCGAATAATGTAAAACTAATCATTAAGAAAATTGATTCAGAGGATATTGAAAAGCATGGAGCGGAAAAATATCTTAAGAATGCTAAAGGTATTCTGATCCCGGGCGGCTTTGGCAATCGCGGGATCGAAGGAAAAATAAAAGCAGTTAAGTTTGCGCGCGAAAACAATATTCCTTATTTCGGCATCTGCTTAGGTATGCAGATAGCGGTTATCGAATTTTCCCGCAATGTTTGTGCGATGAATAACGCAAATTCCACAGAGTTTGATAAAAAGTCAAAGTATCCGGTCATCAGCCTTTTAGAAGAGCAGCGCAAGATAAAGGAAAAAGGGGCGACTATGCGTCTTGGGGCTTATGATTGCAATCTTAAAAAAGGAACGCGCGCGTATAGTGCATATAAAAAAGAAAAAATTCAGGAACGCCATCGCCACCGTTTTGAGTTTAACAACCAATACCGGGAGCGTTTGGAAAAAAAAGGCATGGTTTTCTCTGGGGTAAATCCTCAGAAAAATCTGGTCGAGATCATAGAGATCAAAGACCACCCATGGTTTGTATCCTGTCAGTTTCATCCTGAATTCAAATCGAAACCGGACAACGGGCATCCTTTGTTCAAGGAATTTATAAAAGCTTCTCTAAACAGGTGAGGACATGAAAGAGAATTCGGCAAAATCTTATATTGATGCATTGAGTAAAATAAGCAAAGCTATTACCAGCGACCTTTATCTGGAAGACATGCTGAAGCTTATTGTTACTTTAACTGCAAACGTTATGGAAGCAAAGATCTGCTCTTTATGGCTTCTTGATGAAAAAACGCAATTTTTAAAAATTAAAGCGACGCAGGCAATGAGCAGTGAATATGTGAAGGAAAGAAAAATAAAAGTCGGAGAGGGGATTGTCGGGCTTGTCGCAAAAAATAAAAAACCCACGGTTATACTGGATGTTTTAAAAGATAAAAGTTATAAAGAAAAAATGCTGGCTAAAAAAGAGAATTTGGTTTCAATGGTAAGCGTGCCGATGATGGTAAAAAACAGGGTTATCGGAGTTATTAACTGCTATACAACTCAAGTTTATCACTTCGGTAAAAATGATATTAATCTTTTGAGCACTGTTGCGAATCAGGCTGCGGTTGCAATTGAGAACACAGAGCTTTTGGTGAAAACAAAAATTATACAGGAAGAACTGGAAACCCGTAAAAAGGTGGAAAGAGCAAAAGGGATCTTAATGAGTGAAAATAATTTTTCCGAGAGTGGTGCATACGAACTGCTTAGAAAATACAGTATGAGCAAACGCTTGCCTATGAAAGAAATAGCGGAAGCCATAATTCTTTCTTTTGAAATAAAAGAAGGAAAGGGTAGATAGTAAATTCTGCTGTTTTTTAAAAAATCTTCAAAAATTTTCCCCCAAAACAAAAAAATTTTCATTTTTTTTAATTTTTTTCTTGAAATCAGAGTATATTATGTTGTATATTATAAATTGTAAATACAATATGTAGTATGAGGCTATATTGTGTAGAAGAAAATAAACACACCAAGATATTGTAGGGGAAGTACAAAATAGGTTTTCTGATGTAAATATTTATGGAAGGGGGGTGAATATTTTGGCAGCAAAAAAGAAAGCAGCAAAAAAGAAAGTGGCAAAGAAAAAAAAGAAATAACAATTTGCTAGTGCAACTTTGATTAAGAACAATAGATTCAGATCCCGATTAAAATTTGTTGAACAAGGATGTTGCGAATTCCCAAAGGCGGGGAAGTAAGAAAAAAATTTTAAATTTCAAATTGGTTTAGAGCCGGCTTGAAAAAAGTTTTCCGCCTTTGGGGCGGGATTCCAGGTTCAAAAATAATTAACTTTCGCAATTCCTCTTAAAAACTCACCCATTTTAACAAGGTTATAATCATATGGAATATATGGATAATTCGGCACTCTCTTATGAACAGTTACTGCAAAAAGTTGCGCTATTGCAGGACTAGGTTTCTGAACTAAAAGCACTTCAGGAAAAGTATGCTCTCGCGGATAAGGAACTTAGGAGAGCCAAGGAATACGCGGAATTTCTTTTTAAATCAACCCCTAGCGCTATTTTTACCACAGACATAAACATGATAATTACCAGTTGGAATAATAAAGCGGAAGAGATAACCGGTTATTCAACACGGGAAATTATCGGCAAACAGTGTACGTTTTTTGCTGAATCCCCTTGTAAGGAAAAATGCAATATTTTTTCAAGTGAAATTGGAAAACCTTTTTTTCGCGAGGAATGTACGATAAGAAGAAAGGACGGCAAAATTGTTATTGTTTCCATGAACGGTGATTTATTGAAAAACGAGGATGGAAATATTATTGGCGGCATTGAATCCATCGAAGATATCACAGGCCGCAAAAGGAAAGAAGAGGATTTTCAGCAATTATACCAAAATCTGGAGATGCAGGTTTGCGAAAGAACAAGCGAGCTTTCTAATATAAATGAGGCGCTGCTTGTAGAAATAATGCAGCGCAAAAAAGTGCAGAAAAATTTCGAAGATGCAAACAAAAAACTGACAAGACTCTTAAATGAAACGATCAAGGCTCTTGCCTCAGCCGTTGAAAAACGCGATCCATATACCGCCGGGCATCAGCAGCGGGTTGCTATGCTGGCAACAGCAATCGCACTGGAAATGAAACTGCCCCAGGAGCAGATAACCGGAGTGAAGACAGCAGCGATCATACATGATATCGGCAAGATTTGTACTCCGGCTGAAATCTTAAGTAAACCGTCAAAATTAACCTTGTATGAATTTAACCTTATTACCATGCATCCGGAAGTGGGCTATGAAATACTTAAAGGGATAGAGTTCCCTTGGCCGGTTTCAGAAATTGTTCTGCAGCATCATGAAAGGGTTGACGGATCGGGATACCCCAGGGGTTTGAAGGGAGATAATATCCTTCTTGAGGCGCATATTTTGATTGTATCAGACGTAGTTGAGGCAATGGCATCTCACCGTCCGTACCGTCCTGCATTGGGCATTAATAAGGCTCTGGATGAAATTGTAAACAAAAAAGGAAAACTCTACAACGCAGATGTCGTAGATGCCTGCATTGAAATTTTTATGAAAAAAGGATTTTCTCTGGAGCAAAGCTAAAAACAGCCGGGATTATCCGATAAAATTAAAGCCATCAATGGTATATCCCCGGATAAAAACCGCCTCGGAAGCTGTTATTTTGAAAAATATTGACTTTATAAGCAAATTGGAGTATCTTAAAAAACAAAAAGGAGGGTATCTTGACTAAATCAAGAAAATTTTATTTTGTTTTAGTAACGATAATTGTTCTTGGTTTTTCACCTTATTCCTTCGCGAATATGACAGACGCTAAAAATGTTCAAAAAGTTCATGCAGACGCTACCGTTGGCTGTACAGTATGCCATCCGCAGGGAAATTTTAAAGATTTAAATGCATACGGTAAGGCTTATAGGAATGCAGGCAGGAGTGTTGAGGCAGTTAAAGCAATTGATGAAAAAGACAGCGATGCTGACACAGTGACAAACGCAGATGAGATTAATGCCGGAACAAATCCGGGTGATGCTACCAGCAAGTAAGGCAGGGATATTTGGAAAAATGGGCCGGGATAATTATTTATTCCGGCCCATTTTTTAATTGAGTTATTGAATAGGCTATTTAAAGGCGGCAGGGAATATTGAGCACGCATAAAAAACCAATCCAGATTATTTATGAGGACGAAGCTCTGATAATCGTAAATAAACGCAGCGGAATTATTAGTGTGCCGGCTGCTGATTCAAAGGGAAAAGATCTAAGCTTTCTTTTGAACCGGCAAATGCAAAGAGACAATGCCTTGCCTTGCCACCGTTTGGATAAAGAGACATCGGGCGTAATTGTTTTTGCAAAAGGCAGGAATAATCAACAGATTATAATGGATCAATTCCGGGAGAGAAAAATAAAAAAGACTTATATCGCTTTTGTACATGGGTGTATTAAACGGGCGAACGGCGTGATTAAAAGCAATATTCAGGGGGCATGGCCTTACAGACACCGGGAAAGAAGTAAACTGGCTGTTACAAATTTTACATTGATTTTCAGCTCGGATGATTTTAGCGTTATACGCCTTGAGCCGATTACCGGAAGAACAAATCAGATAAGGATACAGTTCAGGGACTACGGGCATCCTCTTGTAGGTGAGAGACGCTTTGCCAATGCTAAAGACTGGCCGCTTAAATTCAAGAGGGCTGCATTGCATTCATACTTTATCGAAATAGATCATCCTTTGACCCAAAAGCGTATGGGTTTCCAAGCGCCAATGCCGAAGGATATGAAAGACTTCCTGAAAACACGTAAAATTGCAGATATTCTTGAGTAAATAAATGACAAAGTAAAGGGTGAGTTAAAGCGGGCATAGCTTGAGTTTTAGGGGTGTTACGGTATTGCTTTAGGCAACCAAAGAAAATCTATTTTGACTCATTCTCGACTGACATCCTGTCAGTCTCCGAGGGAATTAGTTAATTTTAACGTCCATGTAAAATTAACTAATTAAATCCGTCAAAACAGCTTCTCTTCAGTTGCAGCGTGGAGAGAAATAATACCTCCTAACTTATCGGTTAAATGATAAAGAATCATTGTCTTGCCCCGAATGAGGTGTCTGTGTTAAAATAAATAGGATTTACAAAAATAAAGAAGGGTAAATATGGATATGATGCGGTATCTATTTTTAGCATGCCTGCAGGGGGTAACGGAGTTTCTCCCTGTTTCCAGTTCCGGACATCTGGTTTTTTTTCAGGAAATTATCGGGTTTAAAGAACCGCTGTTTGTTTTTGATGTTATTTTGCACTTAGCGACTGTTTTTTCCGTTATCGTTTTCTTAAGAAAAGACATATTGTCTATAGTTAAGGAAGCGGTAGTTGCGGTTAATAAAATAAGTAAAGGCACCAGTTTAAAGGAAGTTTGGCGTGAGCTTGAATATCTGCGGTTATTTGTTTTTGTGATCGCTGCACTGATTCCAGCCATAGTAATAGGATTGCTTTTTTACTCTATTGTCGAGGAAATGTTCAGTTCTTTACGGGTAATAACCTATAGCTTCTTTGTTACCGGAACAATATTATTTCTTACCAAGGGAAAAGGAAAGCCGGATAAGAAAAAACAAATTACGCTTAATGATTCTCTCCTTATCGGACTTGCGCAGGCTGCTGCGATCATCCCGGGTATTTCCCGCTCAGGTGTAACTATCTCAAGCGGAATGTTCAGAGGGCTGGATAAAGAACTGGCAGCACGATTTTCATTTCTTCTGTCAATCCCGACTATTGCTGCTGCGGCAATATATCAATTAAGAAATGGGCTGGGAGAGCTTTCTATAGGTAGTCTGGAACTGGGGTTATCTTTTCTGGCGGCTTTCTTGAGCGGATACTGTGCTCTATTAGTTTTGTCTAAAATGATCGCAAGGGCTAAATTCCATTACTTCTCATTTTATTGCTGGGGTATGGGATTTATTTGTATAGCGGTATTACTTAAAGGTTAATGGAAAAAAAATAATGGATATTCCTGATTGTTTAGTTTTAATACTTGGAGGCGGCAGAGGAGCAAGATTGTTTCCGCTTACTTTGGAAAGAAGCAAACCGGCTATCGGATTTGCCGGCAAGTATAGACTGATTGACATCCCTGTGTCAAATTGCATAAATTCCGGTTTTAATAAGATTTTCGTTCTGACTCAATTCCTTTCTGCTTCTTTGCATGCGCACATAATGCATACATATCGATTTGATAATTTTTCAAAAGGTTTTGTAGAAATACTTTCAGCAGAACAGTCACAAAAAAGTTCTGAATGGTTTCATGGGCCTGCAGATGCGGTGCGCCAAGTCTTGAATCACCTGCGCAATATGCCGCAGGAATACGTGCTTATTCTTTCCGGTGATCACTTGTATAAAATGGATTATCGCAAAATGGTCGCCTTTCATATAAAAAAGGATGCTGATGTAACGGTTGCTTCTATTTTTGTTAACGAGGATGAGGCGGCAAGAATGGGGGTTCTTGATTGTACTGCTTCTGGGCGGCTGAGAAGAATTATCGAAAAGCCAGCTAATGTTAAACGCTTGAAGATTAAATCTAAGAACAAAAACAAAACAAAGACTTTGCTTAACCAGTATTATGTTTCAATGGGAATTTATCTTTTTAAAAAAGATGTCCTTTTTGATATTCTGCTTAGTACGAAAGATGCGGATTTCGGTTCACATATTTTGCCTTGGATGCTGAAGAAAAAGAAAAAAGCATATACTTTCGAGTTCAAAGACTATTGGCGGGATATCGGAACGATCAAAAGCTACTATGAGGCAAGTATGGATCTGCTGGCTAAGAATCCTGAATTTAACCTTTTTGATGATACTTTTGAGATTGTGACCAGGGCCCGTTTTTTGCCTCCCAGCAAGATTAGCGAGACTTTCTTAAAAAACACAATTGTTGCCGATGGATGCCAGATTAAAAAAGCAAATATCGAAAACTCTATTATCGGGTTAAGAAGCCAGATTATGGAGAATACGAGTATTAAAGACTCTATAATCATAGGAAATGATTATTATCATAATAAGTCTAAAAAGGTAAATGCGCATCCGCATATCGGCAAAGGGGTGACCATTGAGAGGGCGATAGTCGACAAAAATGTTACTATTGGTGATTTTTGCCATATTACAGATAAAAGAAATGCACCGAACAGTGACGGGGATTATTATTATGTCCGGGACGGTATAACTATCATAAGGCGCGGAGTAAATCTTGCAGCACATACTGTGATTTAACTTTAATATAAGAGCTTGATAATAATTGTGTAAGGAGGGAGAGGAAATGCTGGATATTCTGGAAAAAATTATTTTAGCCAGTGTTGGGCTGGCAAGCATGACAAAAGAAAAGGCAGAAGAACTGGTGGATGTACTGATTAAAAAGGGGCAGGTTAAGGCAAAGGACAGAAATGCGGCATTAAGCAAACTGCTTAGAGGAACCGAGAAGTTTGATAAAGATCTTGAGAAAAAAATGAAGCAGGTTTCATTAAAAATTGTCGACAGTTCCGAGAAGCAGATAGATAGAATAAAGAAAAAACTGGCAAAAATCGCTAAAGACTTACATTTTGAGAAAAAAGAGTAAAATAAATAGCAAGAATAAGTAGATAGGATTTGTTGTTTAACCTTAAACAAGGGAGGAAATGGAATGTTTGAAATATTGGGAAAAATAGTTTTAGCGGGAGTAGGCTTAGCGAATCTGACAAAGGAAAAAGCGGAAAACCTCGTGGATACGCTTATCAAAAAAGGACAGATTCAAGCAGAGGATAAAAAAGCTGTCCTTAACCGTTTACTGCAGGGTACGAAAAAATTGGATAAAGATCTTGAGAAAAAAATGAAGCAGATATCAGAGGGGATTTTGGATAGATCTCAAAAACAAATCGATGCATTAAATAGTAAGCTGACGAAGATATCAAAAGCATTAAAGACGGAAAGAAGAAAGAACATGGCTCCTAAAACAAAAAAGAAGGCAATAGCGAAGGAAAAGTGAAAGGTGAGTAAAAATGGCAAAAAAGCCTTTAAGAAAAATTTCACCCATGCAAGTGAGAATTTTCAAAATTGTTAATCGCCGTGGTTATGCAGCCATATCTCTGAACAATCTTACGGAAGGAACGACGGCTAATCAGGCATATGGGCGCATGATAAAGGCCTTAAAACGTCATGGATATGAATTGCCGGTATTGGTTCAGGATATAGTAAAAAAAAGGGTCGTATCCAGGATTTAGGGGCTTGGCTTTAGTGCGTGATGGCTGGGAAAATATGTTAAAATACCCTGTATTTATAAAAATTGACACAGGTTCTTAAATTCTTGTAAATGCAGGGTATTTTATGTTACAATACGCCTACAGAAAGTTCAATCCTATATATAACCCCCTAATTAAACTAATGCTTGAGTTATTATTTTAAACGGCAAAGAAAGCAGAAAATGTATAAAAAAACAAAAGCACTTGATAGAATTCAAACAAGCATGGAAGAAATTGATCCGGGCAGTTTCCGTTATGAGATTCTGAAATGTGCTAAGAATTTCAAATCTTCCTGGCTTGAGCTTGGACAGCATTTGATGGCTGTTTATAAAGATAAAATGTATAAGGAATGGGATTACCTGACCTTTGAGGCTTATTGCAGCAAAGAGATAGGTATCAGAAAAGAAACCGGGTTAAAATTACTGCGGTCGTATTATTTTCTGGAGCAAGAGGAACCGCAATTTATAAAGAAAGATTACCTGGAATCAGCGAATAGCCCGCAGCTGCCTTCTTATGAGGCGGTAAATACACTTAGGCAGGTAAAGACAAATAAAGATTTGAGTATCGCTGATTATGAAAAAATGAAGCACCATGTTTTTGAGGAAGGTAAGGCAGACAAAGATGTTAAGGATGTGTACAAGGCGATGATCAAGTCTGTAAGACCGGAGGTTGTACCTGAGGAAACACACAGGCAAAGACGCATAACGTATTTGCGAAGAATGCTGGGAGTGCTTAATTCGATAAAGAAGGAAATAAGAATAAATAATTTTTTATCCGATGATATTATCTCGGAAATTGAAAATGTTATCGGTAAAGTAGAAGCGGAACTTCTGTAAATCATATTTTTTTTAGGGAGGATTCAATGATCAGGGAGTTGATTTTTAGTATTGTCGGCGGATTAGGGCTTTTTATCTATGGTATCCATTTGATGGGGGAGGGGCTGCAAAATGCTGCCGGAGAAAGATTAAGGCGTTTGCTTAAAGCTCTTACTAAAAATACGTTGTCAGGAACATTACTTGGTGCCGGAATTACAGCTATTATCCAAAGCTCTTCCGCAACAACAGTAATGGTAGTAGGTTTTGTTAACGCAGGACTTATGACTCTAACTCAGGCAATAGGTGTAATATTCGGCGCTAATATCGGCACAACGATAACAGCTCAGATAATTGCCTTTAAACTAACGACACTTTCTCTCCCTGCGATTGCCGTTGGGGCAGCTCTTTATTTATTTTCACGAAAAAGATTTTGGAAGTTTTTGGGCCTTTTCTGTCTGGGGTTTGGTATTCTTTTCCTGGGATTAAACATAATGACTTCAGTGATAAAGCCCTTTGCGGATGATCCGGCTATACAGAATATTTTTGTCCATTTCAGTAAGAATCCTTTTCTAGGTATTTTGATCGGGGCAGCTGTAACCGCATTGCTCCAGAGTTCAAGCGTTACCACAGGTATGATTATTACAATGGCTTCTGTAGGGCTGTTTGACTTACAAGCAGCCATCCCGCTTATTTTCGGCTGTAATATAGGCACATGTATTACGGCAATACTCGCTTCTTTGGGAACAACTGTTTCTGCAAAAAGAGCGGCGCTTTCGCATGTTTTGTTTAATATTATTGTAACACTCTTGTTTTTGCCGACACTGCCGTTTTACTATAAGATTATTGCCCTTACATCAGGCGATATCGCAAGACAGATAGCTAATGCACATACATTATTTAATGTATTAGGGACAATCGTTTTAGCCCCGTTTGCCTCAATTTATGCAAAGGTTGTAATAAGAGTTTTGCCAGGCAAAGATACGCTTATTGACACCCAGCCGCAATTTCTGGAAAAACACCTTTTGTATACTCCGCTTATTGCTTTTGATGCTTCGATAAAGGAAATTGTGCGTATGACTAACCTTGCCCGCGGCATGATGAGTGATGCTATACAGGGATTTTTAAAGGAAAATGTTAAGGTCTTAGAGCTTGTTCCTAAAAAAGAAGCAGCGGTAGATAATCTGCAGGAAGCGATAACTAATTATCTTATGGAGCTTATGCAAAAGGAACTATCCCCTGAAATCGCGAGTAAAATACCTTCTTTGCTGCACAGCGTAAATGATATTGAGAGGATGGGAGACCATTGCGAGAATATCATGGAACTTGCCCAAAGAAAAATCACTTCTGGTTCTCCTTTTTCTAAAGAAGCGGAAAGTGAGATTAAAGAGATGTTTTCTCTTGTAGATAACATGGCTCAATTCACTATCAGCTCCCTGGATAACGACAATATCGAAGAGGCAAAAAAAGTATTAGACTTAGAGGATAAAGTAAATATCTTTACTCAGAAGCTGCGTGATAATCATATAATCCGTTTGTCCAATGGCCAATGCCAGGTTCTCTCAGGTATCATTTTCCTTGATTTGATAAGTAATTTTGAAAAAATCGCCGATCATTTAACTAATGTTGCCCAGGCTGTTCTGGGTAAACTGCAGTGGACAGTAAAGCAGGCAGAAGATAGACATCATTAATTGCTGCAATTTGTTTCAGACATTAATTTGCGCGGGTGTTAAAAACCATTCTGAATAAAGTTGCTTATTTAATATATGATCAATAAATTGTTTTCTTGAAAATAAATTTTAATAGACTGAAAAACAAAAAATGACGAAAAAGAACCAACGAAAATCATTAAGTATGACAGCGCTGTTTGTGCCGGAGATCAGGGCCCTGCTGAATAAGAAGAGCTTTTCCGACGTGAAATTTCTTGTTTCAAAGATCCCGTCAATAGATCTTGCCGAGCGCTGGCATAATTTCTCAGACCAGGAAAAGATCCTTAAAAGTGTTGTTGATGTTATAGGTCTAATCATATATTTTAAAGCAGCGCAGCTTATACTGCCGGTTTTGAGATAGTCACAAGCAATTTAAGTAATTATTGATTCAAGTTTTTTTATAGGGAAACTTTCATGATCAGACTTTTTGGCAAGAACCAGGTTATTGAGCGCTTAAAGGCTCATCCTAAAACCATAATAAAAATAATTTGCAATCAGAGCGCAGACAACAGGTTTATTAAGGAATTAGCACAGCAGTTTAATATTGCGCATGTTTCCATACCTGATAATGAATTTATGTTGATGGCAAATAATATAAATAATCAGGGGGTTATAGCGGAAACGCAAGAATTCCTTTATGACGACCTAGAGAAAATTTTGCAATTGCCGGATGATGAGAAATTAACACTAATTGCTCTAAGTAATATTACCGATCCGCAAAACCTAGGGTCTATTTTAAGAACAACGGCCTGTTTTGGCAGATTTGCTCTAATAATTCCCAAACACAGATCTGCGAGCATAAATGAGACAGTTTTAAGAGTTGCCTGCGGAGGGGAAAATTATATACCTATAATTCAAGTTACAAATCTGATACCTGTTCTTAAACAGGCGAAAGATGCTGGTTACTGGGTAGCCGGTACGGTGGTTGAAGAAGGGGAGGATCTTACTAATTTTAATTTTCAATTTCCCCTTTGTCTGGTTATAGGTGCGGAGGATAAGGGGATTCGTCCTGGATTAATAAAACATTTGGATTTTAAGGTTACTTTGCCCATGCCGGGAGCCGGACTTTCACTTAACGCTGCGGTAGCAACAGCAATATTTTGCTATGAAGTTACACGGCAAAGAAAGTAATGAGCAGGAGACTTAATTGGCTTTTAAGTTATTAGTATGAAAAGAGTAAAATTTAAAGTTAAATACTTTACGTGTATTATCATTGCGCTTTTTTTTATTCCTTGTTTGCGGGTGGATTGTTTGCAGGCTTTTGACCCAGACCAGAAAGAACTTTCAAAAAAGAGTTATATAACATCGGGCTGGGATAAAGTAATCAATGAGGAAGCAAAGAAGGATAATAAATACCCTGATAAAAAAAAGATAACACCGGAAACAGTCAGGCTTACAATTAATGAATACTATATCCCTCAGTTTTCGGAATTACTGGACAAGGGGGTTGATTATTTTGAATGGCTCAACAAGCTTGATGATCCCTATCTGAACCGTTATAAAGTGGATATAAGGGTGGACCCGGATGATGAGCGTCTTAAACTGTTCTGGAAACGTTCATTTTAATGGGTTCATTCTTAATTAAATTGAATAGTTTTCTATAACTTAATGATTTTCAAGTTATTAGAACAAATTAAGAATGTCCATGATCAGGTTCTTTTGTTCAACTTAAACAAGAAAGAACCTTTTAATGTTTTTGTTGAGGCGGGAAAATTAATATCCTAATTTCTTGACGTTACTATTAAATAATGTTATACTTTATTTAACTTTTTAGCCCTATTGAGGAGGAAAAAATGAGAAAAAATTTATCCGTAATAATTTTAATCCTTGCTTTATTATTCATGGCTACGCAGGGAGTGCGTCTTTTTGCTGAAGAGAAAGATGCCGCATCTTCGGTGATTACTTTAGGGGCGAAGACTCAAAATGTATATGGCGCGGTGGGAAAAGTTGATTATGTTGATTTTAAGGCACGAGGAGAATCAATCATAGTGCTTAAAACCAGTAAAGGTGAGTCCATAGAGGTTTCCCTTAAAGAACTAAAGAACGATGCGACGGTTCTGGCAACTTTTCGAAAGGAGACAGATAAGAAGGGAAAAGAAAAAAATTCGCTTGTTTCCTTAAGTATTGTAAAGACGGCTCAACAGGAAAAAAAGCCGGAGAAAAAAAAATAAAATGATGTAAATAATGGACTATCCGTTTCTGAAAAGTGTAGAGAGTTATTGACCTTTCTCTACACTTTTGTAATATTAAAATAACATCTAAGCATTGTAAACGATTCGGGGCATGGCTCAGCTTGGCTTAGAGCGCTTGGTTTGGGACCAAGAAGTCGGTGGTTCGAATCCACCTGCCCCGACCAGTTGATGGGACTTGAGTATGGGGATTGGGGTTTAGAGTTAAATTGACTTTATACATTAGGCGTTTAACTTTTATATAATTACGGGGTCCCTGTAGCTCAGTTGGATAGAGCAACTGCCTTCTAAGCAGTGGGCCGGGTGTTCGAATCGCCCCAGGGACGCCAAAAAAACAGGGATAAATCGTAAGTTGTAAGTAATAAGTTTTTAATAAATGTTTTTACGTATGGCTTAAGACTTAGGACTGATTTTTATGGTGGGTGTAGCTCAGTTGGTTAGAGCACAAGATTGTGGTTCTTGGGGCCGTGGGTTCGAATCCCATCATCCACCCCATTTTCTAGATTTTTATTTGTTTGAGAGAGAGGGAAAAATATGCAAAGAAAATATTCGATGGTGTTCGTATTTATTCTCTTGTCAGTAATTTTTGTCAATGGTGTTACGGCAGCAACAAAAAAGCAACAAGAAGAGACTCCTTACGTAGCGAATTTCAATTATACGTCGGATTCTCAGTCCGCGACTAGTTCTACGGGAGTTACAATCGCCACGATAGGTATCCCGACTTATATTACAAACAGCAAGGAGCTCTGGTTTAATACACCGCAATTTGAGAATTTTCAAAAGGCGCTTAAAGAAGACCTGCCTAAACTACTTACTGCAAAAGGTTGCGTCGTCAAGGGGTCTTATGATTCTTATGAAATGATACCTTATCCGGATAAGAAAAAAATTGATTTATATTTAACGCCGACAGTGGCATTATTTATTACTTCAAAAGGGCCGTCTGAGATCCTTCCCAAGTGGGTAGTTGGGATGGTGAAGATAAAAGGCAAGATTATGCTGGAGTTAAGGGAGGTCGTCACCAAGGAGCTTATGTGGTCGAAGACCGTTGAATTTGAAGAATTCAAATTTCCCGTATATAGCATTAAGTGGGCGGAAGGAACTAACGTGCACAAGATAAACGATGTGACAGAGAAGGCAGTATCGGTGAATGACGTTACGGTAATGAACGAGGTGGCAAAGGGCATTGAAAAACAATATCCCGCAATCATGGCTAGCTTTTTTAAGCTCATCGATCCCGAAGAAATGATCATGATAAAAAAAGAGTGCCAGGAGCTTAAGAGCAAAAAAACAAATTAAGCGAGAGGTTTCCCCTCGGCTCATACGAGAGGAACCCCAAAATAAAGTGATTATTTAAACGTAAATGTTGTTTATTAGCAACCGTAAAAAAGAAAGATAGAAAGATATGAGTAATGAATTAAAACCTCTTGTTCTTGGTGACTTGAAAATAAAGGTCCCTATAATTCAAGGAGGGATGGGGGTTGCTATTTCAACAGCTTCTTTAGCCAGTGCAGTGGCAAATTGCGGTGGAGCAGGCACAATAGCCAGTGTTGGGCTTGGTTATGGATCTCAGGAAAATGAAACTGACTTTGTTAAGGCTTCAAGAGAAGGACTGCAAAGCGAGATTCGCAAAGCAAAGAAATTAACTAAAGGAGTTTTTGGAGCAAATATTCTTGTTGCTGTCTCAAATTATGAAGATCTGGTTAAGGTAGTGGCGGAAGAAAAAGCCGACTTTCTTGTCTCCGGAGCAGGGCTTCCCCTAAAATTACCCGAATTTGTAGAAGGCTCTTCCGTTAAAATAATCCCTATTGTTTCATCTGCCCGGGCGGCAGAGGTAATATTAAAAACCTGGAAAAAACGATATAATCGTTTTCCGGATGCTATAGTGGTCGAAGGCCCTCTTGCCGGAGGGCATCTGGGGTTTCAATTCGAGGAATTGACTCCGCCAAAAGATAATATGCTTGAATTCCTGGTCAGGGAAGTGATAGAGGTTGCGCGTGAATATGAGAAGGAATATAAACAGCAGATCCCGGTTATCGCAGCCGGTGGAATATTCGATGGAAAAGATGCGGCCCGATTTTTTAAACTGGGGGCAAAGGCGGTGCAAATTGCTACGCGATTTGTAGCTACACACGAGTGTTCGGTTCCCGATGAGTTCAAAAAGCTTTATCTCGATGCCAAGAAAGAAGATATTGTGATTATTAAAAGCCCAGTTGGCTTGCCGGGAAGGTCGATAAAAACATCTTTGATCAAACGCGTTCTAGAAGGCAAAAGAGAAGCATTCAGGTGTGGTTATCGTTGTTTGAAAACCTGTGATCCGTCAACTGCTCCTTATTGCATAGCAAAAGCACTGTTCAATGCTGTAACCGGGAAAATTGATGATTCGGTTGTTTTTGCCGGAAGCAATGTTTACAGGATAAATAAGATAGTCTCTGTGAAAGAGCTTATGGATGAAATTGTCGGGGAAACTATTGCTGCTTTGAAGAAGTCCTGAAGGATTACCCCCCCAAGAGTAATCCTGCCTGATGTTATAAAATTTCTTGCTGCACCTTGTAAACTTATATTTTTATGGTATACTTAATCGGATTTATCATAAGAACTTAATTGATGAAATGAGTCCGGATTTAATTCTGCAGGGAAATATGATGATGGAAGAGCGAAGAAAACATATGCGTTTTGGTGCAAATATCAGCGGTGAATTCCATGTCCGCAATACTCAAACCAGGGGATTATTGACCGCTGATAATTTCAGCCGCGGTGGCTTTAAAGCAACTTTGAACCAAAAGATCGAACAAGGAGTGACCCTGGATTGTGAAATGACGTTCCCAGAGACAATTATGCCTTTTTTCTCGAGCGGAAAAGTTGTCTGGATGAGGGATTGCACCGAAGCGAACAGTTCGAGGTTTGACGCTGGTATTGAGCTGGAATCAATGGATCCGACCGAAAGACAATTCCTGATCGATTACTGCTATAAAAAATGGAATAGCTCAAGAGATAATAAAAATAAAACAGAATTTGATCTTGAGACCTGAAACACACCCCGTAATTTTCTGAATTTTCATAAACCCACTATTAAACTACTTACTCGACCCTTTAAAATTATTCTGTTATAATTATTATAAACAGAAAGTATTAAAGGATTGGCATGAGACCTCAAAGACAAGTTATTGCTTCTGCATTCTCAGGTATAGCTATTTGGGTAGCAGGGAGGAATCTGCTGGCAGGGGGTATTCTTAATTTGTTCTAATAACTTATAAATCATTAAGTCATAGAAAACTATTCAACTTAATTAAGCATGACCCAAATAATTTGTCCGGAAACTTTTATTTTTTTATATGGAGAATGAGTAAGAGGTTTGAAGTAAATAAGCTGTTTAAAGCGGTTGTAAAATAAGAAGAGGCAAAAGATGGAGGTAGAGAAATCAATACTTACAAGACGTTCAGCGCGTTCCTTTAATAGGAGGCCGGTAAACGAAGATGATATCCAGGCGGTTTTGAAAGCAGCTGTATGGGCTCCGTCCGGACTTAATAATCAGCCGTGGAGATTTAAAGTCATCAGGAATGATATTGAAAAGGATGGACTTGCTGGGTTTACAAAATACGCTTATATAATAAAAGAAGCACCTGTTTCTATCTGTGTCTTTTTGGATAAAACTGCGGTTTATAATCGTGAAAAGGATATTATGGCGATCGGCGCATGCATTCAGAATATGCTGCTTCAGGCACATGCTATGGGCCTTGGCAGCTGCTGGCTGGGGGAAATACTGAACAGAAAAGAAGAAGTGCGGGAATTTCTTAAAATTCAGCCGGAATATGAACTTATGGCTGTGGTAAGCTTTGGATATCCCAAAGGAAAACCGCCCAAAGGCTCAAGAAAAAAAATGGAAAGTTTTATGTTTGAGGGATGATTTGCAGGGAAAGGATGAAAAAGGTTTAAAACATGAAAATATTGATTAAAAATACGATATGTCTTATGCTGATAATAAATATATCGGGCGGATTTTTATTTACAAAAAATATTTTTGCCGATGCAAAGAGTAATAGCGTTCTTTCTACGCAGCTTTCCAATCAAATAATTAATGAGTCTGAAAAACTTCTTTCTCAGGATCCTAATGTCCGTGCTGAGGCAGCATATAATCTGGGATTGATCAAAGAGCGGGCTGCCGGAGCGATTCCAGCGTTAATAAAATTAATTGATGATCAGACTGTAGTCAATTGGCTCTCAAATAAGGGGAAAATACGGCCTGGACAGAGCCATGTCTTTGAAGAAGTCATAAGGGCTCTGGTTAATATCGGAGCTGCCTCGGTACCATTTTTGATAGAAACACTTGAAAGCGGAAAAAGCTTTGTGCGCAATATGTCTGCCAAAACGCTGGGTAAGCTTAAAAGCAGTCTTGCAGTTGAGGCGCTGGTATTAAGCCTGTATGAATCTGATGCCCAGCTTAGACGCAATGCGGTGATGGCCTTAATCAGCATTGCAGATATTCATAGCGTAGAAATTCTTATAGGTGTACTTGATGATGAAGACCCTGAGATTCGTAAATACACAGTTATTGCTTTGGGGCAGATCAAAAATCCTCTTGCAGTCAAAGCGCTATCTTTTGTGCTGACTGACGATGAGGATATTAATGTGTCAAAAAAAGCGGCCGAGGCATTGGGCAATATTAAAGACCCTTTAGCTTTGGAAGCTCTGCTTAGTGTTTTACCCAGAAGAAAATATGCAAGAATCCAAAATACAGTCATCAGTGCTTTGGGTCAACTACAGGATAAAAGAGCTACGGGCAAACTTATTGAAATCCTTGGCAGTGCCGGAAATTTTAGTAATGTGGAAGAAGCGGTAAAGGCATTGGCTAAAATAGGGGATAAGAGTGCAATAAGTGCCTTGAGAGTTATTGCGGAAGGACAGGATGTTTCTTTAAGTGAGTTGGCTCTCAATGCTATTGAACAAATAGACAAATTGCAAAGCACAAAACTACTGAGCCAATACTTAAAAAGCGACCGTATCCTACTGCGCCGTCAGGCAGCTTGGATGTTGGGTGAGGGCAGAAATCCGGATGCTGTAGGTGTCTTGATCGATGCTATGCAAGACAGTGATCCTACGGTGCGCAGTTATGCGGCAAGGGCATTGGGTAAAATGCAAGTCTTCAGCGCATCGGTTGGATTAATAAATTTACTAAGCGATTTGGATCAAATAGTGAGCAATTATGCCGCGTGGGCATTGGCAAGAATATGCAGCGAAAATTGGGATGTTTCGCTTATAGAAAATCTAAAGCATGAGAACAGCCAGGTTAGGATGTTAATTGCCGGGATTCTTGGGCAAACCGGAGATAAAAGGGCAGTAAAGGATCTGATAAATGTTTTACTTTACGATAAGGCAAGACAGGTACGTTACTATGCCGCATGGGCATTAGGAAATATAAAGGATACTCAAGCGGTTGAACCTTTAATCAAGGCTCTTGAAGACGAGGACCATGTTGTTCGCAGTTATGCGGCTTGGGCTCTGGGAAATATGCAGGATAACCGGGCGCTTAAACCCTTAAGTAAAGCGGTTGAGGATACACACTGGAGCCTGCGCTGTGAAGCGGTAAAGGCATTGGGAAAACTGGAAAGTTCCCAGGCACTTGATGCGTTTATGAAAGCTTTAGATGATAAAAACTGGCTGGTGCGATTTCATAGTTTAAAGGCGCTTTCGCTTATAAAAGATGATAGGTCGGTCTCTGATATAATAAACGCACTTAAAGATCCCCATCCAAGTGTCCGTTATCAGGCTGCCTGGAGCTTAGGCCTTATCGGCAATAACCTGGCGGTAGATCCTCTGCTCATTGCGCTTAAAGACAATCATTGGAAAACCCGTTATCATGCGGCAAAGGCATTAGGAGAAATACCAGATGTTAGGGCTATGGGCGCGTTAATGAATGCATGCTATGACAAGCATCCTGTTGTGCGTTCACAGGCAATAGAATCTTTGGGGAAATTAAATCAGCCCCAGGCTGTTGAAATTTTAACACTGGCTTTGGAGGATCAAGAATGGGGAGTCCGCTATAAAGCAGCGGAAGCCTTGACTGATTTTGAAAACAAACAAACTGTGGAGGCTTTGATCAATGGATTACAGGATTCGGATGATTCAGTCAGACAAAGAATTATCAGAACCTTGGAAAAATTCCACAGCAAAGTAACCCAAGATACATTGAAAAATGGGATGAAGACCAGTAATCCTGTAATACGCAAGTATATCACGGATATTCTGGGAAAACAGGAATACTCTGAAGAAGGCACAGAAAAAAATGTTGATGAAAATAAAGAGAAGATTATGGTGATGCCGGATATGGAAAATACGGAGAGTAAGCTTGGGTTTGAAAAGCTTGTGCAGGCTTTAAAGGATAAAAACTCATTAGTGAGAATAAGGGCGGCAAGTTCTCTGGCTAAACTAAAAGATCTTCGCGCAGTTGAGTATCTTTTGCCGATGTTGAAAGATTCTAATTCCTCAGTGCGTTATGAGGTTGTGCTTGCTCTTGGTGAATTAAAGCAGCCTTCTTGCGTTGATGCATTAATCGGAGTTCTTAAAGACAAAGATACATCTGTGCGCTACCAGACGGCATTGGCTTTGTCTGAGATCAAGGATCCTAAATCAGTGACTGCGCTTATTGAGGCTTTAAATGACACGCATTGGTCTGTGCGTTATCAGGCTGCGCTTGCCCTGGGTGAGATCAAGGATATTAGGGCTGTAGCGCCTTTGATCGTGCTTTTAGATGATCAAAGCAATCTCGTGCGTGAAAATACCGTTGAAGCTTTGAGGAATATAACCGGGCATTCTTTTGGACTGGATAAAGAAAAATGGCAGACCTGGCTTAATGAAATAATAACCCCTTAAATTCGATTTTTATTTTATGGTTTTTTGTGTTATTATAATAAATGTAACCAGTTACGGATAGTTAAAGGGATCACCTGCAAGATGCGGTTTTGAAGTTATAAGGTATAACCCGCCGCTTAGATAGATAAGACCGGATTTTCTGATTTAAATAATATTAGTTTTATTGAATATTGAATTAGAGAGGTGAGTATGGGAAAATACTCTTTTGAAGCAGCCATTTTTGATATGGACGGTGTTATAACAAGGACAGCTATAGTTCATTCAGATGTCTGGAAATTAGTTTTTGATGAATGTTTAAAAGAAAAAGCAGTTTTAAGCGGTGAGCCATTCAAGGAATTTACTCATGCTGATTATCTGCATTTTGTCGATGGTAAACCAAGATTGAAGGGGATAAAGAGTTTTTTAGAATCACGCGGGATCGATCTGCCGCTGGGCAGTGCGGATGATGCTCATGATAAAAAAACAATACACGCAATCGGCAATAAAAAGAATGAAAAATTCAGAGAGGTTCTTAAAACTAATGGGGTGCATGAATACAAGGCCTGTATTGATTTTATAAAAGAGCTCAAAAAAAACGGGATTAAGGTCGGAGTAGTTTCTTCTTCTAAAAATTGTGAGTTTATTCTTGAGGCCGCCGGAATTCTGGAGTTATTTGATACTAGAGTTGATGGAGTTATATCTGAGAAAATGGGGCTGGAAGGAAAACCAGAAGGAGATATATTTGTTCAGGCTGCTTTGAACCTGGGAACGTCTCCCGGCCGCAGTATGGTTTTTGAAGATGCCATATCAGGGATTCAGGCCGGTAGAAACGGCGGATTTGCTTTTGTGGTCGGGGTGGCCAGAAGCGACAATATAGACGCTTTAAATGAAAATGGCGCAGATGTGGTTATAACTTCTTTTTCAGTGTTGAGCCTGGACAGAGTACAGAAGTGGTTTGATAAAAAACCGGTTTCTTTATTTGAGTGCTGGAATAAAAAAATAATTAAAAACGCATACGCAAAATTCAAAGGCGATAAAAATGATCTAACAATCAATCCTAAGTATTTTGAAACGCCTGATTCTATATTCAAGCCAGACAAGAAAATAGTATTTTTCCTCGATTATGACGGAACACTTACCCGGATTGTCGATAGGCCGGATCTTGCAGTTATTAGTGAACAAATGCGGGAGCTGGTAAGGAAGCTTAGCGTTAAATTTACCACGGCTATTGTCAGCGGCAGAATGCGTGAGGATGTGGAAAAACTTGTAGGTGTCGACGGCATTTTTTATGCCGGAAGCCATGGGTTTGATATCCGCGGCAAAGGTTTTTCGATGGTGCAGCCAAAGGCAAAAGAAGCTATTCCTGTAGTTGATAAAGTGACCGGAGAGTTGAAAGCGGCTCTTTCTGGTATAGACGGATTGATTATTGAAGAAAAAAAGTTCAGCGTTGCCGTGCACTACCGTATGGTTAAAGAGAAACATCTGCAAAAAATAAAAGAGCTTGTGGAAAAAGTTGTTGATGAAAATGAAACATTGCGTCTGATGAACGGGAAAATGGTATTTGAGATTTTGCCTGCCATTGACTGGAATAAAGGAAAGGCAGTATGCTGGATAATGAAGGCTCTTGAGCTATCCTGGGAAGACCATGCTGTTTTTTATATCGGTGATGACACAACAGACGAAGATGCTTTTAGAGCGGTAAACAGCAGGGGTGTGGGGATACTTGTGAGTGATCAGGAAAGTATATCCTCTGCTCAATTCCGACTGGCTTCACCGGATGAAGTGGGCAAACTTTTTAGACAATTGGTAGAAAGTTAAAAGAGAATTGTTAGAGAAAGTATAAAAATGAATAAAAAACATCCATGGAAATTGATTTATAAAAATTTTGAACCGGAAGAAGAGAGCTTGCGTGAGGCTCTTTGTACATTGGGTAACGGGTACCTCGGTACAAGAGGCGCCGCACCGGAAGCAGTTCCCACAGAAATGCATTATCCGGGTACTTATGTCGCAGGTTTATATAACCGTCTGCCTACGAACATTGCGGGCAGGACTATTTATAATGAAGACCTGGTTAACTGTCCGAACTGGACATACCTGACTTTTAATATCCGTGACGGGGCATGGTTCAGCCCTTCTGCTACCAGAATTATTTCTTTTCATCAGGAGCTGGATATGCGGCAGGGAAAGCTGGTCAGAAAAATATTATGCCAGATGCCGCATGGACGCAGAACATGGATCCATGAAACAAGAATTGTGAGCATGGCAAATCCGCATATTGCGGCAATAAAATATGAGATCACCCCTGATAATTACAGCGATTATATAACTGTGCGTTCTATGCTGGACGGGTCAGTGCTGAACATGAATGTTGAAAGGTACCGCCAGCTTAATTTCATTCACTGGCAGTCTCATGTGATGGGAAAATTTACCAGTAACGGAGTTTTCTTGGGTGTCAAAACAAGTCAGTCCAAGATTGAGTTGTATGAGGCGGCAAAACTGAGGATTTTTGAAGGTTTAAAAGAGCTTAAACCTACGATTGAAACTATTCGCCACGGCAACCAGGTTATCGGACAGCAATTAAGAATTTTTGCCAAAAAGGAGCAGACTTATATCATAGAAAAGACAGTCTCCATTTTCACATCCAAAGATAAAGGTGTTAAAAGCGCACAATTAGAGTCGATCAAAGCGGCAAAAAAACTGCCTAAGTTCGATGTTTTGCTGGAACTTCATAAAAAGGCCTGGCAAAAGCTTTGGAAGGAATTTGATATTGAGATAGAGGGAGATGTCTTTTCTCAACAGGTTCTGCGGCTGCATATTTTCCATTTGCTGCAGACCGCTTCACCACATAATAAAGATATCGATGCCGGGATGCCGGCACGCGGTTTGCACGGAGAGGCCTATCGCGGGCATGTCTTCTGGGACGAAGTTTTTGTTCTGCCTTTTTTTAATCTGCATATGCCGCAAATAGCAAAGGCACTTCTTCTATACAGGTATAATCGCTTGGAAAAGGCAAGGGAATACGCGATAGATAACGGCTATAAAGGTGCAATGTTTCCTTGGCAAAGCGGATCTTCGGGCAGAGAGGAAACACAGGTCGTGCATTTGAACCCGCGTTCAGGTAAATGGGGGCCGGATTACAGTCGAAACCAAAGACATGTTTCCTTTGCTGTTGTTTATAATGTGTGGAATTACTGGAAAATGACCAATGATCTTGATTTTCTTGAAAAGTACGGTGCGGAGATAATTCTATCTGTCGCCCAGCTTGCATGCAGCTTATGTAAATATGATGCTAAGAAGAAAAAGTATCATGTGCGCGGAGTTATGGGACCGGATGAATTTCATGAAAAATTTCCCGGCATCTCGAGTCCTGGATTGATTGATAATGCCTATACGAATATAATGATAGTCTGGACCATTAAAAAAGGACAAGAGATACTAAAATTAGTTTCACAAAAAAGAACGGCACAGCTTAAGAAAAAATTAAAACTTACTGGATATGAGACAGATCGGTGGGAACGCATCATACGCAAGATGAATATAATCATGGACAGCAAGGGGGTTATTGCTCAATTTAAGGGATACTTTAAGCTTAAAGAGCTTGATTGGGATCGTTATAGAAAAAAATACAAAAACATATACCGCATGGATAGGATTCTTAAGGCAGAGGGGAAGTCTCCGGATAATTATAAATCAGCAAAACAGGCAGATGTATTGATGATTTTTTATTTATTGAATATCGATGAAGTAGAGGATATCTTTAAGGCAGCAGGATACAATATTACAAGTCAGTTCTTGAAAAATAATTATGATTATTATGTTAAGCGTACTTCTCACGGTTCTACCTTAAGTAAAGTTGTACATTGTTTTGTTTCTCAAAAGATAAGCAAACCAGAGGCATCCTGGGATTGGTTTATAAAGGTTTTAAGATCCGACATATACGATACTCAAGGCGGAACTACAACAGAAGGGATCCATGCCGGCGTAATGGGCGGATCTCTGGATATTGCAATAAGAAGTTTTGCCGGCGTACAGGTATCAGACAGCGGGATTGATGTCCATCCTGAATTGCCACACAAGTGGCACAGGATGAAATTCAGCATGCTATATAAAGGGCAGACGCTTGTTTTTGATATTAAAAAATCAAGGATTAAAATATCTTTGAAAAAAAACATTCCGGATTCAGGGAAACTCCCGATTAATATTAACTCAAGAAAATATTTAATTACGCCGGGCACAACGATAACTGCAACTTTAGCAAAAAAGGATCCGCATAGATAAGTTTCTGAAATGGAGCAAGCTTATTTTTCTTTGTAGAACCTCTTGATGCAAATTTAAAAGTTTTTAATCTGCTGCGTTCATATATTTATGCGGAGAAGTATAGATGAAAATAGGAGCAAATTATATCAGCGATGGTAAGTGCGAGTTTATGGTCTGGGCTCCTTTTGCCCAAGAGATAAATCTAAAGACCATCTTCCCCTTACCGCGTCTTGTGAAAATGGATAGGGATAATAGAGGATATTGGAAAGCTGAGGTTAAAAATATATCCCCTGGGACAACCTACCTTTACCAGATCGACGGCTCTAAGGAAAGGCCAGACCCAGCTTCTGCTTATCAGCCGGAAGGGGTACACGGTCCATCAGCGGTAATCGACCATAAAAGCTTTATATGGGATGATCATTCTTTTTACGGTATTGGGCTTCCGGAAATGGTGATCTATGAATTGCATGTAGGGACATTTACAGAGGGGGGTAATTTTAATCAGATTATTCCCCGCTTAAAAGAGCTGGTAAATCTCGGCATTACGACTTTGGAATTGATGCCTGTTGCCCAGTTTTCCGGTAGGAGGAACTGGGGCTATGATGGGGTATATCCTTATGCTGTGCAGAATTCTTACGGCGGATGTGAAGGGTTAAAAGAGCTTGTTAACGAAGCGCATGTTCACGGGATATCGGTTATTCTAGATGTTGTCTATAATCATCTGGGCCCCGAAGGGAACTATCTTTCTGATTACGGACCTTATTTTACCGATAAATACAAAACCCCCTATGGGCAGGCAGTTAATTTTGATGATGCATACAGCAGTGAGGTGAGAAGTTTTTTTGTTCAAAATGCGCTGTATTGGCTGGAGAATTATCATATAGACGGACTCCGTTTAGACGCTGTGCAGGGGATTTATGATATGAGCGCAAAGCATTTTTTGCAGGAACTCTCTGAAAATGTTGATGATTTTTCGCGCAAGCAAAAGAAAAAATACTATTTGATAGCTGAAAGCGATCTGAATGATGCGGGTATACTTAAAGCTAGTATGCATGGCGGTTATGGGATCGATGCTCAGTGGAACGATGATTTTCATCATTGCCTGCATGCTGTTTTCACAGGCGAAAAAACCGGCTGCTATATTGATTTCGGGCAGATAGAAAAATTGAGCCGGGCATTTGAGGAAGGCTTTGTTTATCAAGGCGAGTATTCTGATTTCAGAAAAAGACAGCACGGTAATTCAAGCGTTGATATCCCGGCTAATCAGTTTATTGTTTTTTCCCAAAACCATGATCAGGTAGGAAACCGATTGCGCGGAGAAAGACTGACACAGTTGGTAACATTTGAGCTGCTTAAACTTGCCGCTGCGTCAGTGATACTCTCTCCCTATGTGCCCATGCTTTTTATGGGAGAGGAATATGCGGAACCAGCACCTTTTTTATATTTTGTTGAGCACAGTGATGAACAGCTGATAAAAGACATGCGCAGAGACAGAAAAAATAAATTTTCCTCATTTGGGTTTGAAGGTACTCCGGCTGATGCGCAGGATGAGGAGACTTTTAAGTTTTCCAAGTTGTGCTGGGAAAAAAGAAGTGAGGCAGAGCACAAGGTGATGCTCAGTTTTTATAAAAAGCTGATAGAACTCAGGAAAACACTCCCGGGTTTTAAAAAGCTTGATAAACATTCACTTGAAATATCGATAGACGAAAAACAGAAGCTTTTGTTTTGGAGAAGGTGGTATAATAGAAATGAATTATTCTGTGTGATGAATTTTTCTAAACATGATGGTTCTTTTTCCCTTGAAGCCAGTGATGGAAAATGGAAGAAAATTATTGATTCAGCAGGAGAGATTTGGCTTGGAAGCGGGACTTTACTTCCGGATATAATAGAAAATAAACAAAGTTTAAATATAAAGATGAACAGCGTTGCTTTGTACCAAAAGGAGGTTTTAAGGTGAATCGTTATCTATGCGTACATGGGCATTTTTATCAGCCGCCCAGGGAAAATCCCTGGTTAAGCGAAGTTGAAATTCAGGATTCAGCTT
Organism: Candidatus Omnitrophota bacterium; assembly: GCA_043806135.1. Lineage (GTDB taxonomy): Bacteria > Omnitrophota > Gorgyraeia > B26-G9 > B26-G9 > JAGLQQ01. The sequence goes on from JAZDHG010000040.1 coordinate 47,921, forward strand.
ACCCTTATCATGACTGGAATGAAAGAATAATAACAGAATGCTATGCGCCTAACGGGGCTTCGCGTATTCTCGATGCGGAGAATAAAATTATTGATATCGTTAATAATTACTCGCAGATTAGTTTTAATTTCGGGCCTACACTGCTTTCCTGGATGCTGCGCAAAAATCCGGAGACTTACGATAAGATAATTAAGGCGGATAAAGAAAACCGTGAGAAATTTTCCGGTCACGGGCCGGCAATCGCCCAGGTCTATAATCATATGATCATGCCTTTGGCCAGTAGAAGAGATAAGCAGACTCAAATTGAGTGGGGGATAAAAGATTTTGAATACAGGTTTGAAAGAAAGCCGGAAGGAATGTGGCTTGCCGAGACAGCAGTTGATCTGGAAACTCTCGATATCATGGCAGATTATGGTATTAAGTTTACGATACTTTCTCCTTACCAGGCTAATAAAGTAAAATCAATTCAAAGCAAGGAATGGCTTAATGCCTCCGGAGGGAAGATTGACCCCAAACAGGCTTATTTATGCCGTCTTCCGTCAGGCAAAAGCATAAATATCTTCTTTTATGACGGGCCAGTATCCCAGGATGTCGCTTTTGGCAGATTGCTGGATAACGGGGATAATTTTGCCAATCGATTAATAGGAACTTTTTCTGATAATAAGGAGCAGCCGCAGTTGGCACACATTGCAACAGACGGAGAAACTTACGGGCATCACCACATCTATGGTGAAATGGCGCTCTCTTACGCACTCAATAACATCGCGGAAAAATCCCGGGCAAAGATCACGATTTACGCAGAATTTCTGGAAAAATTTCCGCCTAGAAATGAGGTACAGGTAATCGAAAATTCTTCCTGGAGCTGTTTTCATGGCATTGAGCGCTGGAGGAGTAATTGCGGATGCCATGTGGGTATTAATTCTGACTGGGACCAATCCTGGCGCGTAGGTCTGCGTAAGGCTATGGACTGGCTGCGGGACTCACTTGCAGGCATTTATGAAGAGCAGATAGTAAAATATCTGGATGATGCCTGGGCGGCACGCAATGATTACATCAATGTTGTTTTAAAACGTACGCCTGATAGTATTAATGCGTTCTTGTCCTTGCATGCGGAAAAAAAACTAAGCGCGACTGAAAAGACAAATGTACTCAGGCTTCTTGAAATGCAGCGGCATGCAATGTTGATGTATACAAGCTGCGGCTGGTATTTTGATGATGTCTCCGGAACAGAGGCAATGCAGGTTATTCACTATGCAGCGCGGGCAATACAGCTGGCCAGAGCAGTGAGCGGAATTGATCTTGAAGCAGAATATTTGGATATCCTAAAGGGGGCAAAAAGTAATATAAAAGGGTATGACAATGCGGCAAGGCTTTATGAAAAGTTTGTAAGAACTACAATGCTTGACCTGAAAAGAGTTGCGGCGCATTATGCGGTCTCCTCTCTTTTTAACACTTATGATAAGCAAGTAAATATCTATAATTATGAGATGAAGAGTGAGAATTCTGAGCGCATGGTAGCAGGCAAACAGCAGTTTGTTGCAGGCAGTATTTACATTAAGTCTGCAATTACTTTTGAGCAGGAAGAATTCAGTTATGCGGTGCTGCATTTAGGAGATCATATAATCTTTGGCGGAATTTGTCCTGTACTAAATGACGAGATATTCACGAGAATGCATTTTCAAATAAAAGATGCGTTTGGAAAGGGGGACGTATCTTCCATAATTTCTTTGCTTGATAAATATTTTCAAGGACATAGTTATTCACTTTGGCATGTTTTTAGAGATGAACAAAGAAGAATACTTACACATATGCTCACTTCTGCCTTAAAGGAGATCGAGACATCATTCAGGCAGATAAATGAGAATCATTACCCGATTATGCTGGCAATGAAGCAGAATAATATACCGCTGCCGCAGGTTTTGCTAAGTACTTTAAGTTTTATTTTTAATAAGGAGATTAAAAATAAGCTTGAGCAGGATGAAGTAGAAATAAGGCAGATCATAGATCTGGTTAAAGAGAGCAAGCGTTGGACATTAAACATAGACAAGACTACGCTTGGTTTTGTGGCAAGCAGAAAAATAAGCAGCTTAATGGCGCAATTCAGGGATGATCCCGAGAATGCAGATATTATAAAGAATATGGAAAATCTTTTCAAAATCCTGCGTCCTCTAGGGCTTGAGATGCGCATATGGGAGGCGCAAAATATATATTTTTCTGTGAAAAAAGAGTTATATAATGTTATGCAGGGAAAGGCTAATCAGGATGATAAAAACGCCCAAAAATGGGTGCGCAACTTTAAAGCCTTGGGCGGATATCTTTTCGTAAGGAGCAAATAATGTATTTGTTTTACGGCTGCTTAATTGATTGATAATCAGGAGATAAAAATGGACAATAGGGGCAGTGGTTTATTATTACATGTCAGTTGTCTCTGGTCTGACTTTGGTATCGGGGATTTGGGGCCATCAGCATACGAATTCATTGATATGCTCCATGCCTCAAAACAGAGTTACTGGCAGGTTTTGCCGTTTAACCCGACAAATGCCGTAAACGGCAATTCGCCCTACAGCAGTGTTTCTGCTTTTGCGGCAAATATTTTTTTTATCAGTCCCCAATTGATGCTCAAAGACGGGCTTATCGAAAAAAGAGAGTTTGATTTATTTGCAGGATTTTCGTCAAAGAAAGTTGAGTATTCAAAGGTCTATGAATCTAAGGCAAGGATATTTGATATTGCATATGAAAAATTCAAGCAGGAGGATAAAAAAACAAAGACTAATTCATTTTATAAAGAGAACAGGTTATGGCTTGATGATTACGCGGCATTTATAGTTTTTAAAAAAGTTTTTGACGGAAAGCTTTGGACGCAATGGCCAAAAGAAATAAGGGATAGAGTCCCTGAGGAGCTAAGGAGATTAAAGAAGCAGCATCTGGATGAGATAGAAAAGGAACGATTTCTTCAGTACTTATTTTTCCGGCAATGGATAGCTCTTAAAAAATATGCGAATAAGAAAGGTGTCCAGATAATCGGCGATATCCCTATTTATGTGACGTATGACAGCGCAGATGTCTGGACAAACCCTTCAATATTCAAACTCGATCAAGAGAAAAATCTAAAATATCTTGCAGGCGTTCCTCCCGACTATTTCAGTCAGAACGGACAGCTGTGGGGAAATCCTGTTTATGACTGGGAAGTTATGAGGCAGACCGGCTATCAATGGTGGATACAGAGGGTTGACCATAATCTCAAAATTTTTGATAAGGTACGCATCGATCATTTCCGCGGTTTTGTTGATTTCTGGCAGGTTCCGGCCGGAGAAAATACAGCAATTAACGGACATTGGGAAAAAGCACAGGCTATGGATTTTTTTAATACACTGTTAAACAAGTATTCTGATCTCCCGATTATTGCAGAAGATTTAGGCATTATAACCGATGAGGTCAGGGATACAATAAAATATTTTGGATTTGCCGGCATGAAGATCCTGCTTTTTGCTTTTTATGAGGATTTAAAAAAACATCCGTATCTGCCGCATAATTATACAGCTAACTGTGTTGCTTATACAGGTACGCATGATAATAATACTGTGGCTGGCTGGTTTGAAAATGAGCTCAAGGAAGAAGATAAGAAGAAAATGTTTACTTATTTGGGCAGGGAAGTACCTGTTGATGAAGTACACTGGGCATTAATTGAGATGTTGATGGAATCAAAGGCGAATACAGTGATATTCCCTGTGCAGGATATCCTTGGGCTGGGGCAGGAGCACAGGATGAATATGCCGGGGGTAGCTCAGGATAATTGGCAGTGGAGGTTATCAAAGGATTATCTATCTGATAATATTTTAGAAAGATTATCAAAACTTACAGTTAACTCAAATAGAAACAGATAGTTACAAACATAAACTTTTTCTAAAAATTTCCTTAGGAACACTTGTAAAAGCAAAAAAACTATGGTATAATTAAATAGTTTTAAAAAGTTTATAATAGGTTGTTTTAATATCCTAAAAGGTTTGTTCTAAGAAATAAAAGGAGATTATTAATGCGCATGTTTAGAGAAGAATCTTTGCAAATATTTAAAAGCTTTTACCTTAAGAAAGTAGCTTTACTCAAAGTACTATACTTAACCATAGTTGCCTACGTGGTCTATTTCATGATACTTGTTCTTGCCAAAGGGATATGAAAGCAGCTCTTGCCTATTTTCTGTAATTATTACACATCATAAATCTCAACATATTTTGAATAAATAAGTTATATTTATTATTTTTCTGCCTGTGATCTGGCAAAAATTCCAAATAGATGGTATACTTCATTGTTTTTATTTGCCTGATTACTCATCAAGTATAAGGCTTTAAATGCGATAAGGATAAAATGAGAGTAAAAAATAAATTATACTTAAAAACAGCAGTTTTAACGTTAATCTATATGTTTTTACTGCTAAATTCCTGGACAGAAGCTGCGCAGATTCTAACCAGCAACAGGTATCAATGTGATTATTATAAGGTTAAAGTGATCCGTGCCAATCTTGCTCCGGCATTAGCTATCAACCAATTGCACATAAAAGAATTACTTCAACCCCTGGGGTTGCCTGAAAAAGAGCTGCAGATAAAAATGGTTGAAAAGCAGCCAAAGGACTTCCTACGTGCAGATGAGGATATTAAAGTACTAGTCTTAGATCTGGACGATACCTTATACACTAATGAGTTGTTTCAGCAGGCAATATTGCAAAAATGGCATGATTTTATGATTTTTAAAATTCAAAAAAAATTAGAGATATCTCAAGATCAAGCGTCTGCTTTACTTGAAAAAGAAAAGCAGAAGATAGCAGCTGAGTTTAAAAATACGCATTTGCGCATGCCTACATTTACGGAAATAGCTGAGCGCATAGGATTTGATCATGAGTTTAACGTAAAAGATTGGGAGAGATTTAAAAATAAACATATAGATCCGCAGGAATATTTATCCGAGGACCCCATCCTGATAAATGCACTAAAGCAGCTTGCTCGTAGATATACTGTTGTTTTATTGACAAATAATACGCGACAGCAGACAATAAGAATCCTTTATGCACTGGGTGTTAGAGATTATAGAACATATTTTAAATTTTTAAAAACAAACGCGCGCAAGCCCAGCCCGTACATTTTTCAATATGTGGCACGGAAATTTTCAGTAAAGCCTCAACAATGCGTCTCTATAGGAGACAGCTATGAGAAGGATATTAAACCTGCGCTAAGTATGGGGATGCAGAGCATTCATGTTTCTTCGCATAAAGATTTTATTGAAATTGCAGCTGCATTTTTACTGAAGAAAACAGATAAAGAGAATACTGATTATTTAAACCGTAACTTATTTCCTGCGCCGGAAAGGGATTTTGATTTTTCTTTTGCACAGCTTCTGCTTGAATCCTCAATCTAAACACAAAAAATATTTTTTAAACAGCCTGCCAAAAATTTTTAATTTCACTGTAGCAATCCCTAGCCCGGCCATTTCATGGTATCGTCGTAACGAGCATGCCCTGTACCAGAGCAATCACGGTACAGGGTAGACGTGGTGCAGATATAAGGCATGAGACTAAAGTTCCCGGAGGCATGCTTTCTGAGGTACGTCGAGGAAGCTTTAGGAAGCATAACGCAGTAGATGTACAGCAATTTGTATGCGCAGTAGAATATACCGTGAAATATTCGGGGCAATGTATTATAATGTTTTTTATATGGAAAAAGTAATTACTGTAACCGTAAAGCTGAAAGACCAGAGCGATGATTGGTCATTAGAGAACTTGAGTGAAGAGCTTAAATTGCTTGCACATACAGTAAAAGGGGAGATAGTCGGAGAAATAAAATGCAACCGGCAGAGCCCCACACCGTCTTTATATTTAGGTACTGGCAAGATAAAAGAATTAGCCGAACTTTCCCTTCAGACAAAGGCCGATACAATAATATTTAATAATGATCTTAGTCCTACGCAGCAGAAGAATATCGAAGATGAACTTGGCGTTAAAACCATTGATCGCACGCAGTTAATATTAGATATATTTGCCCGTCATGCTAAAACACAGGAGGGTAAAATTCAGGTCGAGCTGGCCCAGCTGCAGTATCTTTTGCCCAGGCTCATGGGCAAGGGCATAGCGCTTTCCCGCTTAGGCGGCGGTATAGGAACGCGTGGCCCAGGCGAACAAAAGCTTGAAATTGACAGGCGAAGGGTAAAAAAGCGTATCGACCTGCTTAAACAGGATATTAAGGCGCTGGAAATACGGCGTGGTCATTTGCGCAAGCGTCGTATTGAAAATGCGCTTTCTACTATTGCTCTCGTCGGCTATACCAATGCCGGTAAATCAACCCTGCTTAATGCCATCAGCAGTGCGCAGGTAAAAGTGAAAAACGAGATGTTTTCTACTCTTGATCCTGTGACAAAAAAAGTTACTCTTCCTGAAAATAATCTAAAGGTTCTAATTTCGGATACAGTAGGGTTTTTGCATAAACTTCCACATCATCTGATCGATGCTTTTAAGGCAACGCTTGAAGAGATAAGGGATGCAGAGCTGCTGCTTGTTGTATTGGATATATCAAGCGAACTTATAGTCCAGCATCATGACGCTATTTGGGAAGTTTTGAGGGAGCTGGGAGCTCAGGACAAGCCGATTATCTATGTGCTGAATAAGGTCGATAATTTAGGCGATGTTGATGAGCAGACAAAGCTTAGGATAATCGAACGTTTCCAAAGGAAATTCAATAATTGTGTGGCTATATCTGCTAAGCTTAAAATAAATACGGACCAGCTGATTAAGCTTATTGAACAAAATCTGATCAATACGATTACTGTAGTAAAAATATTCCTGAAATACAGTAAAATTAACCTGCTTAATACTCTCCATGAACAGGGTAAGGTTTTGCATTGTGAATATCGCGACAATGGTGTTTACGTTGAAGCAAAACTCCCTGTTTTAATTGCAAAAAAGGTCTTGACAGAAATTTAAACGGTATGCTAATATATTAGCACTCTTTCGCCTAGAGTGCTAATGTGGAGCTAAAAATGAGAATAGATGTCGAGCAAAGAAGGGAAAAAATCCTTCGAATCATTATCAATAATTATATTATAAACGGCAGCCCTGTAAGTTCTCGCTCAATATGCAAGAAATACAAGATCGGCTTATGCCCTGCTTCCATCAGGAACGTAATGTCCGATCTTGAAGAACGGGGACTTATAACTCACTTGCATACTTCTGCGGGCAGAATACCTACAGATAAGGGCTATCGTTATTATGTGGATAGACTTGTGCAGACAACTGGGCTTACGCTTGAGGAGCAGTCCAATATAAACAAGGAATATCTGGCAAAACAGCTGGCTTTTGAGGAAGTAATGAGTAAAACCTCTAAAGTGCTTTCTGACTTTACGCATTATGCAGGAGTAGTTTCTCAGCCGGAAATAAAAAAAGCATGTTTTAAGCGCATACAATTTACCCTGCTTAACCAGAAAAAAGTTTGTGTGACCCTTATTACCAATACAGGTATAACAAGAACATCGGTTGTTAGTTTTGATATTAAAATCGATGAGGAAAAAATAAAAAAGATCCAGAATTTCATGAATGCACAGCTGGAAAACGTCCCGTTAATAAATATTAAAACACAACTGCGCAAGATGATGATCGAGGAAAGGAATTCGTTTTTTCATATTTTACAGCAGTCTATGGAGCTGATAGATTCAAGCTATATTATAGATGAGCAGATGCGTTTTCATATGGAGGGGTTGAGTAATTTTTTAAATTTGCCGGAATACGATAACTCTGACATGGTCAGCTCTTTAATTAAACTTCTGGATGAAAAAGTTACATTGAACTCACTTGTTCAAGAGCTTATGCAGGATGAAGGCGGGAAAAGGAAAATCCGGGTTTTTATCGGTCAGGAAAACCCGCATAGCTTTATGAACAATTGCGCGATTATCCTTGGCACTTATGAGAGCAATAATCAGATAATAGGAGGTCTTGGGATTATCGGCCCAAAACGCATGGATTACGGAAAGGCGATTGCTACGGTAGAGTATGTGTCTGAAATGCTAAGCGATGCTTTAACCCAGTTTGTTATTTAAGGTGATTTGATTATGAATAAAGAAGTGAAACATAAAAAAGAAGAACAAGAATCTCAGGAAAAGAAGAAAAAGATGGTTACTATAGCTGAGGAAGAATATGCGCTGCTTTTGGAAAAAGAAAAAGAAGTTACGGAAAAAATGCTGCGCCAACAGGCAGAAATTGAAAATACCAGAAAGCGTATTGAGCGTGACAAGATAGGTTTTCTTAAATTTTCTAATGAACAAATTATAAGCGAACTTATTCCTTTTGTAGATGATTTTAAGCGTGCTTTTGCGGCAGCCGACCAGACAAAAGAATTTGATGTTCTGCACAAAGGTGTGGAAATGATCTTAAAACGGCTGATGGAGCTTCTTAAAAATAAAGGCGTAACGGAGATAGAGGCGCGGGGTAAGCCGTTTGATCCGGCTTTTCATGAGGCGCTTATGCAAGTCGTTTCAGATGAGTATCCCGAAAATACGGTGATCGAGGAGCTTGAAAAAGGATACCTTTTGAATGAAAGAGTACTTAGAACAGCTAAGGTAAAGGTAGCGCAGGCAAAAGAAGAGTTAATAGAGGAAAAAAAATTATTAAATGAAGAAGAAACAGAACAAGAAAATATTATAGAAAAAGACAGTGAAACAGATTAAGAAAAAGGGGAGGGTTTTAAAATGGCAAAAGTAATTGGAATTGATCTGGGAACTTCAAACTCCGCCGCGGCTTTTTTGGAAAACGGCAGGCCGGTGATAATACCGTCTGCGGAAGGTACTACGGTTGGAGGGGGGAAAGCGTTTCCTTCATATGTTGCGTTTACAAAAGATGGACAGCGTCTGGTGGGTGAACCGGCGCGCCGTCAGGCCGCTATAAATTCACAGGGTACAATACAGGCGGCAAAAAGAAAAATGGGCTCTGATTATAAATTCGAGGCTTATGGTAATAAGTATACACCGCAGCAGATATCTGCTTTTATCCTGCAGAAGGTAAAAGAAGACGCTGAGGCATATCTCGGCGATAAGGTGGATGGTGTTGTTATTACATGTCCGGCTTATTTTGATGATAACCAGAGAGCGGCAACAAGAGATGCCGGCGCTATTGCCGGACTTAATGTTTTACGAATAATCAATGAGCCGACCGCAGCATGTCTTGCCTATGGGCTCGATAAGTCTGGTAAAGAACGGAAGATCATGGTTTTTGATCTAGGCGGCGGTACACTTGATGTAACTATTATGGAAATGGCCGATGGAGTTTTTGAAGTAAAATCCACACACGGGGACACTCAGCTGGGCGGTACTGATATGGACAATGCGCTTATTGATTATATCGCTGAGAAATTTAAAAAAGAACAGGGAATCGACTTGCGCAAAGATACAATGGCTTTGCAGCGCTTAAGAGAAGGGGCAGAAAAAGCCAAGATTGAACTTTCCAGCGCGTTAAACACAGATATAAATCTGCCTTTTATTACTGCAGATGCAAACGGGCCTAAACATTTAACTCTTTCGATCAGCAGGGCAAAACTGGAGGATTTGATAAATCCTATTGTCGAACGCTGCCGTGAACCGATAGCCAAGGCGATCCAAGATGCGAAGTTAAAGCCAAGCGATATTGACCGTATTATTATGGTCGGAGGCCCCACACGTATGCCTATTATTCAGAAATTCGTTGAGGATTACGCCGGCAAGAAGATAGAAGGCGGCGTTGATCCTATGGAATGCGTAGCTATGGGAGCGGCAATTCAGGCAGGAATAATCAAGGGTGACGTAAAAGATGTACTGTTACTTGATGTTACTCCGCTCTCTTTGGGAATAGAAACCCTGGGCAGCGTATGCACAAAGTTAATTGAGCGGAATACGACTGTGCCGACTAAAAAGAGCCAGGTGTTTTCAACAGCTGCGGATAACCAGACTGAGGTTACGATCAGAGTATTACAGGGAGAAAGGCAGATGGCTAATGATAACGTTGAGCTGGGGAGGTTTAACCTTGTCGGCATCCCGCCGGCTGCACGCGGCATTCCCCAGATCGAAGTGACTTTTGATATTGATGCTAACGGGCTTGTGCATGTATCAGCAAAAGACCTGGGTACAGGTAAAGAACAGAGAATTACAATTAGCGCACCGAAAAAACTATCTGATGAGGAAATCAACCGCATGGTAAAGGATGCGGAAAAATTTGCCGAAGCAGACAAAAAGAAAAGAGAGGAAATTGAAACACGCAACCAGGCTGAAGCATTAGTCTACTCTACGGAAAAATCCTTGAAGGAGTTTGGTGATAAGGTAAGTGCTGCTGATAAGGAAAACATTGAAAAGAAAGCAGCCCAGTTAAAAGAAGACATAAATGGTACAGATTTTGACAAGATAAAGAAATCAACAGAAGAGTTGACCCAGGCTGCGCATAAACTCGCGGAAGCAGTATATAAAGCACAGGCAGCACAGCAGCAGGGAGCACAGTCTGCTTCTCAGGCACAGCAGGATGCCCAGCCGGGTGAAGCGGCAAAAGACAATAAGAATAAAGAAGATGTTGTCGATGCTGAATACAAGGTAGAAGAAGAAAAATAAATGAAGATGTGGTTTATGAAGAGGAGCGCACATAAACCACATTCTGAATTTACCCCGCCCTCTATAAAATATTGCAGATAAAATAGAGGATTTCTTGGTACAGAATAATGACTTTAAATAAAACTTTGAGGTTAAGAGGGCGGAGTTAATGCGCACAATGATTTATGTTCACTAACGTTCCATAAAACAGGTGCTTATTAATGACAAAACGGGATTATTACGAGATTTTAGGCGTAAGTAAAGATGCTTCGGTTGATGATATTAAAAAAACTTACCGCAAACTGGCTATGAAATATCATCCGGACAGGGCAACTGCCGATAAGCGGAAAGAATCTGAAGAGAAATTTAAAGAAATATCCGAAGCTTACGCAATATTGTCCGATGAAAAAAAACGCAGTCAATATGACCGTTTTGGTCATGCCGGTATTAATAATCAATACAGCAGCGAAGATATATTCCGCGGGGCTGATTTTAGTTCTATTTTTGAAGATATGGGATTTGGCGGCGGAGGTGTTTTTGAAGAGCTTTTCTCCGGCTTCGGATTTTCCGGATCACGCCAGTCAAAGCGAGGCCCTCGCCGCGGTGCGGACCTTGAATATGAGCTTCAGATAAGCTTTGAAGAAGCAGCCAAGGGAATAGAGAGAACCATTGCTATAAAACGCGGAGATCCTTGCCCGGCATGTAAAGGCAACGGCGCTCAGCCGGGGACGAAAAGGATTACCTGTCCGGCCTGTAAAGGAAGCGGACAAGTAGGACAATCGGCAGGTTTTTTTACTATTGCCAGAACCTGTGACAGCTGTCATGGAGAAGGGGAAATTGTTACTGATCCATGCAAAAAATGCCGCGGGATAGGGCAAGTACAAATTGAGAGGAAAATTAATATAAAGGTTCCTGCCGGAGTTGATAACGGATCGCATCTGAGGGTCAGAGGCGAGGGAGAAGCAGGAGCAAAAGGGGGGCCGCGGGGTGAGTTATATATCCTGATCCGCCTAAAACCTCATAAGGTTTTTGAAAGGCATGGTAATGATGTTATTTGTAAGGTCTCGATGAGTTTTGTCCAGGCGGCCATGGGAACTGAAATAGAAGTACCGGGCATCTATGAGGAAAAAATCAAGATGAAAATACCGGCAGGAACTCAAAGCGAGAAGGTTTTTAGAATAAGCGGCAAGGGATTTCCGGATTTAAGGGGCCATAGCAAAGGAGATCAGTATATAAGAGTTCATGTTGCTGTTCCGACTAGTTTGAGTTCAGAACAAAAGAAACTATTGCTTGAATTCGCGAAGTTAAGCGGTGAAAATTCTAAAAGCGAGTCAATCTCAGAAAAAATTAAAAATGCGTTTAAGTGAAATGAAGCTTAGATTTGTGATTTTGTGCGCAAATCTTCATTAAAGGAGCTGAAGACAAGTGCCGACATATGATTATGAATGTCTAAGTTGTAAGCATACTTTTGAATTATTTCAGATGATGAGTGAAAAACCGATAAAGAAATGCCCTGAATGTAGTAAGAACAAAGTCAAAAGACTTATCGGCGCAGGCATGGGTATAATATTTAAAGGAACTGGTTTTTACGAGACGGATTATAAGCGCAAGGAGGCTGATTCCTCAAGCGATAGATCAGCACAGAAGAATGATTCAAACATAGACAAAAAGCAGGGAACAGAAAAAAATAAGGCGGAGAATTTAAAAGCAGATTTAACGCAAAAAAAAACGCAACCTGAGAAAAAATCAAATAAGGCCTCTGATGATAAGGGGAAAGATAAAAAACAAAACATATAATAATTTTTGCCTATATTGGTTACCCGTAATATTCTGGGCGCTATTAATTTTTTCCTTATCTTCATTTTCCGCATTCCCTAGGGCTGTTCAGCCGCTTTTTTCTTTTGATAAGCTTGCGCATTCACTTGAGTATGCGGTGCTCAGTTTTTTACTTGCCCGGGCGTTTGGAAATTCAAAAAAAAATAATTTGAAAATATATTTTCGTTTTTTAGCCGTAATTTGTGCTATTGTATATGCAATGTCTGATGAGCTGCATCAATATTTTGTCCCGATGCGAACGCCGAGTATCATTGACCTTATCTATGACAGTATCGGGGCAATAATAGGGCAGAGGTTTTTCAAAAAATGAAGTCGGCTTCAAATATTTTAATTTATAAAAGGAGAAATGTGTTATGGCTGAGATCATTCCATTTCGCGGATTGAGGTATAATAGGGAAAAAGTTAAGAATATAAATGAGATTTTCGCGCCGCCGTATGATATTATTTCCGCAAAACAGCAGGGAGAGCTTTACAAGCAGCATCCGTTTAATATCGTCAGACTGATTCTGGGAAAACAATCCAAGAACGACAATAGGCGCAATAACCGCTATACCCGGGCCGCTAATCTTTTTAAAGAATGGATCAATACTGGTATTCTGGTTAAAGACGCCAATCCCAGCATATATATTTATACACAGGACTATACTTTCGAGGGGATAGTAAAAAAAAGGATCGGATTTCTGGCCAGAATGAAATTTGAAAAAGGCAAGGAGTGTCTGCCGCATGAACATACACTTGCTAAACCCAAGCAGGACAGGGTAAAGCTGATGCGCGCTGTGCAGGCTAACCTGAGCCCGATATTCTCTTTTTATATCGATAAAAAAAATAAGATTGAAATAATCTTGAAGCCTTATACAAAGAGAAAACCGCTTATAAGCTTTAGAGACAAAGAAAAGATCAGGCATCGTTTTTGGCAGGTCGATGATAAAAAGACAATTGAAAAAATCAGAAAATTGATGCAAAAAAAACAGACCTTTATTGCCGACGGCCATCATCGTTATGAGGTTTCCCGGTCTTTTTATCAGGAAATGTCCAGAAAAAAAGGCAGCAATGGGGAATTTGATTCGGTAATGATTTATTTTACCGGATTTAACGATCAGAATCTGAGTGTTATGCCGACACACAGGTTGGTAAAAGCCATTGCGGATATCCAGAGCAAGATTGATTCTCTTGGGGATTATTTTAAGGTCACTGTTGCCAAAGATCTTAAGGAGATGATTTTCTCCCAGAGAAGGTTAAATGGGTTTTCTTTAGGGATGTGCTATAAAAACAAGTTCTATGTTTTAGAAATGAAGGATGCTCGAATGCTGGATAGGCTTATGCGAAAATCACCTGCGCAGTGGCGCAAGCTTGATGTAGCGATGCTAAATTCGGTTGTCTTTGAGCATGTATTTAAGCTTGATGAGAAGCAAAAAGAGGAAAAGATCAGTTATACGCGTGATCCTATATATGCGGTTGAGTGTATAAAGAATAAAAAAGCACTGGTCGCTTTTTTTCCCAATGTCACAAAAGCAGAGCAGGTGAGAAAAATCGCATTATCCGGCAACCGCATGCCGCAAAAATCAACTTACTTTTATCCTAAACCGTTAACCGGTCTTGTAATTAATAAATTCTGAAGGACTGTTCCTGATACCTAATGCCAATGGAAATTCAAAATCAGTGCTCTTTGTATGTGTAGAGAATTCATGCCGCAGCCAGATGGTGGAGGCATTGCTTAATAGTATGCAGATTAAGGAAGTGAAGGCTTATAGTGCCGGATCAAGACCAATAGGTGAGGTCAATGCCCTGGCCAAAGAGGTAATGAAAGAAAGTCGGGATCAATATTTCTTATTATCTATCCAAGGGGCTTAATAGCCTGCCTGTAAAGCAGTTTGATTACATTGTGGGTATGGGCTGTAAGGACAGCTGCCTGAATATGGCGGCTAAGGAAAATGTCGAATGGGTAATAACCGATCCCAAAGGAAAAGATATCGATTTTTTCAGAAAAACGCGTGATGAAATCAAGGAAAAGGTAGAAGAGCTGGTTGAAAACATTGAACAAACAAGGTGAATATGAAAAATTTTGAAGACATAATGAATTTAGCGGCAGAGGCAGGGCTTTTAAAGCGTGTAAAGCGAAGCGGCTGGTGGGTTGTGGGTATAAAGAATCCTGAATCTGTTGCAGACCATAGTTTTCGCTGTGCAGTCATCGGCTATATTTTGGCTAAAATGGAAAAGGCATGCGTTCATACTGTGACAATGATGTGTCTTTTTAACGATCTGCATGAAGCCCGTATTAATGATGCGCATAAGGTTGCCTCACGCTATTTAAATTATATAGAAGCAGAGGATAATGCATTTCGGGATCAGATAGAACATTTACCGAAAATGATAAAAAACGAACTCTGCGATTGGCGCAATGAATATAGGGCACAAAAGACAAAAGAGAGCATGATCGCCCGTGATGCGGATATCCTGGAATGCCTGTTTCAGGCTAAAGAGTATTCTGATCAAGGGGTAACTCAGGCAAAACTTTTTTTTAAAAAAGCTCCTTTATTTCTGGAAACCAAAGCAGCTAAATCCCTGTGGAAGAGTATTAAAAAATGGGACAGCAGTAAATGGTGGCAGCATATTACGGAATTTAAAAGATAAATAGTTTAATAGTCTAAAAGTCTAAGAGTATAGTGATTAGAAGACAACAGATACAAGATGTGGATTAGCTTATAGCTAATGGCTGAT
>JAZDHG010000041.1:0-5974 GCA_043806135.1 Candidatus Omnitrophota bacterium
TCGGCATCATAAACAATGTCATTTTTTTAATTATCTTCATCTGAATATCCGATTTCAAACCAAAGAAAATAAGAAGTCTTGCGCTTTAATTAACGCAACTAAACTTTATCCACCTATCCAATGGCTTTCGCAATATCAGGAATCATCTTTATCATTATGTCTTGAAGTGCCCGTTTTAACATGTTTTCGTAGTCGCCCGTCGAGCACAACAAAGCCAAGCCCCCAGCATGACCGATATATTCTTTGTTAAGAACCACAACGCCGGACTTTGTAACTGTCACGTTTACTCGCACGGTGCCAATATAAGTCATATACATTTTTACATATGCTTCAGGGACAGAGCCAGAAATTACTACTACCGCATCAGACGGAGCGGCATCTGAAAACTTTTGAACGTTATAGCCAGCCTTGATCAATTCATCAGATAAAGCATTTGCTACCCATGCGCCAACATCTTGATCTTTTGCCAGCACATCCGCAGTCTTCGTGAAGCTATTGCGCATCTCTCCCAACTCAGGTTTCTCTCGAGTATCTGTAAACTTGACAATTGCCACGTTCTGTTTTGTCGCCACGCTCAAGGTTGTTACGGGCTGGTACTGCAACGCAATATAGCGATTACCAAAGGCGCATCCGCTAAACATCGCAATAACAGCTATAGCTGCAAAGAAACGAACTCTATTGCATAAAATACAAATTTTCATTTTTTATTCCTTTACGTTTTCCTATTATTTTAACATCTCTTGCTTAGCGTAATTGATCGCCACAGCAAAATTCAGATTCGCTTCCCCTAAACCACTTGAAGTAATCCCAACCACTTCTCCTCGGGAATTAAACATTGCACCGCCACTGCTACCATGCGTGATAGGGGCTGATATCTGCAACATCTTTGTACCGTTTACTTCTCGAATTGCGCTAACAAGGCCGTCAGCAACAGTATTCTCTAATCCTTTCGGATTACCAATAACGACAACTCGCTCGCCGACTTGAACTTGATCAGAATCGCCAAGAACAACAGGAACAAAAGAATCTGCTTCCTTTATTTTAAGCAACGCCATATCTCTTATAGGGTTATCTTTCACGACCTCAACATTTGAATACACCTTATTTTCTTCTATTAATTTGACAGTAACTGTCTTTTGACCGCCTACAACATGTGAATTTGTTAAAATATACCCATCAACTGCTATGATAAAGCCGCTCCCCTGAGATGATCCCGCAATAATAAGCACAATGGACCTAGAGAATCGGGAAGCGATATCACTCGCTAATGAATCCGTATTGCTCATCTTGCTTGCAGCGCCATCATCTAATTTAATCTGAGAAGTCGTGTCTATCTTCTTGTTCGATTGATTTCCGAAAATTTCATACCATTTTTTTCGCTCATCAGTCTTTTGATTAGGTGCCTTTGCTGAAACGATATCTCCTACTTTAATCTCACCTTTTTGACTAATAATCTTAGCCTTCGATAAACTATTTTCTAAAATCTCTTCAACTCGAATCTTCGCCACCTCTTCTTTTGCGGATCCGAGAACAGACCCCGTAACAGGGTCTATAATGCTATCTCCGATTCTAACAACAGAAAACACGTCTCCTTTTTTTAAATTATCCGAGAAACCTGCATTAAGAAAAATAACCGTAGGCTCAACCTTCGCTATACGGCACGTCCAAGGCAAACTATGAATTTCTTCCGTCAGTTTCTGGACACTTTCTTCAACCGCGCCGTCCACAGTATCATACTGTCCCGTAGAAGATGATAAAATCTCACCTGTATTGATATTACACAGCCTTAACGCTAGCGTATAGCGTGAAGAGCCAACCCTGTGCCCATCTTTATTCATTAACAACTTCCCAGAGACAAGATATTGAGCCCCTGAAATATTCCCCAACTTATTGACATTATCCTTTTTCGCCCAATCACTATTCTCGAAATTTATCTCTCGTGCAATCTCATTAATACCCTGACGCTCTACGACATCGAAAAAACCGCTCCTCCGCAGCTTATCCGTCATAAGGCCGACCAAAAGATCTGCGTCGGAATATTTTTCTTCCTTCTTCATTTCTGCTTCTAAAATCCCACGGGCATCCTCAATCTTTACATTGATATCCTTTGTGTCGCTTTTCTCTTTTTGTTCAGCCTTTACCGTATTGAACAAACTGCCGACGACTTCTAGGGAAGTTTCAAACCTGGAAACAATTACTTTTACGCGAACAGGTTTTTCCTTAACTTGCCCAACAAACTTCTGTTCATATACAAACTTTCCGCTATTTTCAACTGAGGATTCAGCCCAGGCTGAAGCAGCCCATAAGAAAAGAAAACTACAAAGAATCAATCGATATGCTCTCATAGAAACCGCCTTTTTTATTTTGCCTCACGAATACGAATTGTGTATTTTTTTGCTTTTACATTTAATGCCGTTGTTGAATACGTTTTTGTAGCAAAACCTGGGATCAAAACAAGTTCCCATGGCGTATCCTGTTCGATCGAAAAATCAGCCTCATCTTTAAAGACCGTTTGAACTTGAAGCCTTAACAAATCTTTCTTCATGTTTCTAATTTCACACAAAACCTTAATCCGTCCATCTTCCGTAAAGTCAGACTTTTCTCCGACAATCGTTACTCGCCTACTCCCAAATTGATTGTCAAGCGCCTTATCGAGAATGACTACATTAGATTGCCGTTCTAAATCCTGCTTCACATCATAGCGCACCGGCTTATAAGGCCCTGCGGCACAACCCTGAAATATGGAAACAATTCCGATTAATATTAAAATTTGTTTTATCATAGCGCTCCTCTTCTTTTTAGATTACTGATATAAAACACCAGCGGTGCCGACCTTCTTAAATTCATATGAATCTTCCCATATAATATCGCCTGTCTCTGAATCAATAAGCTGAAAAAGCATAAGAACATAATCTGAACGACTACCTCCTGAGCCTTTCGAAATACCCGTCAACTCACCCGTGAGATAAAAATCAACACCCAAAAGATCTCCTTCCTTGCTAGATGTAAACAATCCTTCACGCTTTGCTTTACGCTCAGCAAGAATATCGTCCATGCGATCACGCGCGAGGAATCTTACTTTTCCCGTCGCATTCTTATTCAATTCAATCCGGATCTTTTGCGTCAAAATATCTTTATTAATAACAAATCTCGTCGAGTTTTTTACAGGCAAAAGCGCGACGCGAGGTATTCCTTGTGCATTCATAATTTCAGGTACCTCTAAAATAGATATCGCCATTTTTCTTCCTACTATGCGAACGTCCTCCGACTCGACCCCCGTTCCTCCCATACCATCGTCATCATCAGGCATAATAACCTGAGTGTGCGAAACCTGCGTTGTAGCGCAAGATGACAACATAAGCGTTAATACTATTAACAAAAAACATGATAAATATTTCATCTTTTCTCTCCTTTAATATATTAAATCCTTAACGATGGTCCGATTTTGTAAAGCAGGGTAACCATTATTAAAACGTCCCTGATCTTCTTCAAATTTATCGTCTATTTGAGTCTCGTAAATCTGCAGACCGCCGGATACGAAAAACCCAATTCCAACTCTTCCAGCATAGCTAATTCGCCCCGGAATAACATCAAAGAGTTTGTTAGCGGCCACAAAATACTGCGTGGAAAAAAAAGAACGTAACAGGCCATTCAAAGATGTCATCTTATAAGTCCCCCTGGGCAACTTTAATGAAAATAAAAATAAATCATCTTGCTTAATATAATTTTCACCTAGAGAAGGAATTAAAAAAAACTTTTTTTCACCGTATGCCTTATATTGATTAACCTCTTGCAAAGTTAACCCTGTAACTGTAAAAATATTTTTTTTATCCAGATTATCTTTATTTAAAAATTTACAAGAAAAAAGCACTACCCCCTCATTAGGCTGTAATTTCAGTGTAGGCTTCTGCTTCCTGAGCAAATAAGGACTCGCGCAACCGAAAGTAAACAAAGATAAGATTACTATTAAAATCATGAATTGAATTTGTTTTATAATCAACTTCATTCTATAATCCTTTTTATAATAATATTATCACCTTCTTGGATATTCACATCGAATTCTTTATTCAACTCTGGAATTAAATTACTGCTAGCATCTGAAACTTGAATTTGAATACGGTGTTGCCCAATAGAAAGCTTCATTGGAATTACATGAACTTCAGCGGGCAACAGACTCCAGTGCCGCACATCGGCTGCAGGATTAGCCATAGCGCTTCCGATAGCGAATGCCAAACTTATAAGCGCTATTCCTGCGGCAGCATACGATGCACCTGCGGCAGCACTTCCACTCGTTCCAGCATAAGCTGCCTGCTGTTGTAATTGATTGGCTTGATTAGACATTTGCTGAGACATCTGCGATAATTGATATGAAATTTCTGCTGTTGTCTGCTTAAACTCGGCTTTCCCTTTTAGGATACCATCCATCGCTCGCCCGCCACGTGTCGATGCTTGATAAAGAGAATCGTTGTAAAGCATCGCCTTACTCTGATCAAAGGTATCTTTATTGTCTAACGCAATTACAACATTCTTTGCCGTAAACGGCTTAGATGTAAAGATAGCTATCTGGCCGTATTGACCAATCGGGTACTTGATCGGCCCACGCCCCAGCTCAACGATAAATAAAACATTATTATTCGTATCGACAACCTGCTTCAAAATTTCCGTTGAAATTTGCTTGTTATTTTCCGTACGAACTCCTGTTAACGTTGCGATAGCTGTTTCAAGCTTTTGAATTTCTGCTTCAAGCTCAAGCACTTTTTTTGATTTCTTTGGAGCACCTTCTTCCCCCTCGGCTTTTGTTCTAGTAGCGAAATTATTAACTGAAGCTTTTGAAGCTATCATCCCTTCTTTCGCATTTACCTCTGCTTTTTCAGGTTCACGCGAAATCTTTTTAGGTGACAATTTTTCTAACTCTTTATGTTTCTGACTCAAAAGGTTTAGCTTGCCTTGCTCATCAGAAACCACGCCTCTATTCTTTGGGCAAGAAACTAAATAAGCCTCTTGTGCTTTCTGAAAATATCCATCGTTCATTGATGGATTATTACGTAGTGCTTCCAATCTCGCTGCCAATAAATACAGTAATGTTACATCACTCTTATAAAGTCCCCCCTCCACATCTGAATCGCACAATATTCCGGTTTTCACAGCAGCAAGAGCATTATCATAATCGTGCTCTTGTTCTAATAACAAAGCTACATAGAGTGAATTATAAACTCTTTCGTAAGGATCTCCTTTATACGCCTTCTCTCTTTCTTCACCGATCAATGAAACGGCGTGAGATTCTAAACGACTGAAGGCAGACGTATCATTCATAAGATAGTATGCATCGAGAAATGCACTTAAAGCCTGCTTATAATCTCCTGCCGCAAGATAAATCGATCCTCGCTGATTATTCCAAAGAGCAAAATCCTTGTCTTTCGTTTTCGCGAAAGCCGCGAATAAAGAACCGGCTTTAGCAAAATCACCTAAGTAGAAAGCAACCTCACCATCGATTGCCTGGATGCTTGGGATAGGCTTACTTTCAGCAGGTTTTGATTTGACAGATTTTGATTGAGATCCGCTAAAATTGGATGTCTGAGCTAAAACTGGGGTTATTTGAGAGGAAAGAAATGCTGCGATGAGAAAGGAAGAAACTAACTTCTTTAAAACACTTTTTCCCAAGATCTTCTCCTCTTTAGAGGGAGTAAACTATAAGAAGCAAGTCATATTATATTAAGAAATACGGTATTTGTCAAAGTTTAACTTCCAAGGTTTTTTTCGTTCGCTTGATTCTTAAATTTGAGTTATGAGACATCAATTAGAAGGGCGTCATTTCTGACGCCCTTCTACGTGCTAAATAGTTTTTATGAAGAACTTTTTACTTATTAGCGAAATTGCTTTCTTCAATCTTAGTTACAACTCTTAATTTTTCAAATGGTGCAGAAAAATGTATAGCCTGATCATCTTTTTTCTGGACTTTTTGCACAAACTTCAT
>JAZDHG010000042.1:0-10760 GCA_043806135.1 Candidatus Omnitrophota bacterium
TATAAGGCCATGATGCAAAGCCGCAAGCCAAGTGCCCAGAGTCAGGCTATATTTGAGAATCTCGGTAGTATCCAGCCTGCTCCTATTGCGGGAATGGAAAGCACCATTAAACCTGCTGCGGCATTGACGAATCTGTAATAAAGAGGCTAAATAGAGATTAAATTATCGCCTTAAAAAGACATCCTTTAACGAGAAAGGAGTAGGATGTCTTGAGTTCAGAGATTAAAAAATAGATTAAAACGATATGCTCGTTAGAGAAACGAAAATAGTTAGGGGATGAAGTTCCCTGACGGGGGTATACTAATAGAAATTAATCTTTGTAATCTTTTTAATAATCGTTGTAATCAGGTATAATCCGGCTTATGTATGAGGATTATACCAGGGGATGGGGATGGCAGATAATTACGGCAAAAAGTTAATATTACTGTTTATATTGTTCTTTGGAGTCAGCATAAACTCTTTATGCCTGGGGGATGAGGCTCGAGATTATTTCATGAAAGGTTATGCTTACATCAATATAAATCAGCCCGATGAGGCTATTGACCTGCTTAGTAAGGCGATAGCCTTAAGTCCTGCTTATGCAGCTGCATACCGGGAAAGGGGCTTTGCCTATTATCTTAAAAGTATGCATCTTAAAGCAATTATTGATTTTCGTCAGGCTATTGAACTTAATTCCCAGGACGCTTTAGCCTGGAACAACCTGGGGCTTGCCTACCATGCCATGCGGCTTGTGACTTTGAGCAAGCAGGCGATAAATAATGCTATTGATTTAAGTGATGATTATTCTCAGGCGCATCTTAATCTTGCGCATATCTACTGGCTGGAAGGAGAGACTGATATCTTTAGTAATGAAATACTTTCTAAAATAAGGTATCATTTAAAGGAGTATGTGCGTCTTACTCCTGATGCAAATGCAAATAAAGAAGTGCAGAAGAAGATCAGGTGGGTTGATGAGCGCATAGAATCAGGGAATGTTATCGTAACTGCGGAGGAGGAAGCAAACGCTAATCTAACGGAAAAGAATATGAGCCAAACAAAAAAATGGGTTCATGATAAGTTTCCTGAGGATCTGCTGGAAAAAGAGCATATTACTCTTGGTGTGATGTTTTTACGCGGTGAGTTTTTAAAGCCGGCAATAGGTGAATTTGAAAAAGTAGTGGCTCTAAACCCCGAGAATGCGAATGCGTTTATGATCCTTGGCGCAATACATTTAAAGATGGGCAATCATAATCAGGCTATACGCAACTATGCTGCGGCTCTGACAATAAACCCCAAATCAGAAGAAAGTACCTTTGGTTTAGGTAAGGCCTATTTATACGATGATAATATTTTAAAAGCAAAACAGCAGATACAAATACTCAAACAAGAGAACAGCATGCTGGGATCGACTCTAGAGGAGGAAATAGAGGCTGCAAATAAAAGCAAGGAAAAAACGGAATAATTATTTCATCATATAAAACTTAACTATCGGGAGGTAGAAAATGCAGGTAAAAATATTTTTTAGATTCATGATCATCATTGTGCTGGGTTTATTTCTAAGCAGCAATCCGGTTTTCACTGTGCAGGCCTTTGCAAGAGATTCTAAAACTTTCAGAGCTGAGGATGTTTTGAACGTGAAAATACCTTCCGGCTGGGGGATAATAAGGGATTCGTACAACTCAGGCACGGATAAATTAATAATCAACATCCAGGATGCCCATTGTGACATTGTCGCCCAGGAAAACATTTCTAAAATTCTTGACCGCCTTGCCTCTGAGTACAGTCTGAAAGTTGTTGCTTTAGAAGGAGCGTCCGGCATAGTGCAGAACCCTGTGCTTTCTTTCTTTCCCGAGGTGAGTGTGAAAAAAGAAGTGTCCAAGTATCTTGTCAGCGAAGGCAAGCTGACAGGTGCGGAATATCTGGCTATTACAAGCAATCATGGATTGAAACTGTACGGGGTTGAGGATATGCGTCTTTATATGGACAACCTGGAGGCCTTTCAGCAATCACAGCCTTTTAAGAAGGAAGCCAAAGGTTATTTTGTGGATTTAAAACAGGCGCTGGATAAGCTTAAACCTTACATATATAATGAAGGGCTAAAAGAATTTGACGCTTTAGAGGAAAAGTACTCAAGCAGGAGGATGTCATTTGATGAATATGTGGTAGCTCTTTTCCGTTTAATGCAGAAACATGGATTAAACAAGGTTGACTATCCGACTTTTTTTGAATTGCAGAAAGCAGTAGAGCTTGAAGCTAAGGTGGATTTTAAAAAAGCAGATACCGAGCGGACCAGCCTGATAACTGAGCTTGCGCAGGTGATTATTGATAAGCAGGATATATCGGCATTGGTGGAAAAAAGCCTTAATTTCAAAAAAGGAGTTGTAAGTGCCGGTGCATTTGCGAGTTATTTGAATGACCTGGCCTTTAAGATGAAACTCAATATGGTCGATTATCCTAATTTCAGTGTTTATAAGAGATATATTACTAAATATGAGGAAGTGGCAAATGAAAGCCTGTTTAAAGAGTTAAAGCAGATAAAAGCGGCTCTGAAGAATGTTCTGTATACAGATGCTGACCAAAAACAGCTTGATGTTTTATATCAGAACCTCGAGTCATTAGTAAAGCTTGTTGATCTGAAGATGGTAAATGAGGACATTGAATATTTTTTCAAAAACCGGGTTCAAATAAATTCAGAAGAGTTTCTAAAATTTATTGAGCCGCAGGCCTATAAACATAAACTTTCAATTAAACTGCCGCTGAAAATTTCCTCCTTGGATATCTATGTGCCTGCCTGGGCTAAGTTTTATGAACTTGCTGATATGCGGGATATCGCTTTTGTGGAAAAGACTCTCCAGTATATGGACAGCGACAATGCGGATTACGCGGCATTGATAACCGGAGGTTTTCATACCGAGCAATTAACCAAGATCCTTAAATCGAAAAAAATATCATATATTGTGATCACCCCCAGGGCCTCTGCGAGCGGAGATAGCGTCTATTTGAACATAATGCAGGGCGGCAGCACAAGATTAGAGCAATTTCTTACACAGCTTCAGAGTACGCTTGGTACATATATAGGTGGCGATCTGGAGCAGAGTAATCTCTCTGATGCACAGCTTACTGACCTGCAATCAAGAAAGCAGGGAAAACTTGAGCTGCAGGTGGCATCGGCAGCGGCTTTTATGGCTGTTAATGTGGTTGCTAATAGCGATAATACTGGCGGTGTTAAGTGGGGGGATGTAAGAACTGCAGTTAAAGAGGCGATGAATATCAGCTTTGCAAGTTCAGGCATGCCTTTGGAACAAACTGAACATTTGGGGGCCATAGTTGATAATGTTATTAACAGCCTTGAGAAGCAGGAAAGCCAGGGAGCACTGCAAATCAGTGAAGGAGCACTTACTATTGATTTCGGAGGCAATGATGTTCTCGTGTATAATCCGGGCGGGTCTGAGGGAGCTAAGATCTCTGTTGTTGCAAAAGCTGATACGGCTAAAGTGCTCGCGTCTTCAAATTTAACTCTTAAAACAGGCTCACCTGTAGCGATTGATCTGGCGCCGGCAAGTGATGAAACAACGAGTACAGACACACTGTTAGGCAAAATGGAAAGCTTACAGATGTCTTTTAGCAATAAAGTTAATGTTGGGATTGCCTTGAATGAAGCAGCGAGTGTGCTCAAAAGCAATGCTGAAAACAAAAGCGAAGTACTTAATTCACTGCGGGTGAAATTGCAGGATGCCGGGCTTAATACAGAGGATATTGATGCTTTTATTTCGGATATTGTCGTGGCGGATACAAACCTGGCCTCAAATCCGGTGATAGTACAGGCTGCCAAGCAGGTAGCTGTTGTAATGGGTCTTGACAGCACAGACACTGAGTTGATGTCTAATTTGCAAACCGGTATTGCAAAGGTAATAAGTTCTGATACAAAGACAAAACAGGAGGCAGTAAATCAGCTGGCAAATGCGGTAAATGTAAATGCGAGTAGTTTAGGTGCAGCTATCGAGGCAGAGACGATTGCGGCCAGTTTGTCCACAAATCCTGTAGTTGCTCAAGCAGCTAAACAGGTTGCTGTGTCCGTAGGGCTTGATGAAAAAGATACTGGTTTGATGTCAACATTACAGACTGGTATTGCCAGAGTCATGAGTGCTCCTGCATCCTCAAAGCCTGAAGCAGTAACTCAGCTGGCAAATGAGATAAATGTTAATGCGGACAGCTTAGAGACGGCTATTGATGCAGGGGTAATGGTTGCCAGCTTATCGGTAAATCCGGTTATTGTCCAGTCTGCTAAGCAGGTGGCAATTAAGACCGGGCTTGATGAAAAAGATACTGGTTTGATGTCAACATTGCAGACTGGTATTGCCAGAGTTATGAGCGCACCTGTTGGAACGAAACAGGAAGCAGTAAGTCAGCTGGCAAATGAAATAAATGTAGATAAAGCTACTTTAGGCAGTATTATTGATACAGAGGTTAGCACAGCAAGTCTGGCAACAAGTTCAACAACAGTTCAAATAGCTAAACAGTTGGCCAGGCACCTTGGAATTACTGATCCAGAGGTTATCGCTGAGGTCATGCCTGTGCTGCAGAGCGGTATAGCTGGGGTGATGATGTCTACTCCTGAAACAAAAGCAGATGCAATAAAAAATCTGGCAAATGCTATAAATGCTGTAGTTCCTGGAACAGTAAGGAACGAGACCAGTCTTACCGGATTAATTGATGTAGATTTGAAAAATGTGAATTTAACTTCTAATTCTATAACTTCACAGGTTGCCGAGCTGGTGACACAGGTGTTGGTGGCACAGGAACCTAACTTAGACTTAGGCATCAGACCTATAGTTCAGATAGGTATTGCTGAGTTTATGGCCGCTGGAACTACCACAGCCAAGGCAAAGGTTGCAGATTCGATCATTGCCCAGATAAGCGATATGACAGGTGTTGAAATCGACAGAGATACTTTGGTAAGTATTATAGATAATAAAATAAACAGCGCAAATCTGGCTTTAAACCCGGTAACAGTTGATGCTGCTCAAAAACTGGCAAATGAACTGGGTATTGCGGATTCTCAGATGCCTAAAGTAATACCTGTTCTGCAGACAGGCGTGGCCAACATTATGCTTGCTGCCCCAAGATCGAAAACAGAGGCAACCCGTCAGCTTGCGGAAAGCTTAAACAGTTATTTATCAAGTCCGGTAGATACAGATGTCTTGGGCAATACTCTTGATATTCAGATCAATACGGCAAGTATGGCGGCAAATCCAACCACAGTGATGGCTTCAGAGAAGATAGCTGAGGGGATAGAAATAGGAGGAGTCCAGAAAGCCGATATGCTGCCGATGATTCAAACCGGTGTTGCTCAGATCATGCGCGCCCAGACTCCTGAGGCAAAAACCTTGGCAACGGACAATCTTATAGCAGTTTTAAGTACCAGGCCTGAGGTAAACAAGACCAAGCCAGAGTTAAAGGAAACAATAAATAACAGTATCACATCAGCATCAGTTACTGTAACGGCTAAGTCTGCGATGCCAGTACAAATAAATACTGCCCAATTAAGTGCAACTGCTGATAACTTTCAGGGAAAACTTCTTTCAGCAGCCGGTTTGACCCCTCAGACGGTGGCAAATGTTAAGCAGAATTTAGCGCGGCAGCTGAATGTCGGCGCTCATGAGGGATTTCTGTTTAACCAGCAAAACATGCCGCAGGAGATAGAGACGGCGATAAAAGATGCCGGTTTTACCGGAGATGTTAAAGTAAAAATCAGTTCAAGCCGTAAAGGACAGCAGCTTGAAGAAAGTAAGATGAAAATCACTGTTTTAAGAACAGAAAACAATTCCGCGAATATCACAATAACTTTTGATGAGTTTAATTCTAAGAGCAAAAATGAGATAGTAAGTATACGCAGCTCTGAGGAGAATAAAGAAACGGGTTTACTTACCCCGGAGGGTTCACAGCTGCTTGGTGTATATGCAGAAGCGCTTTCTCCAAGCGTGTCTCTGGCTACACAAAAAGTAGAGCGCACAGTGCAAAGTGAGAAGCTCAAAGAAATGCAGTCTCAGATTAAGTTTGTGGCTATTGACGCTACTTTTTTTGCTACTGTTGATGGAGATACCATAACAGAAGACGGGATAAAAGCACGGCTTGGCGGACTGATCAGCCAGGAGTGTATAACTCAAGTTACCAGGGGAAGAACAACCAAATTCATGATCACAGAGAATGAGTCTCTCAGCGTTAAAAATGAATCCGGAGAGCAGGTGAATGTGGATTTGTACAGCCTTATAATGCAATTAGGTTATTCGCCGAATGATTTTATAGTTGTTGATGCAAATGCTTCGGGAGCTGTACAAAATGCGGCAAATCCGCTGCCTGTGACCAATGGG
The DNA here is from genome assembly GCA_043806135.1 of Candidatus Omnitrophota bacterium. GTDB lineage: Bacteria > Omnitrophota > Gorgyraeia > B26-G9 > B26-G9 > JAGLQQ01. Next base: position 6,351 of record JAZDHG010000042.1, read on the forward strand.
GTAGTAATGGCGGTGGCGGAAAAGATAGCTGGAAAGGGTAATGCCAGAGTTCATTTTCTTGCTCCTGAAAGCAAAGCAGCCCAGCTGGATGCATTCCAGAAATTAGAAGGGAATGAAGATAAGGTAACATATTCAGTGTTTAGTAAGGAGCTTGGCGCAAATCAGATAAGAAACGGGGATGCATTTATCGTCGTTGCATTAAAGATAATGATAGTCGGCGATAAAGAGATGACCGCCGGTGACAGAAAAGCTCTGGCCGGCGCGATATTGGCAACCATAAATATTAACATGACTCAGGACAAAGTAGAGAGTTTATTGGGTGAAACATTTGAGTCAACAAGCATGGCGAAGACAATTAATTTAAAGAAAGATGTTGAGTTATTCATAGCTGCTGAAACTTGGGCATAATGTTTTAATTTTATAAGGCATACAGGATAAGATTCATGCTGTATGCCTTGTTTAAAAAATCGGGGAAACAGTGAATACCACACATACACCCCGTAGGTGTATGTGTGGGCTGATATATCTAACATATTTATTCTAAAATAGTTATATAATTTTGTATTTACAATCATTAGGCATAAAATTTGTCTTTGTCAGTATTGACAGGCATGATATCATAAGGTATACTAAAAAAGACCATACATACACCCCGTAGGTGTAGTGATGGTCTATGTGGGAGTATAGGCAAAGATGCAAAAAAGAATTTTTTATAACGATAAAATATATCATGTTTTCTCTAAGAGTATTTTTAAATTCAAAATATTTAGGGTTAACGATGAGTTTGAAAGGATGAAAAGCCTGATCTGGTTTTATAAGAGGGAGAAACCTGTGGTTAGGTATTCTCACTTCTTGGAACTAAAAAATAAAGATAGATTCTATAAGGAGAATGTTTCCGATAATAACGAATTAGTGGAAATAATAGCCTATTGCATTATGCCTACGCATATTCATATAGTTTTGAAACAGGTGATAGATAAAGGAATTTCAACCTTTTTAAGCAACGTTTTTAACAGTTATACACGTTATTTCAATTTCAAAATAAAAAGAAAAGGGCCTCTCTGGGAAAGTAGATTTAAAGGTGTTTCAGTTGATACAGATGAACAGTTACTGCATCTGACAAGGTATGTGCACCTGAATCCGGTAACAGCCAAGCTGATAAATCACCCGGAAGATTGGAAATATTCCTCGTATAAAGAGTTTATAGGAGTAAAATCTACTGAAAAACCAATTTGCTCATTTAGCGGATGCATGGATATTAACCCTAGTGTATATAAAAAATTTGTAAATTCACAGATTGATTACCAGCGCGAATTGGCAGATATAAAAGCAAAATTTCTTGATTAACCATACATACACCTACGAGGTGTATGTATGGTACTAATTGTAAAGAAATGAGTTAGAATATTATTAATGCATTATTGACAGAGGGGATTTTGTGTGGTAAACTTTGTCAATTTTGTTAACTCAAGTATAATGTATTGCGCTAATAAACTAATAAGTGCTTAAAAGGGGAGGATTTAGATGAATAAAGGGGGAAATTTAAATAGGGTGAATGGTTTGGCCGCCAAGTTAAAATTTGGGGTAATATGTGGCGAGCCTCGCCGTGGGTTGCTGCATAGAAAATACTCGGCGGGAGTCTGGATTATATCTGCCTTATTGGTGGCAATGTTTTTCATTCATGATTTCGCTGTTTTTGCACAGAAAGCGGAAGAAAACCAGACCAAGGATATTTTTGACCTGGTAATCCCCGGTTCATTTGGCCGAATAAAGGAAATATATAAAGGAAGTACCGATAAAGTTATTATCTATATTCAGGATGCGCATTTAAATTATGAAGCGCAGACAAACATTATGAACGTGCTTGATCTTCTGGTCGAAGATTACGGGCTTCGCGTTGCGGGTATTGAGGGAGCAGGCGGAGTAATTGAGACCGATCTTTTCGCCAGCTTTCCGGAAGATGAGATTAGAGGCCAGGTAGCAGATCTGTTTATGAGAGAAGGACATTTAAGCGGGCCGGAAACTCTTGTTATCAATAAAGGAGCGGAATATCCTCTAAAGCTTTTTGGTATTGAGGATCTAGAACTTTATAGTAGGAATTTTAAGGCCTTTCAGGATTCACTGCCGTTTAAAAATGAGGCGCTAGGGCTTTTCCGCAGGCTTAATATTGCTCTTGCTCAACTGAAAACCCAACTTTACACTAAAACAATCAGAGACGTAGATACACAAAGATTATCCTATGACCTGCGGCTTACTCCCCTGAATAACTATGTTGAATTTTTGAAAAAAAATATGGATGATAAAGGTATTACAGATAAGAACTATCCCAATTTTTCAAAATTAATCAGCGCGATAAAAATAGAGGAAACTCTTGATTTCATTCAAGCGGAAGATGATCGCACGAAGCTTCTAACGGAGCTGACCAATGTCCTCTCGGAAGAAGATATCAGAAATCTTCTGGATAAGGGGCTTGCTTATAAAAATGAGCAGATAAGCGGCTCAATGTACATGAGTTTTGTAAAGGATTTAGCACTGAGCAATAAAGTTGATTTTAGTAAATATAAAAATCTTGATAAATATATCAATTACGCTAAAAATTATGACGAGATAAAAAGTTTTGAATTGTTTAATGAGATAGAGGAAGCGGATGCGGCTATAAGGGAAACACTTTATACTAATGATATACAGAGAAAGCTTGATCTGCTTCTGCGGGGTCTGAGAGTAATGGAGAGGCTTGTTGAGATAAAAATGGTTAATAAAGACCTGGCTTTTTATAAAGAGCACATTGATGAGCTAAAGACAGATAAATACCTGAAATTTATAGAAGAACAGTCCAATAAATTCGGTGTAAGGGTTAATCTGCCTGCGGATATATCATACCTTGATGTATATATTCCGGCCTGGGTTGATTTTTATCAGGTTGCTGGTCAGCGTGATGAGGCCATGCTTAGCAACAGCCTGAGGGTATTAAAAGAGAACAATCAAAAAAATATCGTTATAGTGACCGGAGGTTTTCATACTAACGAAATGACAAAATTAATGCGAGAGCGGGGAGTTTCTTTTATTGTAATTACACCCAGGATCACACAAAATGTCCCAGGGCCGTATTTTGACAGGCTTATAGGCAAGAAATCGGCTCTTGAGGGGCTGATGGGTGAGATAAATTCAGCGGCATCTGCAAATCCTGCTAATTAGCGGTTAATGAAAAAGATGTTTTAAAAGATAAAAAAAAAGTTAAAATCTAAAAATGTAAGTTGTTGTATATTAATGTGTTATATTATTTTAAAAAATATTCTGCTAGCCTTGTCAAACGCAAAGACATATGGTATACTTTTACATCTTTGTTTGTTTTCTTTTGAGCAGCTTTTTAAAATTATAAATTATATTTACGGAAAATAGGGAAAATTGGAGGAGAAAAATGAAAGAAATGTTAACTTTTCGTAAGTCTTTAACAATTAAAGGAGGCGTTATGTATAAGAAGGTATTGACATTATTATTGGTATGCTTTTTGGGTATTTCTAATGTTTGCGGTGCTGCGACACTGGCAAGTTTCAGCCCGGTGGACAATATGGCATTGCAGTCCTTTCTGGACAACAAGTCTCCTGATCAGGCAATGCGTGATAATTTTGTCACGATGCTTGAAATATTTGCAGAAAGAAAATATTCTACAACTGAGGTTTCTGAAATAAATAATTTATGGAATTCCGCTGACAAAAAGGGAGCCTTGCAGAATTTCCTTAATAAGAAAAAAACCGCTAACTGGAATATAGACGTAGCAACCGGTGATATAAGCTTGTTAAACAAAGGGAATAATACTTTTGAAGTAATTGGAAACATTAATGCGACTTCAGATGATCAACTTATTGTTACGGCAGCAAGAGAGGATCTTGTTGTCATCTTGCAGAATATCGGCCAGGGAAAAGCAACTATCGGGCGTTATTTAAATAAAGATGGGACAAAGAATGACGCAGAACTTAATAATATGGCTAATGACCTGCATGCAACCGGACGCAGTTTAATAAAAGATGAGAAAAATAACATAGATGAGCCAGCGAAAATTGCAAATTGGATAAATATATGGGAAGCAAATGTAAGTAAAGCTTCTCTTACCACTGATGAAAGAGTAACTGAAGAAGCGGCGATTGCAGATGCGCGTGCAAAATTACAGAATGGCCGTTTCTTTATTGGTAAGGCACAGGTTAATACCAATGCGCAATATGCGCTTGAAGCGCATGAAGGGATCGGCTCAGTTACAGGTAGAATAACAATAGCAGAAGAATGGCTTAGTGCTGATGATACCGTCGGCGCTGATATGATCAGCCATGCTTTTCGTCCTGAAAACGGTCAGGACCAGCACGAAGCATCACTTGCTGATAACGCAGTGCAGGAAAAAGTTTCATCAAAAACAAC
>JAZDHG010000043.1:0-16838 GCA_043806135.1 Candidatus Omnitrophota bacterium
TCCTGAAGCAAATCCAAACATCATTTTTACTTCGTCGTTAATTGTTGTATCTGCGCCCATTCTTAATCTTACTCTTTGCCTCTCGTTGTGAGCCCCCGGCTTAGTCTCGTAATACTCCATTCTTATTCTCAAATCACCGGATAATTTAATGTTCTCTATCCAGCTTGACGCTTCAGCGGCACTAGATATTTTAGGAACGATTATGCTCACTAAAGATATTGCCAGTACCATTATTAGAATTTTCTTAATCATAGTCTTTACGTCCTCCCCTCCTAATTTTGTTTACCTAAGAAACATAACTTGTTCACCTATTGCCCTTTTTTACACTTATCCTCATCAGGCAGGATTCTCAGGCTGTGCCTTGAACCATTATTTTTAATGCTCCTGAATCTTGTGGCCCTGTTGTCAAGTAATATAATGTTTGTTCTGCCATCTTATATTCTCAAGCCCCAACTATCGATATCCTTTTCTATAGTGCCCTCACCCCCATTCTTTTATCTTTTTTGGCTAAGCATTTTAGACATCCCTGATTTCATCTATATTAAAGCTTCGTGATACTACCTGAAGCAAGTATTATATGCTGTGTCTATGCTTTGGCTTATCAATTTTACTTTATTTTATTATTTCATAATTCAAAAAAAAATGCAAGCATAAATTTTTTTTTTTTGTTTTTTTCCCCAATTGCCAAATTATCATAGAAATGGTATTGTCCTGCTGCGACTAAAGCCCTGTAGTGCAAAAAAGCGTTCTATGTTGCACTTGACCCAATATCATGTATGTTAACGCCCGGTGCCCATAAGCAGGGCATGTCATTTGCCTTCCTTTTTTTCAGCCAAAAGCTGCTGAACCAACATATCGATCTCAGACTGCGTAAGCTTGCGGTTTGAAGGAAAATCTGTTTTTAGCTTCTGTGTTATCCGGCTGTCTTTCTCCGGGCTTATCGACATAATATGAATCGGATCACCTGTTTTCATATACCCGATCGCCACAGGGTCTATCTCTGTTTTACCTATAGTTATCACCAGATTATCCGGCTCCAGCTTTACCGTGCTGAAATAAATACAGATCGTTGTATAATATCCCCTGATTTACAGAATAAACAATATCACCTGAATTTATCAGGTCCGTAGCCTGGCGGCAAGGCGCTTCTATATCTGTTTTAAAACAAAGATCATACTCTTGTACGCAGAGGGTTGAATCCAGCGGCAGTGAATCTACGATTGCTTTTGCCGTTATCGAAAGATTAAACTTTGCTTCAAAACAATAATTAGGTGTCTGCAGTGATACATTCATCTTTTATATTATTTTAAATTATTAAGTTATAATTTTTCTTTGCCATATTATTTTATAATCAATCCGGCTATTATGCAAGAGGTTGTTGCAGAAATCGTCTATTTTATTAATTTTATGATTTTATGTCCATAAAAAGACAAAATAATATCCTGCCTCCAGCCTATAGGAAATAATCTATTCAGGCTTTTGGCAGGATATCCGCTTTGAGTCTTTATTTTTTTTTCTTCCGCTGCATGCTCAGCCTGTATTCCCCGGGCCCAATGAAGACCAGACTTAAAAATACAATCCCCAGCTCTATAGCATGCGAAGCTCCCATAAACCCGTCGCCTTTTTTAAGATGAAATACCACGGCTACAAACATGTTGATAAAAAGCAGCCCGCATGCAGGCCGCAGCATAAATCCGATTATTAAACATACTCCCCCGACAAGCTCAGCAAACGCTGCCATAAACCCCCACACAACCGGAGCAAATCCAATACCCAGATTACCCAGCCCTGCCCACTGCTCGGGGCCTCCCATCATTTTAGGCCAACCGTGCAAAATAAACATTATGCCCAGACCCGCCCTTAAAAAAAGCAATCCCTCATCCCTGTACTTATCAAGAAATTTAGGACCCACATGCCACCTCCCTTTTTTATAAACCTCCAATGAAGCTCACCCGGGCTAAAGCCCGGGGTTTCTGAGCGGAATCCCGCAGAGTTGCTTTCATCCCCAGCTTAAAAGCTGGGGTTTTCAAAGCATGCGGGATAAATTTTTAACTATCCCCGATCTGTTCCTAAAAGGATAAGAACGGAAAATACACATGCAATAATGCATTAAAACCGCAAGGTTCCCTCTAACTTTAAATCCGAATACATTCCCGCAGGCCTTATTATTCGCCATGGGTATTATATACCCTAAGTCAAGAGGCCGATACTTTTTTAATTCTTGTTTTTTAATGCAATTCACGATGTTTCCTGCCGCTACCCTTCCCTGCATAATAGAAAACTGAACAGACATCCTTAAAGGATTGCCTTTATATTCAAAATGCGCCGTATCCCCGCAGCAAAAGCAATTGCTGTTTAACCGCAGATATTCATCCACGATCACCCTGCCCTGCCGGTCGCATACAGCGCCAATGCTTTTTATAAAATCCTGTGTTTTAACCCCGGCTGCCCAGATAAGTGCCGCATGGGTAAAAGATTCTCCATCGCTTAGCATAATCTTGCCCTCAGAATAAGCTTTTATCTGGGCATTAACACGTATTTCCACCCCCAAATCAGCTAAATTATCCAGCACATATTTTCTCATCCATTGCGGCAGTATCGCCAGAAGTTCCGGAGCCTTTTCTACAATTACAATGCGTCTTTTCTCTTTTTTTTTAAAAAAATACCGCCGGATATTTGCGGCGATCTCAACGCCTGTGTATCCGCCTCCGCTGATAATAAAATTTTCAAATCCCCCTGTTTCAAGACAGTTCAATACTGCCTTTGCATTACTGACATCATCAAGCTTAAACGCGGATTTGCTTATTGCGGCATCCCCGTAAAAATTAGTTTGTGAGCCTGAGGCGATTATCAGATAATCATAGAAAATATCTTCTTTTGTTAATGAAATCCTGTTTTTTCCGGTATCTACATCTCTCACATCACTGTTAATAAAATCAAATTGAAACTTTCCGGAAAGGATTTTAAGATCTGCAGATAAATATTTATGGTCTACGCGCCGGCTTAAAATATCCGGCAGTAAGGGCAGAAAGTCGGTCTGCCTTTTCCTGTCAACAAGCACGACCTTTGCCTGTTTTTTATACCTCATTAGGTATGCGGCTGCAGACAATCCGGCAAATCCTCCGCCGATAATAACTATACTCTTCATATTATTAACCCCAGAATGATAAGTAATCCGATCGCTGTTTGCACAAAAATCGTCAACTTAGAAGCATTGACCAGCTTACTCTTATCATTATAATGGATTTTAAGAATAGTACCAGCTTTAATGATCAAAGGTGTAAAGACAAACGATCCCATGCAGATAAAAGGCAAAATCCCCAGCCGGATATTCACTAAAACAGAAATTATTGCCGAAAACATCATAATAGAATAGAGCATGTAAGCGTGTTCAACTCCTGTTAGCTTGGCCCAGGTAAATTTTTTCGCTTTCAGGTCTTCTGCATGATCCGGCACCTCGTTGGCAAAAAGAATTGCCGCTGTAAGCAGTCCAAATGGTACCGACAGGATAAAAGCGGCTGTGCTTGGGAAAATACGGCTTTGGATGAAATACCCGCCCATTACCAGGGCCGGGCCGAACAGGATAAATATAACCGCCTCGCCTGAATATTGGTATGAAAACCGCAGCGGGCCCTGCGAGTAAGATACGCCCATGGTCAGGATCAGCAGATAAAACCCTATCACAGATGCGCTCTTAATAAAAATTGCCAGAAAAAACACTGCCCCAAAAGCAAGGGCAAACAAACCTATGGATACCCTTAGATAGATACTTTCACTCAACACCTCTTCTTGAATAAGCTTAGAGCCTCCGAATAAACCGTAGAATTTTATATCCTGCCAGTCCGCGCCGGATTTTGAATCCGCATAATCATTTATAAGATTAGCACCCAGATGCGTAGCGATTACAGACACAAGCCCTGCGGTAAGCCTAAGAAAATCAATACTGCCCTTAAAAAGAAATGTGCCTGCAATAAACGGAAGAATACTTGCCGTAATAAAAGGAAGCCGCAATGCTCTTATCCAGCATTTAATTCTGCTGATTTTATACTCATCCTTGCCCTTTGCTTTTAATTGTTCCATATTAAAATATATGATATCATAATTTTATGTTTAGCCAACTAAAAAGCACATTGGACAAGGAACTTACAAAGTTCATCTCTTATATAAACAGCCGCTATCATCTTTCCGCCATCTCCACACTGCTTTTTAATAACATGAAGCGCTTTATCCTGGCTAAAGGCAAAAGAGTCCGGCCTATACTTTTTATCATCGGCTATAAGGGTTTTTCTGCGAAAAATCCGAAGAACCTTTACCGCAGTGCGCTGGCCATAGAACTCCTGCACGCTTTTCTTCTCGTCCATGACGATATAGTCGATAATTCTGATATGCGCCGGGGAAAAGCCTCTATGCATAAATTAATGGAGAGGAAAATAAAAAAGCCCAAAAAAGCAGGATTTTCCGGAAAAGACCTGGCCATGATCACCGGAGACATAATGTACGCTATTGCCATCGAAGCATTCCTGGCTATAAACGAAGACCCTCTGCGCAAGGAACAAGCACTTAGAAAATTCATTGAGACGGCCTGTTATACCGGCTGCGGCGAGTTTATAGAGCTGCTCTACAGCATTGAGAATATCAGCAAAATAAGAAAAGATCAGATATATAAGATCTATGATTACAAAACCGCGTACTATACTTTTATTGCTCCTTTGATAACCGGCGCAATCCTTGCCGGAGCTTCCAGAAAACAAACAGATTTACTGTTTAAATTCGGTATCTCCTTAGGCCGGGCGTTTCAGATCAAGGACGATATTCTCGGTATATTCGTTCAAGAAAAGAAAACCGGAAAATCAGGTTTAAGCGATCTGCAGGAAGGCAAAAAAACTCTGCTTATCTGGCATGCTTATACCCACTGCGATAAAAAGCAGAAAACTCAGCTTCAGAAAATCCTGAAAAAAAATAAGGTCACCATAAAAGACCTTAATATAGCCCGAAAGATAATCACAGATACCGGAAGCCTTGAATATGCAGAAACTCAGATAAAGATCTTATTAAAAAAATCAGCTTCGATCATGCAGGATCTAAAGATGAACCCGGTATATAAAAAAGCACTCCTCGATTACACCCTCAGACTATTAAGCATATGAAGCTCACCCGGGCTAAAGCCCGGGGTTTCTGAGCGGAATCCCGCAGAGTTGCTTTCATCCCCAGCTTAAAAGCTGGGGTTTTCAAAGCATGCGGGATAAAGGTTACTTTAGGGAATCTTTCACTTCATTAGCCAAAAAGTTTTTCGGGTCTTTTTCTAAAGCAAGCTGCAGATATTCCTGAAACTTATCCGGATCGCCCTGCGCCTTATACACCTGGGCAAGCCTTACATAGGCATCAGCCAGGTTGGGGTCAAGCGCGATTGCTTTTTCCAAATAATCTTTTGCCTTGATGATATTCCCTCCGGCAATTGCCGGCGCCAATAGATAAAAAGCTCCCAGCCCGAAATAAACCCCGGGAGATTCCGGCTGTAACTTTTGCGCTTTTTTTAGATTGGGAAACACCTGCAGGCCGTGAAAAGCCTTTTTCAGCGGCCCGCTTTTATCCGCGATCATTCCCTTTGCTCCGGCAAGGATAAGATAAGCTCTCACGTAATTGCTTTTATCAACAGCTTCCATCCCCTGATTGATAACCACAGCGGCAAGATTGACAGCTTCTTTATAATTTTTTAAGCTAAACTCTATATAAGCCAGTGTAATATAGGCGGGAGAAAAATCCGGATTAGATTTGATAATCTGACTAAGCACTTCCCGGCTCTTCTGGAGGTCGTACTCACGCCTTAAGATCTCTGCCAGTCCCCACTGCGCCTCTTTAGTCTCTGGCTCAATCTTAAGTATCTTTAAAAATAAAGATTTTGCCTCAGACACCTTATATTGATTAAGATAAGCCAGCGCCGCAACGTACAGCGCATCAGGTGAATCTTTGCTTTTATTAAGTAATTCCTGGGCTTCAGAGATAGAGATCTCATCAGCAGTTTTATGCAGATTTTTCCAATCAAGCGCAAAAGCATTTGAAGAAAAAAAGACAAACAGAACAGCTGTAAGGATCAATAATATTAATTTCATAATTCGTTTAATTATCAGACGTTAATGTTTTTTAACCGGCGGTATTCTTTTTTAAACGGTTAAGTGCTCTTATTTCCCTGACTAAAAACAAAGCAGTAACAATTGCCGCCAAGAGCTCAGCCGCCGGACTGCTGAACCATACTCCCTCTACCCCGAACCTGCCGGACAACACATAAAGCACAGGAATAAAAATAAATAACTGCCTGGACAGACCGATCAAAACCGAATGCAATCCTTTACCTACTGATTGAAAATACCGCGTACCCAGGATCTGAAAGCCCACAAGAGGGTACATGAATATATAAACACGCAGTCCATGACTGCTGAGTGAAATAAGCTCAGGATCGCTGCGGCAGAAAAGCGCGGCTATCTGATTTGAAAAAATAATAATCGCGGCAACTGCGAAAAAAAGCATGATAAAGGTGCTAAAGCACGCATAAGAAAATATATTTTTAACCCGCTTATAGTTTTTCGCTCCGTAATTATATCCGATCAAAGGCTGCATACCTCCGGCCATACCGAAGGTGAACAGAGCGATCAAAGAAGTTATGGAAAAAATTATTCCCATAGCTGCTACAGCCATATCTCCTCCATAGCTTACCAACCGAAAATTAAGCAAACTTACCTGAAAGCTTGCCGCCATATCCATCAACGCGGGAGAAAGGCCGAGAAAAGCGATCTTGGCTATATTCGGCCAGTTAAAATGCAGGTATTTGCGTCTTATATGCAGCAGGCCGTGTTTGCGCATTATGTATAAGAGCCCCAGAAGTACAATGACCGCCTCTGAGATTATGGTCGCCAGAGCTGCGCCGCCTGTCCCCATGTGCAGCAGGAAAATAAAAATGGGGTCAAGTATCACGTTTATAATTGTGGCCACCACCATCATCATTGTCGCAAACACAGGGTTTCCTTCAGCCCTGATGACAAAAATAAGGAAAAAACCGTAAAAGAAAAATATACTTCCGGCAAAAAGCGTTTGAATATAATCTCGGGCATGCGGATAAACATCATTGCTTACAAATAGTAATCTAAGCATGGGCTCATAAAATAAAAGTCCGAGCACGGTAATTACTATCGCCGTAACGCTCATGATCGCAAAAGTATTGCCGAAAACCTCTTCGGCCTTGTCTTTTTCCTGATTGCCCAAATGCAGTGATATCAGCGATGACGATCCGCTGCCGAACAGCAGGCAGAAGCCGAAGATAAAAAGCAGCACCGGAAAGCATAAGGTTACTCCGGCAAGCCCCAAAGACCCTACTCCCCGGCCGATATAAATTCGGTCTACAATATTATATAGAGCATGAAAAACCAGACTAAAAATAGAAGGTATGGCAAACTTTGCCAATAGCCATAATATCGGTTTTGTTCCCATTTCTGCTGAACGGTTCATAAAAGCCCTGTTCCTTAACCTGGAAAAGTTATTTGATCAGCCGATTAATCTTCCTCGATTATACTGATAAATACATCAGCGTATGTTTTTAGTTTTTGCTCTCCAACTCCATAAATATCCGCAAATGCCTCTTTAGTCAGCGGCTTCTTAGCCGCCATATCCAAAAGAGTCTTATCCCCGAATATAATGTATGCAGGCACGCCTTTCTTTCTGGCAAGATCTGCTCTTTTCCGGCGCAATCTTTCAAATAAATCCTGATCAACTCCCTCCCGCTCTCTTGAGCGGCGGATCGAACTTTGTTTCGCGATCTGCTTTTTCTTTTCCCTCAGCAGAGGTTTTGCCAAAACCGGAGTGATCCGGGCATTCAGCACATTCCTGGCCTTTTCTGTAATAAAAAGTGTAGAAAATTCATCATTGCGTTCCAGGAACCCCTGGCCTATAAGCTGCTCGATCATATAACGGATAAAAACCGTTGATTTGTTGACCATAACACCGAAAACAGCCAGTTCATGATGGCGTAAATCAGTTATCTTATCAATAACCTTGCCTCTAAGAACATCCGCGACATATCCTGCTCCAAAACCATATCCCCTCTGCTTTATATTTTCCACACATGACAGGATATTCTGGGCAATAACCAGAGGTTCTTCGACCATATCCAGTTCCTTAAGGCAGTAATCACATGCATCGCACCCGTCCTTTGCATAGCCTTGCGAGAAATAATTAACCAGCACCTTGTGCCGGCACTGAGGCTTTGCGCAAAAATCATACATGCGCGCCAGTTTTTGCATCAGCACATCGCGTTCAGATGATTTTTGGGCGAAGAAACTCCAGAGCTGATAATCCCCTGCACTGTAAAACATATAGCAAAACGCAGGCAGTCCGTCCCTGCCGGCGCGGCCTGTTTCCTGCTGATAATGTTCAATGCTTTTGGGCATTCCCGCGTGAATTACAAACCGGACATTAGAGCGGTCTATACCCATGCCGAAAGCAACTGTGGCTACAATAATGTCGACATCCTCTCCTACAAATCTTTCCTGACTTATATGCCTCTGTTCATCAGACATCCCCGCGTGGTATGCTGCATTTTTAAACCCGAGTTTTTTTAAGCTTTGAGACATCTTATCCACATCTTTGCGGCGCAGACAGTAAATAATACCCGGCTCTTTATCATGTCTTTGCAAAACCTCAACAACCTGGCTGTTTATCTGCTGACGAGGCCATACCCGGTAGATAAGATTAGGCCTGTCCACTCCTCCTATATGCTTTGCGGGATCGCAGAGCCTTAACTGGATTACAATATCATCCTGAACTTCTTTTGTCGCCGTAGCCGTGAAAGCATGCACGCTTGCGCCGGAAAATATCTTTTTTATTTTCCCCAGGTCCCGGTATTCAGCCCTGAAATCATGTCCCCAGTGGCTTATGCAATGCGCCTCGTCAATAACAAAAAAAGATACCCCGACCTCTTTTAACAGATCCATCGCCGCTTCTGTCTGCAGACGTTCCGGAGACATATAAAGCAGCTTTATTTTATTATCCCTGATATTGTTTATTACTGTCTTCTGCTGTACAGCAGTTAGGCTTGAGTTCAAAAAAGCCGCTCTTATCCCTATATCGTTAAGCGCATCAACCTGATCCTTCATTAAGGAGATCAAAGGAGATATGACCACGGCCATGTTTGATTCAAGCAATACAGGCAATTGAAAGCATAACGATTTCCCGCCTCCTGTAGGCAGTACCGTCAAACTATCCTTTTCTTTAATAATAGAAACTATCGTTTCCTCCTGTAAAGGAAGAAACGATTCATATCCCCAGTATTGCTCCAGTAAATTATAGATTTCTTTTCTCATAGTTTTAATCTGATGCTTTCAATATTGACCGCTAAGGCAGGAAATGATTATACCAGAATAAGCAGAAGGGAACAAATTTTTTGGTTCTTTCTTGTTTAATGTCGCAGAAAGAACCTAATTCCACAGATTAAACAAGATTACACAGATTCATGGGCCATTATGGTTTCTATCTAACCGCTTCGCTCTTATTGCCTTCCCAAAATTCTTCCACCCTAAATAAGAACGGCTCAATTTTTTAACAACGCAGTGTTTAGATCACGTCTTGTTTTGTGTTACGATTTTTTCTATGGCTGACTGCCAATGAGTCAGATTGTTAAGCAGCCATGCGGCAGAATCAGCATTACCTGATTGATTTTTAAAACAAACCTTTAAAAGAGCCTTTCCCTTTGTTTTTCCCAGAAAAACTTTAGGAGTTTCTACCCCGGTAATAGAGCTAAACGGTATGGATAGCTCCCTTCCAGGAACCCACATCTCAAAATAAAGCACTCCCTCTGCAAGCACAAGAACTCCGTTTCCCCTCACTTTCGCTGCCCCCAGGGATTCCTGCCCGAAAAAATTCGCATTAGAGGTTTGTCCATAAACTTTTTTATCTTTAAACTTATCTAATACCTCAGTTGCTCTTTTCTTTTCTAATCCTTTAAACCCGAAAAACCCGTAAATCGATAAAACAACCTGTTTAAAAAAGTTTCTCATCATATCTTCTCCTTCCGAAAAAGCATTTGTACCATATCCCACCTACGCTGTACCATATCCCACCTACGCGGTGGGATATGGGTTACGCGGTGGGATATGGGTTATTCAAAAAGAATGTGACTGATTATTTTTAATTCACGCTGATAATCAATTCTATCTGCAACAAATTCCTTGTATTGTTCAGGTATTATATCCAGGATCTTTTCAAAATTGCTGACCGCATTTTCGCCTTGATCAATGTATTCTGAATAAGAAGACATGCGCCATGCTTCCGGTAAATCGACTAATTTAGAAGTAACAGGATTTAAATGTAAATAACGTGTTAAATGCATTAATTGTTCATCACTTTCAACCCGTACTTTTTTAAAGCGACCTTCCCACAGCGGCCCCTTTCTTTTATGTTTAACATTAAAATACCTGGTATAACTATTTAGAATATTATTCATAAATATAGAAATAGCATTATCTGTCAACTGCTTTAAAACTAAATGAATATGTGTCGGCATAACACAATAGGCAATTATATCAACAATTTTTTCATGTTTATTTATCTCTTCTAATTTAACATCTAACGATCTCTGTAATTCCTTGAATTTCGAAAATTTCATCGGAAGATGTTTATGCTGGTAATATCGCAGCAAGTTCTTTATTCTCGAAAACTCTTCTTTAAGCGTGAATATCCTAAAACCAGCGATACTCTTTGTAAAAACATGATAAATCTCTCCTGTAACCGCCCTATTCCTATCTATATTCACCATTAACAATACATCTCCTAATAACGATACCACCTCTAACCAGATACCACCTACGCGGTGGGATGGCGGTTAGATAGATCTGTGTTTTTTTAGTACTGATTGGATGGAATCGATAAGCTCCTGAGTTTTTACCGGTTTGGCTATGTAGAGGTTATCTGCGATCTCCTTCATTGTTGTTCCAAGCTCTTCTTTTGTAATAATCGCGGTAAGAAAAATAACCGGGATATCCCTTGTCTCCTCAAACTTTTTTAAAGCCGCTGCCGCCTGTGCTCCGGAAATATCCGGCATCATGATATCCAGCAAAATAACGTCCGGCTTTTCCACCTTTGCCAGGATTATACCGTCCGCAGCGTTATAAGCCACAAAAACTTTATATTCTCCGGTGCTTTCCAGGTTTCTTTTTACCAAACAGCAGAAATCTTCTTCATCATCAATGATAAGAATTTTGGGGAAATACGACATCAGATCTCCTGATTACCTCTATGATATGCTTATTTAAACTTGGATTTTCTTTCGATAACCTCATCGATTTTGGCCTTTAAGACATCATAGGTTACCGGCTTAACCAGGTAATCATCTCCGTACAAATATGATGCCTTTAGTTTAGTATCGCTGTCGGCATGAGCCGTGAGCATAATTATAGGAATGGCCGTTGTCTTGAGATTTTTCTTCAGGATTTCAAGCACCTGCAATCCGCTTTTTTTCGGCATGGTGATATCAAGCAAGATCGCGTCCGGGATCATCTTTTGTGCAAGTTTTATTCCCTTATCAGGGTCATTTACTGTCTCCACGCTGTACTCACCCGTATCTTCCAGGTTTTGTTTAACGAGAAAACAAAAGTTCTCTTCATCGTCAATAAGCAGGATCTTCTTTTTATTTGCCATTTTCGCTCTCCTTCTTGGCGCTATTTTAAATTCTCTTTAATAGAAGCTACCAGCCGCGCCGTCGTAACCGGCTTAGCCAAAAACATATTGCCTGCGATAGTTGCTCCTTCTTCTGTGATTTCGTCCTTTGTGACCAGCGCAGTAAGGAATACAACCGGAATGTCCTTAAGCCCGGTATCTTCGCGTAAAAGTGCAAGCAGCTGCGGCCCGTCCATATCCGGCATAATAATATCCAGGAAGATCATATCCGGTTTAAATCTTCTTGCCGTTTTCAAACCCAGAGCGCCATGATTTTCCGTAAGGACTTCATAATCGCCCGTTGCTTCAAGATTTAGTTTGATCATATGAGTAAAATCAGGTTCATCATCAACAATCAGAATTCTCTTTTTATCCATCATCTGTCCCCCATTAATAAAATTTAAAATATTATGGTTACCTGAGCTCCGCCTTCAGGCCTGTTAGTGATCTTTATCCCGGCCTTATGAGTCTTCAGGATACTGCGTACTATAGAAAGCCCCAGGCCTGTTCCGCCCTTTGTTCTTTTTGTCGTAAAAAAAGGATCAAAAATATGATCCATAGCATCATCTTCAATACCGGTACCTGTATCAAGGATCTCCAAAATTAAGGCCAGGCCGTCCTGCGCATTATCTTTTGTATAAATTTTTATTGTAAGCGTTCCGCCTTTTGGCATAGCATCCGCAGCGTTCATCAGCAGGTTCAGCAAAACCTGTTCTATTTTGTTGCGGTCCATGGCAATGTCCGGCAGGTTTTCCGGGATCTGCTTATCTACTTTTATATGATATTTTGCAAACTGATGCTTCAGGAGCATAAGCGCTTTTTCAATAATCGGTGATATCTGCTGTTTTGAGATATTAAGCTCTTTAATAGAGGAAAAATCCATCAGTCCGCGCACAATACTGTCCGCGCGTTCAACCGCGTTGCGGATAAAACCGATTGTTGTAACTATTGATTTATCATCCCGGGGAATCTTTCTTTCCAGGTATTCCACGCCCTGCAGGATAATCGCCAGAGGGTTTTTCACTTCATGCGCCACGCCGCTGGCAAGCCCCCCGACCACCTCCATTTTCGCCGCCTGTATCAGCTGTGCCTGTGCCTCTTTAAGCCGGGAGTTTGCGATACGAACTTCTTCCTCTTTTTCCCTGCGTTCTTCAATTTCCTTGCGCAAGCACTCATTAATGCGTCTTAATTCAGCAGTGCGCTCCTTTACTTTTTCCTCAAGTTCATCATGCGCCCTGCGCAATGCCTCTTCCGAGCGTTTTCTTTCAATCGCATATATAACGGAGCGGACCATCCCGTTGACATCCGTGCTTCCCTTTACAATATAATCCTGCGCCCCTTCCCGTACTGCCTGCGTAGCTATTTCCTCGTCGTCAAGGCCGGTTAATACAATAATGGGCGTTCCGGCTGCCCGGGAATAAACGCCTCTTAATGTTTCCAGGCCGGAACTGTCCGGTAAAGACAGATCCAGAAGAATCACATTGAATTTTTTTTCATTAAGAAGATCAATGCCTGAGGTAAGCTGCCCGGCAATAACAACCTCACACTGAATATTTCTTGCCTTTTTGAGCATCGCGCTCATTAACGCCGCCACTTCAGGCTCATCTTCAATAAGCAAAACTGAGATCACTCTATCAGACATATGACTTTTTCCCTAAACTAAGATTGCAAAAGAATTGATGTTATAAGCGTATCAAGTTTATTCAGATCACAGGGCTTTATCAGATAATCACATGCCCCTTCACGCCTTACTTCCTCCATAACATATTCATCCTGTACAGATGTAAGCATAATAACATTGATCGCATTATCAAGGCGCTTGATCTGATTCAAGGCCATAACCCCGTCCATTCCCGGCATGCGGAAATCCAGAAAAACGATCTCCGGCTTTTCCATACGGATCTTAGCTATCGCATCCTCTCCTGATACTGCGGTGCGCACAGCATAGCCTCTTTTACTCAAAAAACTCTCGAGCATTTTGCGTATCTCATCATTATCATCAACAACAAGAATAGACGCCTTGGCAAACTTCGCGGGAGAGCGGGACAAGCCGTTTTCTGAGTGCGAACGCACAAACTCAAGGATTGTTTTCATCATAAAATGCGTTGAAAAGTCTTTTTTGATGAGCTCATCAACCGCTAAGCTCTTAAATAGAGCTTTTTCATCATCCTGCATCTGGTGATCATAAAGCAGCATTATTCTGACTTCACTGTCAAACTCGCGGATTTTTTTAACGGTCTGTTCTGCTTTTTCATCAGGCAGGCTGTAATCAAGCAGGATCAGGTCAAATCTGTGTTCAGTCAGAACGGCAAACGCTTCCTTTGCCGTGGGAACGCAGTGGACTTCCTGGCCTTTATTAAAAAAAATCTCATAAAACTTATTCCGCAACGGCACATCGTCTTCAATAACTAAAATTTTTTTCCAGAGCATAGGCCTGTTTTAGTTGTTTGGAAGCATCTGTTTAATTCTTTCCAGAAGTTCAGTTAAATCAACGGGTTTATACAAGACTGTCTTTTCATCATAGCCCAATTTATTCAGCTCGTCAACGTTTTCCTGGACACCAATAGAGCCGCTTAAAATTATTACCGGCGTATTATTGTTCATTCTTGCCATCTCTTTAAGCACGTCAACACCGCTTACCCCGGGCATTTTTATATCAAGAACGATCAGTTCTATGCCCTTATCCGAGCGCATAATATCAATGGCCTGCTGGCCGCTGTTAGCAATTATCACATCAAAACCGCTCTTGGTTAAAAATTTTTCGAGTATTACGGATATACCCTGTTCATCGTCAACAGCTAAAATTTTACGCATTTTCTTTCTCCTGGTATAATCCTCAAGCACAAACTGGATTACACCTGATTACAACGATTATTAAAAGATTACAAGGATTAATTTCTATTAGTAAATCGCTGTGATTTGGTTTTTAATCTCTAATATCAAGACATCCCGGCGCTTTCCTCATCATAAGATGGCTTTAATACCGGCAGCAAAATAACCGCGGTAGTCCCCCGGCCTTCTATACTTTCAAACTTAAGATCACCGTTATGTGCCTTAATAATACTATAACATATCGACAGCCCCAAGCCTGTACCTTTTTTTTTGGTCGTGAAAAAGGGATCAAAGATCTTATCCATCACTTGTTTACTCATACCCATGCCTGTATCTTTAAAAGTGATCTTGACAAAACCCTTTTTTTCTTTAACTTCAATCCTTATTGACCCCTCTCCTTCTATTGCGTCATGTGCATTGGTCAGCAGATTCATAAAAACTTCAATCAGCTGTTTTTCATCCCCCTTTATAGAAGGAAGGTTCGGGGCAATATCTGTCAAAATAGCAATATTTTCAAGTCCAAACTGGTGTTCTAACAAACCGACAACCTCTTCCAGAGATTTATTAATATCAACTTCATGGATTTCCCCTTTACTGGGGCGGGAGAACCTAAGCAGGCGCTGGATGATATCTTTTGCGCGTTTACATTCATTAATGACCACTTCAAGATTGTCTTTTACCTCCTGGTTCTGGATATCCTCCATAAGAGCCAGCTGCGCGCGTCCGGAGATAACCATGAGCGGATTGTTGACCTCATGCGCCATATGAGAGACTAGCGTTCCAAGCTGCGCAAGCCTCTGCACTTTTTCTATTTCCTTTCTCTGAGAAATATCATAGCCCATAGTTACAATACCGACTATCTTCCCGTCTGCATCCAGTAATTCAGCACTGTACCAGGAGATCATGATTTCTTTTTCATCCCGGGCTATAACCGGCATTTCATATCCTATGACTCTGTCCCCTTCAAGGCAAGTCATAAGTACCTGTCGGATCTCATCTTTATAATCAGAGGGGGTCACCAGATCTATCCATTCGGAACCGATAATATCCTTGCGTTTGTATCCAAACAGGTCTTCGGCAAATCTATTAATACTTTTAATCCTTAATTCTTTATCCAGCACGATAATAAGTGACTGTGCCGTTTCCACGATGTTTTCAATATACTCCGCATACTCTCTCATTTTATTCTCGGTATTTTTCTGCTCGGTTATATCTGACATCGTGTGTACCACTCCGGTTACTTTTCCCTTACTTATAAGCGGGTCTGCGGAAAACAAGTACCATTTTTCATCTTTTTTGCATATTTCGGTTGATCTTTCCCCTAATTGGATTGCGCGGTTTATAACGCAGTCAGGGGCCTTTTGTCCTGCATGGGAAAAATCGTGACAGTCAGTACCAATGACATCAGGAAAAGGCTTGTTAAAGATCCTGGCCGCCGCGTTATTACATCTTATAACCTTACCTTCGACATTTAACAAGGATACCCCGTCGCCGATAGCGTCAAAGGTGCATCTCCATTCCTCTGCCGCGCGTAAAAGCAGGTTCTTTGCCTCCTCCTGCTGGGTTATATCATGCATCACAACAAGGCTCATTGTTTGCTGCATCCATTCTGTTTTACTCACCCTGAGCTCCACGAGCGCAGTTCTCCCGTTCCGATGATTAATTTTAACCTTGCCGACTTCATTCATATTTATAACATAAGCAAACGGCTTTTCGATCATTTCAATTAACTCAGTATCACAAATATCCTGCGCACTTTTGTTCGCAAACTTGACGATACCGTCTTCATCAACGATAACAATCCCATCCCGGATGTTTTCGATAATATTCAAAAATCCTCTGCGGTCCGCTTCCACAGCATTCTTACTCTCCTGCAGATCCTCTAAAATATTCAATGTCGCTTCCTGCGTAAGAGCGTATTCCTGGGCGACCTTTTGATATTGATTTTTAGACTCTTTCAAATTTTCAACATCAGCCAACCGCTCCGTAACATCTTCAATAACACAGACAATAGAAGCCTGTTTTTCTTCTGATTCACCCGGCATTAAACTAACATTAAAGCTTATATCCCGAATAGTTTTGTTTTTATGCCTGATTTTTAGCAAAAAGCCTTTCACCTCTTTTTTTTGCAAAACTTCCCCAAGCAGCTGTTTTGCCTTTTCCTGATCACTCTCAGAGGCAAATGAAAAGCCCGATTTATTTACTATCTCTGCGACAGTATACCCCAGTATCTCTGTTATCCTACGGCTGCAGGCAATTATTTTAGCGTTAAGATCAAAGATGATCGTGACCTGGGGCCCTGTTTC
>JAZDHG010000044.1:0-41811 GCA_043806135.1 Candidatus Omnitrophota bacterium
ATAACAATAAATATACGACTACTCGTTTTTTCTGTATTTTTGTCACCTGACCAATATTTCCAACTCTATTCTTTCCTCTGAGCAGGTCGTAATATCTATTTATTATCATGTAATACGACTGTGCTTAAATACTGGTTTTTATGCTTTTTCTTCCCCTTTTGAAATGTCGCGCTGTATTTTCTTTGGTTTAGGCGAACAGACGAAGACATGATGTCTGAGCTCCGTAATCCATGGATGGATTTTCGGAGGCAATCCGCCTAAGGCGGGTTGTCAGAGAGCCTAAATCATTAGAAAATAAGTGTACATTTCTTGGGGCGGTTTTCCTTTGCTTCGTTTCCTTTTGACGCCAAAAGGAAATGAAGGCTGGGGGACGTTTCATCGGGGGCAGGCATCGCCCCTACCTAAAACACGCACCCAATATATCAAACACACCAGAGCCCACCCCACCCAGAGGGTGGTCTTTGGTTTACGCCTTTGTCCATATTCTCGTATTCAGGTTCAATTCCTCCACTATCCCTACCGCCATTTGAAAATCCTCAAAATACTGCTGAACAGGGGAAAAGTCCAGCAATGTCCTGAATATACGCGGTTCAAAAAGATTTCTTGTGTATGAAACAGCCACATAGACTTTAGATCCGATAAAAGAAAAATAGATTGTACGCCTGTTTTTTTTCTTAAACTCTACCATCCTGCTCATAAGACTGGTCGATAATATGTACCGCGCCTCTATCTGGTCATCACCATAGACCGCAAACATTTTTTCAAATTCCGGATCCTCCAGTTTAATGAGCTGTCCTCTCATTTTGTTTATTGACTGCAGCAAAGTGCCGATCTGGCCGAACAGCTTTTCCGCTGTATCCGGCAAGACCACAGTCCTGCCTCTGAAATGTTTATTAAAATCCGCTATAAAAAACAACCCCTTGAATATGGTATGTACTTGCCTGCGCCCTTTGCTGTCATGCGTAACATATTTTGCGTGGATCTCAGAAAACTCAAGCTGAGTCTGCCCCAACTTGCCTTTAACATAATCATCCCCGCTGTATTCATCCGGCCTTCTCGTAAATATCTTACTTTCCATAAATGCAGCACTTGAGATACAGCTTGTTCTCAGGTAAGTAAGATTTGGATCAATAAAATGCACAATGCTCTCTATTATGCCTTTCTTAAAGTTCTGCCTGTAATTTTTCGCGGCAAAAAATAAAACACCCGAAACGGCAAGAAAGCTAAACACTATTATAAAAAATGACAGATCTGTGTTTTTAACATAAAACGCAAACATTGTGGCTACGGGAATAATGGTCAAGCCGGCAAGCAATACCTTATTTCGCACCGCCATTCTCTGAACCTCCAAGACCTTTAGTTCAGGCAGCAGTGAAGTCTCGTAAAAATTCTTTAATTCCTCAATTGTTTTCAATTATTTATTGCCCTTTCCTGTAAGAAGACCGCTCTTACTGAGCAAAAAGATTTTTTACATCCACATTTTGTCTTTCATTTTGAGAAATTTCAAACACCTGTTTTTTTTGATAATGCATCATGGAAGCCAGAATGTTTGTCGGAACCATTTCTATGGCATTATTATAGTCAGTTACCGCGGCATTATATGCTCTGCGCGCAGCAGAGATCTGCTCTTCGATTTCAGTCAGAGACCTCTGCAGCTGCATGAAATTCTGATTAGCTTTAAGATCAGGATAGTTTTCAACCGCTACCATAATACCGCCAAGAGCTTTAGTTACCTTATTGTCCAGTTCTACTTTTTCGTCATCACTGAGATTCCCTGAGATTGCCTTTGCCCTTAGCTCGGTTATTTCAGTTAAGGTATTTTTTTCATATTGCATATAGGTTTTAACCGTAGAAATAAGATTGGGGATAAGGTCATACCTCTTCTTAAGCAGCGCATCAATACTAGCAAAAACATTCTGTACCTGGTTTTTTTTCCCCACTAAGGCGTTATAAAAAAGTCCTATTAAAGCAGCCCCTACGATGAGCACCCATAATCCTATGTTCATTTTATCCTCCTTTATTGATCCCGCCTTAAGCGGGATTTTATCCAAGACATTATCAGCCTAATCTATTTTTCACTGCGTATTTATATACCTGAATATATTACTTCAATTTATCCGGATCGTTTTTGCTTTTACTAAAGAGATAGAATCCCACACCACCCAGCATTAGAATAAGAATAATAAAATAAAAAAAGAAACTACTCTTAGAAGGCTTTTCATCATCCAGTTTTTCTTCAATCTCCGTCACAACAGCCTGTCCCGGACGTTTACCGCTGACATTTTTGATAACAAGATCGCCTTTATATTTAAGAAATACCGATTTGTCAAATATCTTTTGAACTATTGCACCGTCAATTTCATCACCCACTTTGACAATTTTTCCATTTATAATAGCTATCGGCTCCTTTTGAAAAATTATACCGGTAACTTCGAACTCAATCGCAAAAGCTCCCGCAGCTATAGCCATAAAGAGCACTAAAAAGAAAATGAAGCTCACCCGGGCTTTAGCCCGGGGTTTCTGAGCGGAATCCCGCAGAGTTGCTTTCATCCCCAGCTTAAAAGCTGGGGTTTTCAAAGCATGCGGGATAAACTTAATCATCTTCCATAACCTCTCTTCATGATTGTTTTAAAGTGAAAACATGAGCTGATAATAACTAATCAGATTTTTGAGCGAATTTGCCGCAACTGCCCCTAATATCCAAAACAACCCAATCACAATGATGCTTATCAGAAGTTTTACATTCTTATTTAAATCAGGATTCATCCAAACTAAAGGCAGCGCAAAAGGCCCTACTGCAAAAAAGAGGATTATCATGCCTATGGGCTGAAAATACCATTTTTTTATTTTTTTAATGAACTCACCGCAATGCTTACACTTTATTGCATCATCCTGTATTTCTTCCGCACAAAACGGACATTTTTTCATAGAATTACCCCCTTAAAAATACGGCCTGCCACGCTTGTTCAAACCAAATCGCTTTCCCTGAACTTTTTCCACAGTCTTTTAAACCTAGGCTCATAAATTAATTCATAAAGATGCGACTTGTCCGGTAAAATCTCTGATATCAGGTCTCTCAACCTGTTTTTTTCTATTTCCAAGTCATCCAGACTGCAATCAATGTTCAGTATCAACGAAACTATACTGTCAGCCATTTTGCGTATTTGGACAACTTTTTCCTCTTCAAGCTTCGATTCATACTCTTTACAAATCTCATTTAAACGCCCCAATACATCTTCTTGCTCAAAACTTAGGTTTTTCCCGCAAACACAGAACACATTCTCCTGTGCGTCAAATAATGACAACTCATAGATTTTCTTGCACTTTGGACATTTAATCGACATTTTTATTCCTTTATAGGAAATAACTCCTAAACCAAATCAACAAGTACTAGGTATAAAGCCAGACATAATAATTGTAATTATTCCTCTTTCTGGCCGTTTATGATTTTGCCAACTGTTTCCTGATAACTTTTAAGAAGTTCCTGTTCAGTGGAAAAATATACTTTTCTTTTGTCAGGGAACGTCATCCACCAGTACTTGGCACCTTGAGGAGCATCGAGATCAACTTTGAGGTCTACTTCACCATACCAGCTGTATGTCTGCATCAAATCATCGACTTTATTTTGGAATTTATAGTCAGGTATAAGCAGCCGGTCAAGCTTCCAGTCAAGATTATAACCTGTTATTCTGATATATTCATCTTCCGGAAGTTCAATTTTATTCTTTATTACTAGGCTTTCAAACTTTCCCTTGTTATCAATCGTCCTGGCCATATCCCAAAGTTTTATCGGTATGACATTTATTATAACGCCTTCTTCATCAACTAATTTAATAACAAATCCATGCCATTTTCGCTGATAATAAACATCCTCTTCCTTTTTATCCAGCATTTTCTTCAACGACAGGTACGGATACGCTTCAAACTCATAATGCAATACCCCACTCTGCCAGGCACTTTTAAACCTTACTTTCAGATTTTTTGCCTGAAACTGCTGCTCACTCCAATCCTTCATTTCCTCAGCAGTATAATCAACATGAATATTCACCGGTAACGGGGTGCTGGCAGGTAATATACTCTGGGGATCCTCTTTAGGCTGTTCTTTTTCAGGATTTGTTTCAGCGGGTTTTACTTCCGGCTTAGACTGAGCCGGTTTGATCGGGACGATCTCATCCCCTTTTATCACTGATACCTGCCCTGTTTTTTTATTTAGACGGTAAACCGACCCGTCAACGGCTTTCATTAGTTGATACTGACTCTCTTGAGCAGCAGGCAATTTATCGCAACTTGTTAATAAGAATAATAATAAAGCGACAAATACTATTTTTTTCATATTTTCTCTCTATCACAAAAAATAATCGTTTATCTATTAAGGGTGACCGATACATAACATATTGCTGTGCAATGTCATTCCTTAACGCTTTTAACCATTTATATTTTAGTACTAAGCACAGATCCTGTCAATTCGAACATGATTTCAACGGTTTTATCTCCATTCACAACCTACTCTATTTAAAGCAATTCCGGATTAATAACAAATTCCAGTTTCCACGCTTCCCGGTCCTTTTGCTCAAGACATACTACTGAGCAGGTTGGATATAAAATTTTAACAGTATTTTCTTCTCTGCTAAGCAGTAAAGACGTAAGGTAAGATAAAAAAGGCAGATGCCCTACTAACATAATGTCCTGTTCATTAAATTCAATTCTTTGCAGGAACGCTTCGGCTGAATCGTTAGGCGAGATCCCATTTATTTGCTCAACTTTGCCAGTGGGGAACAAAACAGAAGCAAGGATCTCAGCGGTCTGGACAGCTCTAGCTATTCTGCTGCTAATTATACGATCTATTTTTATCTTGGCTTTTTTTAAGAATTCAGCGGTTTTCTGCACATCCAACTTACCCTTTTCCGTCAATTGCTGCAAAAAATCTTGATTCTCAGCCAAGGCTTGTCCATGTCGCACCAGATAAAGCTTCACAAGCTGGCCCCTACCATTCTATCCCTAATGTCTGCTTCACATAGCGATTTATCTTATCTACACTTGCGCTGTCTATCTGAGTAAATTCTATCCCGCACTCAGAAAATTTCTCATCTCTTTCCTTTGCCCAGATAACTTTACCCATAGCATGGATAACCTCTTTCTCCTCAGGAAGATTAAAAGACAACTCCAGAGCCTCTTCATTTTTCAAAAGCTCTTTAGCGAAAACTTTCATTCCTGTGGGGCTTACATCAACGCTAATACAGCGTTTCTCATCATTAGGATTAGTTAAAATTCTATAGCTAACCATTGTGCTCAAATTACTACGCACAAA
This sequence comes from Candidatus Omnitrophota bacterium, assembly GCA_043806135.1. Lineage (GTDB taxonomy): Bacteria > Omnitrophota > Gorgyraeia > B26-G9 > B26-G9 > JAGLQQ01. Next base: position 5,309 of record JAZDHG010000044.1, read on the forward strand.
TTCGCGATGCTCATCAACCCTACCCAGTGCACTTTTTATGTAACTTGAAAGCATCTGGCGGGAATCAGGCTCCATATGCGTAAACTCTAAACCTGTATCACAAAATGATTCAGAGAACTTTCTCTGCCATATCACTTTTCCTTTTGCTGATATGCTCTTAGGCAGACCTGGGATAGATAAAGTAAAAGCTACTTCTATATTTTTATCTAAAACTTCGTTAGAAATAAATCTAACTCCAGAAACACTAAGATCTTGGACTAAAACAGTATTTTCTTTGTCCGCCTGTTTATACACAGCCTCTACTCCAACATAAAGCCGCGCAAATCCTCTTCTTTCTCGCGCCATATAATCCTCCTGAATATTTTACTTAGCCAGTAAACTACTCTTCTGATCAATATCCCTTTGTCCATCTAAAGTATATGCCGCACTTATTGTATATATTTTATTATGTTCATAATTATATGTCAAACAGAAAGTTATGATAATCTTCTGCCAGAAAAACCCAAGATATTAAGACAACTCCATCCCTGTATTCCTTAAAATGCAGAAGTTGTCCATATGAGAGAAATTTATAGATATTCCAGTGTAAGCGTGGCCTGAGACCATAATTTCCAAAGGCCGTCTTCTTGTTTGAAGATTACTATAGAATCAATTATATTATCCATAAATTCCGGGCCTTTGATTTTTGATGTTTTTTGTTTTACTCTGCCTAAAGCATACTCACCTTCCACCGTAATGAACTTAAAGCCTAATAATTCATATTTAATATCATAAACCGGAAATATTTGGGAAGAAAACTCCTTCGTAGCCTCAAATCCGGGAGATTTACTGTGTACTGTTTGCATTACTTTTTCAATATCTTCCAGTTCATAAGCCTTGAAATTTTCTGTAAGAACTCTATTCAATTTATTTTCGATATCCTTCCCCCCCTCATCATCATCAGCCAGTACAACCTGGTTGAACAATAATACCAAAGACAATATTAACACTATATTTCTTTTGACCATCAGTTCCTCCTGTTTTATGATTTTGCCCCTATATTTTTAACCGCCTTGTTCAAATCAAACAAACAATATCATACCGTTAAATAGCTTCACTGTCAAACAACTATACAAAGAAAAAAAGCCTGAACTGAGATTATCAATTCAGGCTTACTAACTTTATATAGCAAGGACTCTATTTTAACTTTTTTTGAATCGGCCTGTCTGAAAGAAGCGTCCTGTAGAACAGACCAATTGCATCATAGGCACCATTAACAAACTCCGGACTTTTCCATCTCCTAGCCTGTATAGCCTCAAGGGTAAAATCCTTTAACTCTGCAAGCTTTTCCCGATCCAGCACATAAGCTGCTTGATTGGAGCTCTGAAATTTTTCTATTGTTTCCAGGAGCTCTATTTGTTTTTGCTTCAATGCGTTGATCTCGTTATTAAGCAATTCATCACTTGATCGATACTTAGCAATTTTCGTCATCAATTCTTTGCGCTCATCGATCAGGTCATTAGCCTTTTGCAAAAAGGCTACTTTTTCAACCCCCATCTTAGCAATTTCCTTCTTGTAATCTTCACTTTTAATACACGTTTGCTCCAGCTGATCTTTTTTGCTCCTTGACTCCTTCAATTCTTTTCTAATCTGATCAATTTCTCCTTCCAACTCACTTACTTTCTTTTTTAGCCCTAAATTATCCTGTTCAAGACTTAAGCGAGTATTACGCCTTTCTTCCAGCATATTAATTTTAGTTGCCACTTCTTTGTTTTCCTTCCCCAGGTCCGCTATAGTTTTTTTGAGATCTTTTATCTCGTTTTCGGCCTGGCTAAGCTCTTGTTCAAGCATAGAGCTCTTTTTATCAAGATAAGGCAGCACTTTTTTTTCTTCCTCAAGCTTACCGATAATTTTAAATAGATGAACCCTCTCTTTTTCCAATTCGCTGTTTTTATTCTTTAATTCCTCTTTTTCTATATTGTTTTCAGCCATATGAGCCTTTTGGATATTCAGTGCTACAAGTTCCTTCTTATCCTCTTCAAGAATTGAAATCTTCTCAAGCAATTCTTTATTAATAGTTTCTATCTGAGCTATTTTTTTAGACAGGTCAAGATTTGCCTTATTGATTATTTTACCGGAAGACACGTCTTCTTTTAATTCAGCTATCTCATTAAGCAAACTTTTCTGTTCCTGCTCAAAATCAAAAATTTCTTCCTGAAGCTTTTGGTTCTCACGTTTGCTTTCAAAGAGTTCTTTCTCAAATGTTTTATGCTTTTTAGCTGCCTGAGTGTATTTTTGAAGCTCCTCTACCTTTGCCTTTACTTCACAATTTTCTGCCTCAAGCGCGCAAAGTTTTCCTTTTAAATCTTCATTATACATCTGGGCTTCATCCAGCTCCGTCTTATACAACTTGCTCTTTTGATCAAGATAATTTAAAGCTTTGCTCTGGCCTTCCAGGCTTTTGATATTCTTTTCAAGCTCTTTTTTGGCCTCATCATTTTCCTGAACCTGGGTATTCAAACTGTTGTTCTCAAACCTGAGATTAGCAATCTCGTTTTCCATATCCTGGCGCTCTTTTTGCAGATAAAGAGCATTTCCAATATTTTCCAGACGGCTGATCTTTTCTATGAATTGCTTTCTTTCCTCACCTAAAAGATCCAAGCTTTTAAGCAAATTCTGCTTGTCTTTTTCCAGGACCGCCGCTATTTCCTGAAGATTATCACGCTCCTGCTCTACTTCTACGCCAATTACATGCTCGCCTTCAAGACTTGTAATCTGTTCAAGCAAAGCAACTCTTTCCTGCTCAAAAGCAGATATCTGATCTTTTAAAGTCCTTCTTTCCTTTTTCCAGTCATCTTCATTTTCAGATGAGGGCACAATATCAGAGTTTCTTTCCATAGAAGTGATTTTCTTACATAAATCCCGGTAATCCTTTTCCAGAGCTGATATTCTGTTAGTCAAATCGCCTTTTTCCCCTGAACTTTTCTCGGTTCTCATAATAACCCTTCTTATCTGTTTGTATTAAATATACCTAAATTGATCATTGAACTATAATCAACCTTATCTTATTATAAAAAAAGTGATTAAGTATACCATATTTTTAATTTTTGCGCAAGATAAGGCACCTGTTTAAAACAGAGCGTAATAAAGATCGCAACCGATTATTTTGCAATGTCTTACAATCTTGTCTGACAGACAGCGTAGGCATGAGTATTATTAACATTCCGTATTTAAAAGTTAAGTCGCACTTTTTAAATCGTTTACTTACTTGTCTTTAATCTTACTCCACGCCAAAAGATAAGTCAATCTCACGCTCATCAGGTTTGCTGAGTGCAGCTCCATTAAAAATTTTTAGTTGCATATACTCAAATGTATGTTAAAATAAGAATTCAAAATTCAAGCTTTTTCTGAAAGATTTTCCAAACAAGATCAACTAGATTGAATGACAGGTACTGAAAAAAATTTTAAGGAGGATATATGAAAAAAATAGGAATTATCACCAGCGGCGGTGATTGCGGCGGACTTAATGCTGTAATAAAAGGAGCAGCCCAAATGGCACATTCCCGTGGCATGAGCTGCTATATTATTCCCAATGGCTATGCCGGGCTGTATAATTTGATCGATTTCGAATCGCTGGTAGAATTGAATCCGGAAAGGATTGATCTTGTTCAAGCAAATCCTGCGGGATCTGAAGCCGGACATTCTAGGGTGAAAATCAAAAAAATTAAAGATGAAAAAAAGTACGAACGCATTAAAGCTGGTCTTAAAAAATTCGGCATTGACGGGCTGGTTATCAGCGGCGGCGATGATACTGGAAGTGTAATCGTAGATTTATCCGAAAACGGTATCCCCTGCGTGCATGCGCCTAAGACAATGGACCTTGATTTACAGACATATTCTGTAGGCGCTGATTCTACTATAAACCGTATTGCTACATTTGGGCAGGATTTAAAAACAACCGGAAAAACGCACAACCGAATAATTGTTCTGGAAGTATTTGGGCGTTATGCCGGTCACACGGCATTTAGAGGCGGGATTGCCGCAGACGCTGATGCGATCCTTATCCCTGAAATCCCGGCTAATTTTGATATTTTATATGAACATGTAAAAAAACGTTTTACCCGAAGGATTCTGCAAAGCGATGTAAAAACCGGTACTTACCTGATCATGGTTGCTGAGGGTATCAAGAACGAAAATGGGAATGACCTTGTAGATGAGTCCGCCGGACTCGATGCTTTCGGCCATAAGAAACTTGCCGGCGCAGGCAAATATGTTTCCCAGCAATTAAGCAACAGGTTTAAAAGCGACGCTGCAATAACCAAATTCATGAAAGACACAAAAATGTATGTTCCGGGGCTTTACGAAACACCTGAGGTACGAGAAGTTCGTCCCGGACATCTGGTTAGATGCGGCAATTCTTCAGCCTATGATGTTAATTTTGGTAAGGAAGCTGGGGCATCTGCTATATTACTGCTTGAAAAAGGAATCACTGGAGTCACTTTTGCGCGTCTTAGCGAAGGAAACCTTATTTACATGAAAACCGCAGACGCGATCAAGGAACGTAGCGTAAACCTGCACCGGGTTGCTATTCACGAGTCAATGGGTGTCTGTTTCGGAAGGAAACCTCAAAAACCTGATTATTCATTCAACCTGGCCTCTGCTAATATCGACCGCTACCTATAAGAACGGTTAAGATAAGAAAGCTAACGCTTCCTTCATCAACGGCAGTATTCCTTCGACCTCTTCTTTTGTCATTCTGCCCAACTTAGAAAATTTAAGTTCCCCTTGTGTATCCTTGCTGGTGCGGGAAATCTGCAGTTTCTTTACTCCTTTATTATAGGAGAATACACTAACCGTCAATCTGTCAACTTCTGTCTCCCAAAACTTAGCGAACAGTTTTTCATCTAGTGTTGCATCATATGGCATGACTTACCTCCTTTTTTGCGTTAAGCATTAACATTCTTTCAAATTAACCGCAGGTATAATATTTTCACAGACTATACCATTTAAGCGCCTTGGAATCAAGGATTTTTCTTAAATCCGAGAATTTAAATAAGCCTGTCTTTTATTCTGCGCAAACTTTTCAATAGCATACCTAAGCATCGTTCTTGGCATCTGCTTATAGTGCTTTTTAAGAAATCCTTCCTCCGCTTTCAAGTCTCTTTTCCCTACCTCCCTAAGCATCCAGCCTACAGCCTTATGGATTAAATCATGCGGGTCATGTAAAAGAATTTTAGCGATTTTAAATGTGTCATTAAAATCATCTTTCTTAATAAAGCTAAATGTTGTGATAATAGCAATTCGTTTCTGCCAAAGATTATCTGATAAGGCAAACTTATACAATATTTGCCTATTGTTCTCAAACAAAAACTCTCCCATGATTTTAGGAGCGGTTAAATCAACTAAATCCCAGTTGTTTATGTGTTTTGTATTTTTGATATAAAGACTATATAGCTGTTTTTTTTGAGCCTGATTAGCCAATCTAAACTGTTCGACCATTATCAAGAGGGCTAATAGTCTATGCTCATGATACTTTGACTCAAGCAGCTCTTTAATATATTTTTCCCGCAAATCAAAGAACTGCTTGGCTATCTTTCTAGTTTTGGGTACTGTTACACCTAAAAAAATATCACCTTGAGCATACTCGCCAATCCCTGTCTTAAAAAATGACTGCAAAATATTTGCTTTTTTGCTAATGGACTCGGCTTTTAGTTTTTCTTTTATTTCATTTATTATCATTTTTTCATATTCTTTCACCACCGGAAGCAAACTTCATTTTCTCTTAGCCACTTTTTGCAAACTTTGTATCCCGGAATTATTTTTTCCACCTGTTTCCAGAATTTTAAAGAATGGTTATGATGCATTCGATGCGCCAGTTCGTGCACTACTACATAATCTATTATGTACAAAGGCGCCATTATCAGCCTCCAGCTGAAGGTAATCACCCCAAGGCGGGAACAATTAGCCCATGTCCGTTTAAGTGTTCTTATTTTAACATCCTTAGCCTCAACATTAAGCATCTGAGAATATACCTTTATCCTTTCGCTTAGGATTTCGTGAGATTGATGTTTATACCATTTTACTAATTTATTTTGGATATAATCCTCAGAGGTTTTTATGAAATCCGGAAGCATGATCAGGACTGTATCTTCATTAAATTCTGTCTTTTTGTTTTTGCCTCTTTTAAGACGCAACGATAACTCTTTTCCTATATAAAGAAATCTTTCCTTGTTTATGAACTTTTTGGGTGTATATGCCATGAGGCAAGCATCATTAAATTTAAGGGTTTTACTGATCCAGGCTCTTTTACTGTCAACGAATTTAGCGATTTCTTGCTTTGGAAGAGACTGATTAGCCCTGACCACAATGCGGTTATCACGGGATATAACGATACTCATGGTTCTTCTTCTGGACTTTCGGGCAATTTTATATTCGAAATTCATCAGAGATATTATCAGTTAAATACACAGATTTTGTTTGATCAAATTTCTATATTTTTGATATTTACTTCTAACCGAGCCACTCAGTATTTTAAGTTCCTCGTCAAATTTATCAAACCTGGCTGAGTTTTTCTCTTGTTCATTGCCTCCCCCGTCAATCTCCGGATTAGGGTACATGCCTTCAGGTGAGGTTCCATTATCGTGTCCATCGGGGAAAGCCAGGAAATTTTTATCAATAAACTCACTAAGCAGCTTTATAGCACCTGCAAGCGCAATAGATGTTTTTTTGATCCTCACATTGATATACTGCCGGCTTTCTTCTCGCAGGGAATCACTGAATTTATCAATATATTCGCTCGATTTTATATTATAGAAATGTTTCTTCTCAAGCAAATCCAAAACTTCCCTTAGTTTATTTTCAGGCATTATCAGATCAAAAAGATGAAAGATCTCTTTATCATGCTTATTTGCATCTTCCTTTAATACGAAGCGCTTAATACTGTCTTTAAAAAGAAAAGCCAGTATCAGCACACCTATTAAAAAAAGGCTCAGGCTTCTCCAGAAATCCGTTGCATCCCACAAATCATTAAACATTTCTACAATTTTTTCATTCCAGACTAATGTTAATTTACCCATTTTCCCCCTCTCGTTTATAATCTATATAAAACTGCAATAAAGAATCCAGTGTGAAAATAATTTCAATATTAACGATACGATTACGGAATGGAAAAATCTATCCATTGCTCATTTAATCTTAACGGGAAGTATGGATCATAAAAAAAAGCTTTTCTCCGGCCTTAACTGCCGAATTTGAAACATTTAAAATACCTAAATTTGCACCTGAGTCATTGAAATTTTCCACATTGAATTCATAGTCTCCTGGATCTAAAATTATCCGGGCGATACGAATTTCATCCGGCAGACTTCTCCAGCATCTTAGATCTGCTTTCTCAATCATTATATTATAAACATTAGCAAAAAAACTGAACCAACCGGCTGTTTCCCTGCCCCGGATCTTTTCTATATTTTCTACCTGTTTTTTCTCGATCATATACCGTCCTGTTGCGCGCAAAGCAGATTTTGCTATAAATCTCACTTTTCTTCTGGCTAGATTTTTTATCGCTATCGCCCCTATATCCTGTACACGCTCACTGTTGACTTTAAGAACTTCACCTTCACTGCTTTTGACAAGAATACGTGATGAAGTTATCCCATACGGACGTCTCTGGTATTTAGGAAAAGCAACCTTCACGATATGCCCATCAAGCATAGGTATAATCACTGAATCTTCAATTTTAACAGGCGAAATACCGTTATACTGTATAAAATATACCTCGGCTTTTTTTCTCTTGTCCTTCAAAGTTATCATCTGAGTATCAGCGTACTTTTCCTTAGCCTTATTGAACTCCATCCAGCCCATTTCCTTGGCTGTAGTCAAAATATTCTCTTTGAGCATCTCCGGGGCTGCTAATCCATAATTTTCATTGTACTCTTCATCATAAATTTCCGCAGCTTTTGTATATGAAATATAGGCGTCATTTATATCCTGGTGCGAACTGCCCGCTTCATAAAAAATACCTATAAGCATGCGGATAAATGCATCTTCTTTATAAACATTCTTCTGATCCGCATTATATTGAGCATTGATCGCATTAAGTTTAGAATCGACGTCCCGCGCCTCAACTATAGCATCATCATATTTCCCCAGCATCAGGTAGTTCAGCGCCTGAAAAACATTTATAAACACATGCTCAAAATCTTCCCCGTGGTAAGGAGCCGAATAATCATTGAATACCCAGGTCGCCGCGATCTTGCCGAGGGATTCCGTGTAAAGCTCATCGAACTTCATTTGCGCCTTGGTAAAAGTTTCAATGCTCTGGGCATAATCGCCGTTCAAATGCTCCAAAAACCCCTTATCAAGCAAATATAACAATTCATTATTGGTTCCGTAGGCGTTTTTATCCTGAGTGAGAATCTGCAGTGCCTTTCCATAATTATTACTTAGGACCAGTGCCTCGACCTGAGGCTGGTCTTTTGGAAAAGAGGCGCATGATGTTATAAAAAAAACGAGCGATAAAATACCTATCGCCCGCATAAAAATTTCATATCTTAGTTCGATCTTTTTTATCGGCATATTTTTATATCCATTATTGGATTTTCATAAAGAGAACTTACTTTTCTGAACATATTTTTTTATCTTGCGCTGTCCGATCCATGCTTTCTGGTTATCAGTAAGATCAATAAGCTCCAGATTCACCTGATATAAAATAACATACTTACCTTTTATTTCATCCTTTACTGAGTTAATGCTTCCCTGGAGCATAAAATCAGCTCCTGTTTCCTTACCTAATTCTTTTATGGTTTTATCATCTGTTAGCCCTTCCTGCTGAGCTCCTCGTTCTCCCCTGATCTCCTCACGCTCTTGTTTTGAAGCGACAACCTTGACCATTGCCGAATTAACAAAAGCCATTTCAAGGTCTTTAGTGAATAACAGTGCGTCTACATGCTCATGGCTGCGGTTCACTATCGTTCCGACAATAACCACCGGCTCTTTTTTATTTTTTTCATCAAACTTGTTTAACCATGGTCTCCCCAGACAATCCTTGATCATTTCTTCCGAAACCAGGCGTGAATCCGTATCATTCCAGCGGCCGCTGATATCCACAACTTTTTCCGTATCCAGTCTTTTTACCGAACGCCCTCCGCAGCCTGCAACAAATGCCACCATTACAAATACTGCTGCTAATAAAAAAATTTTATTCTTAAACATTTCCCCCTCCTTTTCATATGGTATTCTTAAAACTAATCACTTAATCTAATCGCCAATGCCGTTAATTTCGAAACTATCACTTTGCTTATTGTCTCCAGCTTTTCATATTCGGTCTCTGCCTCCAGATTATTTCCGTCTTTTTTTAATCTTATTATTCTGTTTGCAATATTATGTGTTTCTACGTGAACTATTTCCAACTCTCTTAATTCTGTCATTTCCCCGTAATTTTTTTTTCCTGAAGAATAAATCCATTGGCCTACTCTGCAGTTTTTATGCGAAACAGTTTCCATAGTATCTTTACCTTCTTTATCATCAAGATAGTTTCTTATACTCCGTTTCCAAAGCAGATGCTCAATACCGGCTCTGTGCAGATCCATTCCTTCCATATTCAACATGGCTATTATTCTCCAATTATTTTAACAAGTACTCTTTTTTTTCTTTTTCCGTCAAATTCACCGTAAAAAATCTGTTCCCAGGGACCAAAATCAAATTTAGCTTTTGTAACCGCAACGACAACCTCTCTGCCCATAACACTGCGCTTCAGATGGGCATCCGCATTATCTTCTCCGTTATTATGCTGATACTGGGAAGTAGGCTGGTACGGGGCTAGCTTTTCAAGCCACTTATCAAAATCATGATGCAATCCCCTTTCATCATCATTTATAAAAACACTAGCAGTAATATGCATGGCGTTTACAAGGCATAATCCCTCTTTTATACCGCTCTTTTTAAGGACCTTCTCAACTTCGGGAGTAATGTTTATATAAGCCCGCCTTGTAGATGTTTCAAACCAAAGATGTTCAGTAAAACTTTTCATGATTTACCTCTTTAGATTTGAAAAATTTAACTTTCTTTGTTGTGGCCCCGTTTTTCGATGGGTACAATCTCTTTGTCATACGGCCCAGTGTACATGGCTCGCGGTCTAAAAATTCGGTTATTACGCAGGTATTCCTGTACACGCGCTGTCCACCCGGCAACCCGGCTTACCGCAAAAAGCGGCGTAAAGAAATCCGTCTCGATCCCCATACCTGAATATACTATTCCTGAGTAAAAATCAACATTAGGGAAGATCTTCTTCTCGGTCCCCATGGTCCTGGCAACTTCTTTTTCCAGAGCTTTTGCGATGTTATAGAAACGTTTACTTTCCTTATTTTTTCTACTCATATATTTTGCCAATGGTCCCAAAACAAGGGCACGCGGATCATAAGCTTTATAAACCCTGTGTCCAAAACCCATTATTTTCTCTTTTTTAATGCGTTTTTTCTCAAACCATGCCGGCACATTTTCTTTACTGCCTATTTCCTGAAGCATTTCAATTACTCTTTCGTTAGCGCCACCATGCAACGGCCCCTGTAATGCCGCTATACCTGCTCCGACAGAAAGGTAGACATCCGACAATGTTGAGGCCACCACCATAGCTGCAAATGTACTTGCATTCATACCGTGATCTGCATGCAGGATCAAAGATACATCCATGATCCTTTCTTCTATGGGCGTAGGTCTTTTACCTGTCATCGTAAAGATAAGGTTTCCCGCAAAGCTAAGCTCTGGGTCGTGCCCCATAGGCATTTGACCGCAGCGCAGCCGAGCAATAGCACCAAGCAGAGATGCTACCCCTGAAAGCAAGTGAAAGCAGGACTCCAATCCTGTAGCCTGCTTAAGGTCTTCTTTAATCAGATCTTCTCTCTGCTTAAACTCATAAATAGCGTGCTCCTCACCCTTAGGTTTTGTTTCCATGGGGATGGAATCCTCATCAGCAGCAATTATCTTGGCCACATTTGATAAGTAATTATCACTGTCTACATCCGTGAATTCCTGGCGCAATAGGTCTACCCCAAAGCGTAATGCCGCCATGGGCTTCATTTTCTCAATAGGAAATCCCATAAGAATCCTTTTTGTCTGATGCGCAGTACGGTATTCAATAAGTTTTTTCTTAAATGCAGCCAGCTGTGTGATGGAAGGCATATATCCATACATAAGCAGATAACTTACTTCTTCAAATGTCGCATAAGCGCATAAGTCAAAGATATTGTATCCGCGATAGATCAGCCACCCTTTTGCTCCGTTAACATATCCAATCCTTGTCTCGCATGCTATTGCGCCCTCAAGTCCTGGACCAACCAGACATTGAATTGGCCAGCTTAGCGGCTTGGTAAACTCCGGTTCCGGTTCGTGGCTGGTTTCCTTAATCGCCCTTTCCTTTGCTTTAATGATTATATCTGTGATTTCTTTTGTTTTCTCATGCATTTTTGTTTCCTCCACAATACTAGTATATATTTATTTTTCTAAGCTGAATAAAAAAGAGAGGACTTACCTCCCATCAATGACTCTCATAATTACTTTATTTTCAATCCATTGCGTTATATAATCATACTATTTATAATTTTATAAGTCAACAGTTTCAAGTCTCTTAAGATAATTTTGCTTCAACATATCTAATTATCCTATTAAGGTCAATCTCAGAGAGTTTTTCAAAGCGTACTCCCAAAACATTATTTGCCCCTTTTCTGACCCAAACTACCTTCCCCTTCAGTTTAAAAAACTGCAGATTATCATCAGGCAAGTTAAAAGTCAACATGAGCTCTCTTCCTACATCAATCATATCCTCCACAAGCAGTTTCATTCCCTTCACACCAATATCGGTGCTTAAACAAGTACCTTTGATGTCCTTATCATTAAAATCAAAGAAATTCACCTCTGTTATTAATGAACAACGCACATATTCTCTGCTGATAACAGATGAAGCAGCATATTCATAGATATATTTAACCAGCCTTTTAGAGTTTCCCTCATTAATCTTAATGAATTTAGCACTGGTATCAAGAAGAAACCGGGAAGAAAGTTTTCTTTGCCAGAGCACCTGCGCAACAGCTTGTATAGGCTCAGATATACTGGTTATTTTAATGGTAAGCTCTATAAGAGTTTCCGGGTTAATAATATTAGACGTAATGAATTTCAGCCCGCTTTTACTAATTTCACTGACAATAACATCAACAGGTGGAAAAGCAGAGCCGCTTATTTTATAAGTCGCCTCTCCTGATACAGATAAACCTATCCGAGACCGTCTTTCTTTCATAACATTAATAAATCCTGCACTTCTTCAGCATTAAATATCGTTTTACGATTAGCTTTGGATATTCTTAGATTACTTCAAGGCAGACGGTTTATTTAAATATCCTCAGGAAAAGACCCGTTTAAAATCGACTTGTTTTAAGGGGAGTACTGAGACAAAGTATAATCGATATAATGAAGTATCCTCTTTTTAGCCTGATTTTGGATATCAATAAATTTAACACCTATCGGGGTAATACCATCCATCTGCTTACCCTTCCAGGCAACTGTTGCACTGACGGTAACTATACCCCACCCTCGAGGCAGATCAAAGCTTATTTTCATATCACTTCCTACTTCCACATTCTCTTCAAGCAATAGCTTCATGCCTTCTATCCCGACATCTCCGCTCTCGCATTTTTTTTTAACATCAGGAGCAACAAACATGCTATAGATAGTTTCTACAGTCATCGGACATCGTACATTTAATCTGCTGACTTTAATGTTCTTTATAGAGTTGTTAATAAAATTGGCTATTCTGCTCTCGTCATTTGCATCAATATGCGTAAATTCTATATCCGTATCAAGTAAAAATTTAGAAGAGCCATGTCCTTGCCAGATAACCTTACCTTTTGCCGGAATTGGGTCTGATCCGTTAGAAACCTTTATCATCAGCTCAAGGGCAAGGTTATTCTGCAATTTCTCTGTCGTGACGAATCTAATACCTTTAACTCCGACTTCATGCAACATCACAGAAACCGGCGGGGAAATACTACCCTCAACCTTATAAGTTGTTTCACCCGAAACCTTAAGACTTTTTCTTTCTTCGCTCACTTATGTCACTCCATCTTTAAGCCGATTTTTTTCCATATATATTTTACATCCTAACACATCGTAGGTCAAGAGATTACATCAAAGAACAGCTATAAAGAAATATATTATTCGATCATGATAATCCTTTTAAAATCCCCTCCTCAATTAAGTTTGTCTCAGCATTATATCCCAAAGGGATTCCTCGAGAATATTGTTCTGTGCATTTATCAGTTCAGGCAGTTGCTGTGCAAAGACATTCTCTGTACCGGAAACAACTGGAAGAAAAACTAAAAGTACGACTAATTCAATTAATTTAAGTCCCTTTTCCAGTCCTTGCTCCTTTGGTTTTTAATTACATATCTTAGATGAAACAGAATATGCAGAAAAATTACGACTATGGAACTGCACAATGATAATATTATAATTTCTATTATAATTTTGCTAAACATTATGATCACCTTCTTTATGATATTATTAAGAATACATTTTGTTAACAAACTAATTTGAATAGTTTTATATTTCCCTTGTCCTCCTTTCTACAAAAAATAAAAGCCGGGCTGCTCATACTCCTCAGCAGCTCGGCAATCTTTGCATATAGACATCAAGTCGTTATCGGTTCGCCAGGCGATCTTTGCATATACTTTAGACCCGTAGCTTTGCCATGCACCAGAGCTAAGCTCGGTGCACGGCAACCCTGAACCGAACTTGTTCTGGTTCGGGGTTGCGTCCCCGTCTTTCAACGGGTTTGCCTTTTCGGATATTAATCTATAAAACCCTTTTTCCAGGGTTTACATTGGTTTTTTACTAAAATTAAATCAAATTATAAAATACAGTGATAGTTCCATAATACAATATTGAGTATCCGGAAGGATGAAAAGGAGGGTTTTTATAGATAAAAAATAGCTTTACTTGAAAATAATTATAAATATTAGATATTTTTCCTTTTCCCTTATCCTGTCTCAATACATATTTATGTCTTTTATAAAGATTTTATCTCTAATAAATTATAGCATAAAAATAGATTCATGTCAAACTTAAGCAAGGCCGTTTTAAAAAGCGGTCTTTAACCGGTTAATTATATCTTTATATCCTGCTAGAAACTTTAGATACTCTGTTCAAAAGCACGTGTATGAATTAAAAATTCATTAAAATCCTTAACCTTCATGCCTAGTCCTCCAGCAATTTTTTGTGCTGTCAACGTTTTCATTGATTCATTTTTTCCATCTAATATGTTACTTAGTCCCACATCGCTCAGGCCGTTTTTTCGCGCCCACTCAGCTAAACTAAGACCTTGTTTTTCATAAGATTTTTTGACCATATCAATCAATGCTTTAGAATTAGGAATAACCTTGTTTTCATTGCGTTTTTTAGGATTTTTATTCTCTCGAATTTTAAATCCAAACTTCTCTTCATTAATCTCTAGTTCGTCGTTATCTCCATCACCAAACCAATCCATCATATTTTCTCCACGTTCTTCCGGATAACTTTTTTGCGCTGTCTGTCTTATATCAGAATAATCCTGGCGGAAGCGGGAAAATAGAACAGCTAGAATCTCAAGCTCCGTATAAGCATCAGCAGATATAGCACCTTCAAAGTTCTCTAATTGGCATTTTATATGCAAACTCCTTAAAAGCCCGGAAAACCGCATTAATGTAATCTCTGAACCTTGCTGCTTTAGTAACTGAAACACCTTTTCAAGAGTATATTCATTGTTTTTCTTTGCTACTTTAAGAATCAATATCTCTTCTGTTGAGAGAGTCAAAAAATCAGGCATTACCCATGTCAAGAAACAGCCTGTATTAAAGGCTTCAATAAAAAATGTACTTGCATTCCGGAGATTTTTTGGTTTTAAATAATCGAATTTTTTTGAAAATATAAAGGAAGTAATATCGGAATCCTTTAATTTCCCGTCCTCAACATATCTTTTAATACACGCAATAGGATCATCTGATCGCATCGCTTCAAGTAGAAAAAATTGGGCAGTTAATCTCATAATATTTTCAACTTGAACATTTAAAACCTTACCTCTCTTTACAAAAAGACTCATTTTCTTGCCGTTTTGCAGGTAAATTTTATCTGCTCTATTAAGGACATATCCCAGTGTATCCACTCTAATCGTGGCTAAAACAGCTTTACCTCCTTTATCCGTTTTTATGAATACTTCGATATCCCCGCCTTTCATATCCCTGCTCATAAAAACTTCTTGAGTATTAAGATAATAGTACAATGGGCTTTTTGGCTTCAGACTAAAACGCCATCTAATTTTACCAGCATCCAGATAGAATATCCCACCTTTATTGTGGACGAGTTTGTTAGAAAATATATTTTTAATACGGAACAGTTCAGGGATGAATTCACCTATTTCTACATAATACTTATCATCAGGATAAATCATGCCATTACGATAGATCATCTTGCCCTCAGGAAAATGGATAGTACCTATAAGTTCCAGGCGCTGTTCACTGGCATATCGCAATATATCGATTTTATGGAAATAACCGCGTATTAGTATTTTGCCTTCATTTAAATCCTGGTAATAATACCCGTCTTTACCCGGATAAAAACTGAATCTGCGGCCTAAAAAATTGAATACGAATTTTGCTGTTTGTTTATCTCTAACTTTATTTACTTTTGCACTTATCCGTTTTTCAAATATAGGCTCTTTTTTGTGCTGCTCTTCTATATATCTAATTCTTTTATTCATGTGAGACTGCGCCAGCGCAGGGTTTCTGTTGATCCAGTTCAACAGGCCCTTGCTGTTCTTTTTTCGCACAAATGAAGTGAAAGCACGCAAAGCTCGGTATTCTTTATGAACAATATATGGATCTGTTAAATGCGCTCCTCTGGCAACAAAAATTGACATATTTTTAAAATCAATATACGCCTTTTTGTCCTTTAATAAATACTTTTGATTTTTATCTCCGACAAGAAATATCTTTGTTTTGTTGAAGGTCGCCAGATGAGTTACCTGACTGTTGCCAATTACCTCATATATTTTTAAATCAAAATTACCCGAATTACCTTCAAGAATACGATATTCACTTAAATTAGCTACAAGCTCATAGGCATGCAGATACGGCTTAAAAGCCAGAGTGCTTAACTCAATAGAAGGGCTTAAAAAAGAATCAGCATTAATGGACAAAGCAGCCGCCGAGTCTATTTTGAACATTAAGATTATCTGCACAAACAGTAAAAGTATAATATTCCCTAAAATTTTTTTCATTGAGAATCCTGTCTTTATTTTGATTGTAAATCTCAGGATATAAAAAACATTAAAGTATACCACCAGTTCTCAACCTTTACAAATAACAGAAAAGAAAACTAATTTTTTACCAAATCCCCTTTATTCAAGAATAAAAGGCCGCCATTTTCATAGTAACCTTTGTTTTTTTGGTCGGAGCGAAAGAAATTTCACATCGCTTAAGCATTGCGCTGCACAATCAAGCATATTTATGCAAACAATCAGGGTTGAAAAACACTAATGGTTTCAACTATAAAATAAAAGTGCTAACTGTGAGTATTAAAGCACAAACACACTTAGCACTGAAAAGTCCTATAAAAACATTGATTTATTTATTTTTTAAAAAAGCTATTAACGACCCTCTCATTCTTAAACTGTATCACCAGAACTAAGGCACTGTTCTTCCGGGCATAAAAAATCCATTCCTCATCAAAAACATCATCAGAATAATTATAATCCTTTAAAACTGGGTCGCCTAATTCACTCCTGACTTCAGCCTTATTCTTACCTATAAAACTATTTGGAATAATCTTCTGGGTATACATCATACTATTAATAGCAAAAAATCCTATTGCAAAAATTGCCGCAAATCCCAAAATTAAACCGGCAACAATCTTAAAAATATTTTTCTTGTTTTTCGGAAGTGATGCCTCTTTCTTCTTTTTGGTTTTAAGGCGAAGATTTAGAGAGCAGAAACGATGACTGGCAAGACCGATTGGTATTGTCAACGCCATGGAAGATTTTCTAAAAAGCATGGCATTTTTCTGTTTTTTAGAGCTGGATACTTTATTCGCCGGGTCCCATTTTAAAACTTTAATGCCTAATCTATGCCTAAAATAATGTTCAAAGTTTTTATATGCGGCAATTTCTCCACAGACGTAAACTTCCTGAACCCATCCAGATTGTTCATATTCATAGAGTTTAAAAGACATCAGTAGCTTATCTATAAGTTTATTTTTATTGTCGCCCCATATCTTATACACTTCTTTATCATCTTCAGACAAGTCCACTTCTATTTGATCGCAATTAGCCTCAAAATTAAAAATTTCCGGGAGCTTGCCAAATAAATTTCTCCATTGTAACGAAAAAGTCTTGGTGTAATAAAGCACTTTATTTTTCACAATGTTAACCGTGGTTTTCTCCGCGCCAACATTTACCAGGGCAATAGATTTAGTTGAGTCAACCACCGGACCGCTTGCCAGAAACCCGTTTAATAAGCTGAACGGCTCTACATCTATATTACCACAGGTAAATCCTGCTGATTCTATCATGTTCTTCTGTTTATCAAGCAACGAGCGATTGGCTTCAACCCTTATCATTGCAGATCTTTTCCTGAACAATCTATTTGTGGGGATACTGTATTCATCCTGAATGATCTCATCTTCTCCATCCTGATAGTTACCTGATCCTAATTTGGTTCCGAGCTCCACATCTCGCAATGTCGGCCTGTTGATCCATTGCATATCAACATCATTTGTATCGATTGATACGTTCACCTTGGAATTAGGCTTAACTTTCATGTTGGATAGAACAGTGCGTACTGCCTCAACAACCCCTTTATCTCCTTTAGTAAAATCAATCTTGGCAATAGCAAAATTCACCATACGGTTTTTTCTGCGAGAAGGAACCATCTCTACCGCTTGAACCTGTTGGGCAGAAACTTCCAGGCCGATTTTAGTCCTTTTTAGATTAAACATCATTCACCTCATAGTTTATTTAACAAAAAAATAGGGCACAAATACAATTTGCACCCCCCCGACTTACTATTTTTATTAAATTTATGTTATGTTAAGTTTAACTAATATAACAAATAATTGCAAGCATTTTATTTAAAATCTAAATATCAGTAAAACCCGATCCTTCACTCAAGTCAATGCAAGTTAGAAGTTATTGATATAGCTTTCCAGTGCCTCTTTTTGACTATCCTGCATCTGCGTAAAATAAGCCGCGATAATATATACCGGAATAGGGGGTTTAGTGATCGCCACCATGGGGTTTACCGGCCGCTTCTCGTCTATGCGGCAGACCTCTCCGGCACAGCAAATACCATCCTTTACAAAAGGCAGCGATATATTCAGTTCCAATGCCGTTTTTGCAGGGATTTTACTGGTATAATTGAACGATATACCTGATGCACTCAGATCCTTCATAGTGACAATATCCCATTTTACTGCCTTTTCTTTTGCATCTTCATTCTGCAGCGTTTTTATCCGGGCTGTAAATGAACGTTTTATTCTCTTACTTTGTCTCTTTTCTGAAAAATCCACAAACTCCTCTATTCTTTGTCAGAACGTATATTTTAGATATATACGAGTATTTTATATCCGAAGAATTGTACCATCAATATATAGTTTTGTCAATGTCAGCAGGAATTAATAAAAACCACCATTTTTATAGTTACCTTTGTTTTTTGGTCGAGGCGCGGCGGGATTGATTCGTATATTGATTTATGTCTCTGTGTTCCATAAATCAAGTGCTCATTGAACAAGCTGAGCTTAACCCTGAACCGTACTTTGTACTTGGTTTAGGGCACGCCCCTTAATACTTGTGTTCTAGCAAGGATGTGATCTCATACATCACCTCACTATTTGTTTATCAATATTATTTAAGTAATAAGTACTATTTTTAAATTGCCTGATCAGCCAATACAAATGCTGAAATATTAATAATTTTTGCTTTGCTTAATTGCGCAATTAAGTCTTTAGCAATAATATCTTTTTCGTCTAGCCTTTGCTCCAGCAACAGAGCACTTTCAATATCTATCTTCTTTATATTTATAAGCAACAGTTCTATTCTTTTATATGCATTTTCACTGAACTCTTTCTGGTGGCTGCCGGAAAGAATTTCCTCTATCCGCTTTATTAATTCTGGCTTGATTTCCGCTATCTTGCTTAAAAAAGGAATATGCTTTTCTATCAATGCCGATACTATCACCTCATTGGATGAGAACAGGACATCATCAAGAAGAGTTTCTATTGTCTCGCCTGCGGTATAACCTGCCTTCATCAGCTCATCAGCCGGGTCATCATAATCGCGAACAGCCGCCTGATAAATCGCTGCGGCCATTTCAAGAGACTTTAACTCCGGGATTGCTTCTGAGTGGCAAAGCCGTCTATAAAGCTCTATATAATTTCTCGCCCTGTTCAGCCAGCGGTTATCCTGGGTGATCGCTTTATAACGAAGCTGCCTTTCCTTCTGCAGATTTTCTCTGAAAAACCGCTCATGCTCGCGAGTTGAGACCAGCCAAGCAACAGGGTTGAATTCCAAAAAACTCTCTCTAAAATCATCGATTCTAAGCTCTCCATCCACTAATCCGTCCCGTCTTGTAAGATGACGCGGCGTACCGTAACCGGCTGCCTCCTGATTTGATAACCCTCCCGGCTCATACCAGGAAGGCATACCAAACCTGTCCGATCCGGAATAAATCAATTCATATAAAGCACTGTCAAAGGAAATGAATTCCGGTAAATAGGCAAATTGTTTTCTCGGTTTAAATCTTTCAAACACTTCCCGGAAACTATGATCGAAAACTCCTTCTGATGAGCCCACTACCACAAACTGCATATTCGGATTTAAAATCATCACGACTTCAATTGCCCGGAGAGTCTTGCGGCCATGATAATCTGCGAACTCAATTAACTTATTTTTTTCCTCATCGGATAAGCCAATCGCATAATCATGGCTTTCGATCAAGTTAAAGAAGAACGTTTCCCGTAAGGCACGAAGTGAACCCGGATCATTTCTGTCCCAGATTTCCGCCAGCAATAATTGATGGCCTTTTTGCTCTCCCACACGATGCAGCATCGAATAAGTAAACTTTTCCTTACCTTTTTCAAGGCCAAAAACATCCTGCAGCATTGTCTTTTGCAGCGGCTTGATAAAGTCAAACCAGAACTGCGCATAATAGTTTCGTTCTTTTTCATGCCCGATATCAAAAAAACTCTTGCTCATCTTATGCGGCTCCTCAAGAAACATCCTAAGCATTGTTCTGAATTCAGGCTCCCCCGCGTAATAATTATTCTCTAAAGCTCCTTCTATATTTGAACGTAAAACCTTGGTTGTTTTTCTAAGCAGCTCTATCTCTAAAAAATTCTTAAGGTCTCTTTTAAATTCAACTATTGATTTTCCCTCTGGCCTAAACTCATTTAAAAATCTCTGCATCCTGGCTTCTTCCTCCCAGGTGTTAATACCATAAAATCCTTTCAGTACGGTTTCGGGAGAATCAAAAAAGTTTGCAAGCCAGTTTTTATACCCAATATCTTCGGGAATCCTTTCCCTAATTTCCTGTTTTAAACTATTTTCCATCTTTTCCGTGCGCCAATCAACTACCCGGGGACCAACCAGCATTTTTCTCAAAAACAAGCGCTGCCTTTGTGCCAGTCCAAATCCATTAGACATTCCGTCGTAATCCCCAACACTGTTCTTCCACCCCAGAACACCGCTAAGATAACCGAACTCCAACTCAAAGTTGGGGTCAATACTCCGGTCGTGATGCCCTGAGCTCACGTCTCGAACATGCTTTGCTGTGCGCACTGCCGTATATGTCGGATTTATATCAAACCAGGCCCTATCTCTAATATTCTGATCATGATCATATCTTGGATTATCAAAACCTAAAACAAGAATATCAATATCATGCTCTGGATTAAACCCCAAATCATTTAAAATCCGCTCATCGCGTTCCCACTGATTTGATAAAGAGAGCATACCCTGATAATACCGATGCAGATTATGCGTAATGCTTAAAACTTCAGTATTATTTAAGTGGGCATCAAACTTTAAATTTGCCAAGCTAAGATCAATACGTTCTCTGCCTTCCAGATAAGCCTTCACATACGCTGTAGTCCAGTCATTTGTTTGGATAACCCTTGCATGGATATTCCTTTCTCTGATCGCAAGCAATGTACCCAAAGAAAGCATCCTCGCAAAACGCATGCGAAAATAGTTTGGACCATTATAGGCACTTTCTGTACCGTCCGGCCCTTTTAAAAGGTTAAAATATCGAGAATTTTCCAGATATCCAATTCTGACGCCTTGGTCATATGCCTCATAAATCTTTGCGCCTGCTGTTTCCTGAGCATACCTGCCGAACTTTATATTAATACTGCGCCCGGTATCGTAAAGCCCATAATTAAGAAAAATATCTGTCTTGCGCGGCTCCTCATTAAACAAGGGAACAAAGACCGTAACCGGAATACCTAATTCTGCGAGCTCTTTGGCCAGATCGGTTACTTGAAGCGCCATGCCTCCGGTACCGCTGCTCCAGAGGCTTTCCGGTGAAGTAATAACTATCTCTCCTACTGTTGCACTGCGCAGAAGTTTAATCGCATTTTCACTTGCGTGCGCACTGATACTGTATATTTCTTCTTTATTCAGTCCTTGAAAAACAGCCGCATGCTCTATCTCCTGTACCTGATCGGAAATTGCGATATTAATTAAATATTCCCGGACTCTGTCTTTGATTTGCTGATCACTATAGAAAATAATATCACTAAAAACACGGCTTAATTCATTACTCTCGATTTCAGCATCCTCTTCGATCATTTTTGATAGGGAGTGAAACAGAACCGAAAATTCACGGCTGCCTTTTTTAATAGCCTGTATGATTTCTCTGGTAATGAAACTATGCATCAAGCGGTCCTGCAGGGAAAACCGCTTATACTGCAGCAGAGAATATTTCAGCAATTCGTTGTAATCCTTTTTATCCGGAACAGGAATTTGCGTGCCTATTTTTTTAAAGCGGTAAATCTTTGTTGCCAGAATCGGCAATGTACTGTTAAATCCTATACCGAATACACGTAATGACCGTCCTGTTACCAGAGTGCGTCCGCCAATGTTTTTCTCCGGTCTTTCGCTATCAAAAACTTCGACTATTTCATAAACGTGGTTATCCTGCCTCTCATCAAATATTCCAAACCCTTTATTACCCGAGTGGTATTTATTATCCGGGTGGAAATTAATGTCTGCTGCCATATTCGATCCCTGATGAGAAAGTATTAACAGATATTCCGCCTTCCCCATTTTTCTGGCTATTGCCCGGACACGGTCGTGACCGACATTAAATTCAAAAGGTCTGGATAAACTTTTAGGAAGTTTTAAAATTCCGCGCACCTGATCAATAAATTTTTCGAGATGCTCGTTAGCCACAAGAACATTTTCCGTATACGGCATTAAATCATGACTAAAATCATTAGCCAGAATCTGCTCAAATAGCTGTTCCCATATTTCATTAATGTATTTGAAACCCGGCATGGAAACGAAATATTCCGGCCAATGCGGACTGCAAAAAGCTCTTAAAGCGTCATTTTCCTTCCATCTGGCCCATAGTTTGCGGATTTGCGGATTATTGAAGGAAAAACGTTCTTGTGATTTTTTAAATTTCTTATTTTCATACAATTGATATTCTGCAGTTAACGGGAAAATATATTTGCGCATCGCATGCAGAAATATTACCGTAGCTACTTCCGGCGGCGCCTGCAAAATATCAGCATTAACTATAATCTCCTCTTCCGTAATGCTAGCCGATTCTTTTAATTCACTCTCAACTCTTATCGGCAGGGAAAATTCTATTGATTCACGAAAGAGACGCTCTTTTTTATTTTTTTTATAGGTCCCGAGTAATAACTGCTTTTCTTTAGGGTTTAAATATCCATATGCCCGATTAAATGCTCTTTCCAATCTACTTTTCGTTTTTTCTATTTGTGATTTAGCTACTCCCTGTTCCAGTAAAATATCCGCATAAAATTCAACTATGGGAATACCCTGGTCTTTAAATACCCCCAAGACAGTCTGTTTTTTTTCGGCAATATCATTATCTGCCTGATTGTACTTAGCAATAACTCCATTAACAAGCATGCGATTTTCAATTTGAAGAACAGGGGCAAGACAATTTCTGTCAATTGCATGTTCAGCCATCTTTGCAAATTCCCCGCTGATATTGCTGCCTAAAAAAGCTTGTATAAGCACAAATGCAAAGATCCTGATATAGACTGATTTTCTATTAAAACAAAACATCATTATTTAATCCTGATTTATTTTTGTTTATCATCAAAGTTTTGAAGGGGAAAGTATACCATATAAAGCTGAACATTGCAAACAATTACACAATTGCAACTTATTGATATATATAAAGATATGATAAATAGTAATAAATTTTGTATTTTTATACCTGAGATTGTTTTTAATGATAAGATATTTGTTTTATACGGAAAATAGTGGAAGTAAAAATTGGATTCTTTCTAAATTAAAAAAAATACCTTTAACATCGTATTTTGTCCAAACTCTCTGATTTTAAGAAAAAGGGCCACCATTTTCATGGTGACCTTTGTTTTTTGGTCGGGGCGAGTGGAATTTTACATCGCTCAGCACTGCGCTGTACTGAAGTACAGTCTCCGTTGCTATTCGCCTTTTGGCGAAAGCACTACCGGCTTCGCCCTCCAAACTACATTTAGGAAGCTTTACCAGTCGCTGCCCAAGCCGAAGAGAATTTGGTCAGCATCAAGATTTATACTGCCATCTGTTTTGTCTTTATCCTGACGATATTCAATCAGCAAAAACACTTTGGATTTATCCTTCTTCACCTCGACGCCAAAGCAATTACTCCAGAAAGTTCCATCAAAATTAAAAGAAGTGGTATTTAATCCATAATGGCGTCCTCCGTAGATATCCATACCAAGATAATTACCTTGAGAATTGCGTTCAGCATCCCCAGTAAAGTAGCCATAACCTGCACCAGCGTAAGGGGAAAATCTCCAAACAGACTTAAAGATAGGAACAGATTTTAGCGGATATGCACGCACGGTAAAACGAGTGTCTATCATGTTGGCACCAATCGCATCTTCTTCGTGTGGGTAGAAGTAGAATGCATCTTCAGTAGAATAATTTACCGTGTCGCCACTTTTGCCGCGTAGCCAGCCCAGCCCCCAAGACAAATTGAACATATCCAAAAATTTTCGAGAGCGAACTTCAGCCTCAAGATAACCAGCAAATTCTGTGTGGTAGTATGAATCAAGTTCGTTAGTATCGTTTTGCAAGCTGTAATCTCCAACCCGAAGTGAGCATCCAGCCATGACCAGTCCCACAATTAGCAAAATAACTACTTTAATTACCTGTTTCATTATTCTACCCTCCTCTGCCTAAACAAAAAAGCAACCACATCCGTGATTGCCCTATTAAATCCTTATGGATAAATGATACTCCTATTATATAAGTTGTCAATAAAAAAAGGATAGCCGTTAGACTGAACTTCCCACTTCTTTTTGACTAAGAGTTTATTCCTTGGGGAAAGGGGTGATCCCAAGAGGGGAAAACTTCGTTTTCCCTATTGGAAATAAAAACTCCTCACCTGTCTGACATAAGTAAGGAGAGTTTTTATTTTGGTCGGGGCGAGTGGATTTGAACCACCGGCCTCTTCGTCCCGAACGAAGCGCTCTAGCCAAGCTGAGCCACGCCCCGACACAATTTAGTAAAATTTTCTCAATGATTTCTTCTAGCTCCCGCCTGTTAAAATAACCCCGCTTTAAAACTGCGGGACAGGCGGGATTAATTCGCATTTTGTTTTATGTCTCTACGTTCCATAAATCAAGTGCTCATTGAACAAGCTGAGATTTACCACGAATCGTACTTGTACTGGTTCAGGGCACACCCCTACACTTAAATTATTGAAGAGCAAAAAGTTAAATCATAATATCTAGAAGCGTAGTCTAACATGTTATCTTTAATTCGTCAATAAGCATACACTAACACACATTAAACCTGTAACCAGCATACAATGAATCCTGGGGAGAAACTTTTTGTGCTGCGTTTAGATATTCATATTTCTGATTAAATGCAATACCTACACTTAACACTCCCTGGACAGATTGGTTAAAATCATGTTCAAGTCCTAAGCCAGCCTCTAGATCCCTAATACGCACGACCTCCCCTTTTCTTGTTCCTGCGGTAACCTCGAACTCACTGGAAAGAAAATCCAGCTCAAGTGATACTTTTGTTTTATCTGTTATCCTGTATGAAATACTCTGTTCAGATGAAAGAAAATTAAAACTTAATTTTTCATTTGGTTTATAACGCACTCCGAGAAAAGGAACCACAGAGTTTTCGTATTGCGGCCGGAACCACACCCCATACGCAGCTATAAATTTTTCACTCTGCCGGAATATCAAGGAAGTAGAAAAATTGAAACGAAACGCCTCATCTGCAAAGCCGTGATCTGCGGCGCTGTTCCATGATGGCATAAAGTCCAGGCCCATGAACAGGTCTCTTCTTTGGGTAAAAGGCGCGGGCAAACGCACACCAAGTCTAATGCTTTTTGACTTCAAACTGTCCGGCAAATCAACACTGCTATCATCAACATTATATTGCCGAAAGCCGGCATCAAGATCAATAGGAATTTGATTGAAAAGCATGTAAGTATTATTAGCGGAGATTTCAGTTCTGCTTAAACTAAACTCCCCAGGACTGTTCTTTAAATCACTTTTGTTTATATAGCGCAGTTTATGCGTAAAAGAAAAAGCCTCCTGTTCTCCAGCCGTAGAATTGCCGCTTAATAAAAACTACTACTACGCATGAGAGAGCTTTAAGCATTTTAGTCTAATCTTCGATGTATCCCATTTTTTTTAAGTAACTTTTTGAAAGTTTCTGGCTGTTATCTTTTTGTTTTTCGAAATAACGGAATACATACTTTGAAAGCATGTCCACCTCAAGATTCACCTTATTGTTTTCTTTCTTAAAACCCAGGGTAGTGTTTTTGAGCGTGTGCGGGATAAGCGCTACTGTAAAGAAGTTTTTTTTCACTTCAACAACAGTCAGGTTTACCCCGTCAATGGTGATCGAGCCTTTATCGACAAGAAACACTGTCAGATTTTTATCCGTTTCTATCTGCAGCCAGCACTCATCCGACCCTTTTATCCTCTTACGCAGAATTCCTACACCATCTATATGCCCGGAAACGATATGCCCTCCGAAACGGGAATTAGCGCTCATTGCACGCTCCAGATTAACCCCATCACCAACTGTTAAAAGATTAAGAGTGGCCTTTTCCTGCGTTTCTTTCATCACGTCAAATGCAATGCGTTTTTTATCCAGGTTGACCACTGTTAGGCATACACCGTTTACATTAATACTGTCTCCGATCTTAGTTTCGCTCAAGACTTTATCCGCGCGTATTACCAGATGCATCAGCCTGCCCCTGACAACTCTTTCCACGATACCCATTTCTTCAACAATACCGGTAAACATAAAAAACTCCGTTTTTTGGCTGATAGCCAATAGTCAATTGCTGATAATTAAATTTCCATGAGCTATAAGCTATGAGCCATGAGCTATTAGCTGTACTTTACTTTCCCCTCTATTAAAAGATCCTTATCTATCTTTGTTATTTTCACTTTATCAATAACAATCGCTTTTTGCAAACTGGAAATTCCCTTGCCTGCAACGGAATGTACCGCCTGTTCACCGCCGATTATTTTAAGTGCCGTAAAAAAACAAATCCTGTCTACAAGTCCAGCGTCAAAACAAGCTCCGTTTATCTGTCCGCCTCCTTCAACAAGTACGCTGGATATCTCATGTTTATAGAGCTTGTTCATCAGATATTTAAGATCAACATTTTTAGACTTTCCCTGCGGGCATACCAGCACATCCACCCCCATATCGTTAAAACGCCTTATCTTTTCTTTTGAGGCAAAAGTCGTTGTCGCGATCATTACAGGCGCCGGGGACAGCTTGCTGAAAATATTCGCCTTAAATGGTGTTTTCAAGTACGAGTCGACAATCAGCTTGATCGGAATATCATTTTCCAGTTTATTCCGCCAGCGGCAGCTCAAATATGGATTGTCTTTTAACACCGTATTTATTCCCACCATGATGCAGTCATATTTTTTTCTCAAATACTGTGCTTTTGTACGTGATGCCTTTGCCGTGATCCATTTCGAATCTCCGGAGGAGGTAGCAATTATTCCGTCTAAGCTCTGTCCTGTTTTAACACAAACAAACGGACTCTTAGCGGTTATATATTTAATAAATATTTCATTTAAATCTTCGTATGCTTGATTTTGCTTGCAAACATCGACTAAAACTCCGGCTTTACGCAGCTTTTTTATTCCCCTGCCGCAGGTTATAGGATTGGGATCTTTCATACCTATTACCACACGCTTAATTCCTGTTTTAATGATCTGATCCGTGCAGGGCGGGGTGCGGCCGAAATGAGCGCAGGGCTCCAAGTTCACATAAAGCGTCGCGCCCATTAAGCTTTGCTTTACTTTTTTTATAGCATCGATTTCAGCGTGATCCCCACCGCAAAATTTATGGTACCCCCGGGAGATGATCTTACCGTTCTTGACAATGACCGTCCCTACCAGCGGATTTGGACTGACACTGCCCAGGCCTTTTTCAGCTAGAGCAATCGTCATTTTAAGGTATTTTTCATCCTGTGTATTCATTTCTTTGTCCTAATCTGCTTTTATTAGGATTCTTAGTGTTTCACGCAATACTCAATACTCAATGCGATACTTTATTTATTATTCGCCGTATTCCCTTTTTTTTGCTTCTCTTATCGTTTCCAAGAATGAATAAGGAACTTCCACTTTGCCCATCAGCGGATAACCTTTCCCCGCGCCATGGCAATCAGAACCTCCGCTTAAAAGAAGTCCATGTTTCTGAGCCAGTTGTTTGTAGTGATTTGAAGCAGAAGAATTCTGATCTATATGCAAAACTTCAATTCCCATTAACCCATAATTTTTAAGTTCAGGAATAACCTCATCATGCTGCATATTTCCCGGATGCGCAAATATAGGTATACCTTTGACCTTTCTGATCATGTCAATAGCTTCTTTTGGCGCTATGACCATTCTTTTCTCGTAGCAGGGCCCATTCCTGCCTATAAAGCGGGCAAATGCCTGCCTGATGCTATACGTATATCCGCCTTCATACAGTGCCCTGGCTAAATGCAGCCTGCCCACAGCGCCTTGCTCACAGCTTAAAGCCAGGACTTCTTCCAGTTTTATCCCTATACCCAGCTCATTGAGTTTCTCAACCATCTTTTGCATGCGTTCTATGCGCGCATTACGGATTTTCTTTAATTGCTCATTGAACCATGGCTCCTGCCAGTCAATTAAAAGTCCGATTATATGAATTTCAAAATCTTCGATTTCAGCAGAGAGTTCTACTCCGGGTATTATTTCAAGATCTCTATTTTTTG
Organism: Candidatus Omnitrophota bacterium; assembly: GCA_043806135.1. Taxonomy (GTDB): domain Bacteria; phylum Omnitrophota; class Gorgyraeia; order B26-G9; family B26-G9; genus JAGLQQ01. The sequence goes on from JAZDHG010000044.1 coordinate 33,796, forward strand.
CCTCCTCCATAGCAGGAATAATGCCGTCAACGCTGTCATGGTCAGTGATCGCAATCGCAGCAAGTTCTATTTCCGATGCGTATCTGGTAACTTCTTGGGGAGAGAAAGTCCCGTCAGAATAATTGGTATGCACATGAAGGTCAATGTATTTACGGGGCGAATTCACTTTTTATTCCGTTCTTGCTTATTTATTTTGTCCAGAACCCCGTTTACAAAACGGCCAGATTCATCATCCCCGAATTTCTTAGCAAGCTCCACAGCTTCATTAATCGCCACTTTAGGCGGAATCTGTTCAAGATAAATCAATTCAAATGTGCCCATACGAATAATATTGCGGTCAATAACCGCCATCCGCTCGATACGCCAGTTATCGGTATATTCCGTTATAAGCCTATCGATGTCCTTCAGGTTCTTCAGAGTTCCTTCAACCACAACCATAGCAAATTGCCTGATTGTATCCTCTTCGCTGTGTTTCTGCCAATAATCATTTACCACCTCTGCAAGAGGAGCTGCCTTTTGGATATCAACAGAATAAAGAATTTGTAAAGCGCATTCACGCGACAGCGTGCGTTTTCTCATAACAATTACCCTACCATTTCTATCAAGTTTACCATCTCAATCGCCACTCTTGCTGCATCTTCTCCTTTATTGCCGCTTTTTGTCCCTGCACGATCGATCGCCTGCTCAAGGTTATCAGCAGTGATCACTCCGAAAATAACCGGAACTCCCGTATTCATAGAGATATTTGCGATTCCCTTTGCGGCCTCACTGGCCACATAATCAAAATGCGGTGTTTCACCCCGTATAATAGCTGCAAGGCAGATCAATGCATCATATTTTTTGGATTTAGCCATTTTCTGCGCAAGACACGGCATTTCAAAAGCTCCCGGAACCCAGACAATATCGATTTTTTCTTCATCAGCCTGGTGCCTTTTTAACTCACCTATTGCACCATCAGCCAGTCTTTTAGTAATAAAATCGTTAAAACGTGATACCAGTATCCCAAACTTCTTTCCCTTTGCATTCAATTTTGCTTCTATGGTCTTCATTTTTCCCTGCCTTTCTTTTTTTATAAATTTTAATTTTTTAATTAACAAAAGTGAGTATGTGTCCTAATTTATCTCTTTTTGTTTTTAAATATTTTCTGTTAACACTTGATGGTTCTATTTCAATCGGAATACGCTCAACTATTTTTAATCCGTAACCCTCAAGCCCGATAATTTTATGCGGATTATTTGTAAGCAGACGAATTCTTTTAATCCCTAAATCTGATAATATTTGTGCCCCTATTCCGTAGTCTCTTAGGTCTGCCTTAAAACCAAGTTTTTCATTCGCTTCCACTGTATCCAGACCGTGATCCTGGAGTGCATATGCCTTTATTTTATTAGCAAGGCCTACGCCTCTGCCTTCCTGGCGCATATAAAGTATAACCCCTGTTCCGTTTTTCTCTATTATATTCATTGCCGTATGCAGCTGTTTCCCGCAATCGCAGCGACAAGATGCAAAGACATCTCCTGTCAAACACTCTGAATGAACCCGGACCAGAGCAGGATCTTTTATTTTGCCGCAAACTAGCGCAAGATGAGGATGCTCATCAACATCTGAATGATAAACATGGAGTTTAAAAGTTCCGAAAGCTGTAGGCAGTTTTGAGGTCGTTATTCTATGCACAAGTTTATCATAACGATGTCTGAACTTTATCAGATCAGCTATTGTCCCAATTTTTAATTTATGGCGTTTTGCAAATTTTAATAGTTGCGGTGTTCTGGCCATAGTTCCGTCTTCATTGAGTATTTCACAGATTATACCTGCCGGTTTTAACTTGGCCAAATTCATGAAATCAACACATGCCTCTGTATGCCCGGCCCGCACAAGCACACCTCCGTCAACGGCTTTTAGCGGAAAAATATGTCCCGGACGCACAAGATCACGCGGTTTAGATTTTGAATTAATTAAAACCTGAATCGTTTTTGCCCTGTCATGCGCAGAGATGCCGGTAGTAATCCCCTCTCTTGCATCCACAGAGACAGTAAAGGCTGTGCCCATAGACGCCTGGTTTCTCCCGACCATTGGATGGATATCCAGCTCATCAAGTCTTTTACCGTCCATTGCCGCGCATATCAGACCGCGCCCGTATTTTGCCATAAAGTTTATCTGTTTATGCGTCGCGTGTTCTGCTGACATGATCAGGTCGCCTTCGTTCTCGCGTTTAGCGTCATCAAGAATAACGGCCATTTTACCTTTTTTAAAGTCATTGATTATTTCTAATACAGCATTGAATTTCATAAATGAACACCTTATTTATGGAACGCAGTAAACATAATTTAACGAGTGAATTAATCCCGCCCATGGCGGGATTAATTTCGGATAACAATTCAGCAACATTGCATTTACTAAATTGTACCTTCAAATAAAAAACTCCCGAATGAACTCCGGGAGTTAAAAAGTCAATATTTTAAGCTTTTGTTTTTTGCTTTTTCTTCTTCTCCCATCTAGACTATTCCGCCACAATTATTGGCGGATCCGCTATGTTCTTTAGCGGAACTATTGGCGAAGGAATCACACCTTCTCAGCCATGAACCACATAGGGTTCACAGGTCGCAGGCTTTAACTGCCAGTAGGGAATTTCACCCTATCCCGAAGATTGAATTAATATATCACTTCACAAACACATTGTCAAGTTCTGAATTTGGCCTGTCTTGTCCTGCAATAGTTGACACTTTTAAACACAGATAATTTAATTAACCGCCCGCTTCGCTTGATAAACGCTGATTAACTCCGATACGTTATGCTATTTCTGGAAAATCATATGCTTATTTGTGGCTGCGCTCCAGCCGCATGTTTTACATCCGCGTTTATCTGCGTCCATCTGCGGTTAATTTATTTTTCTGTCAACCTTTTTCAGGATAACACGCCTTTTCTAATCGCTGGCCGCTATACGCTAAACGCTATTTTATCCGTTTATCGCCTGGATTGCTTTTTTATTGTCTTCAGCCACAAAAACAATAGTTGCCGGAGAATTCGGTGCACTGGACGCTGTCCCGTAGAGATATTTAATATCAACTTCCGCACTTTTTAGTTTTTTGGCCATATCCTTGAGCATACCCACTTTATCCTGCATCTCTACAATAACAACATCCTCTTCTTTTATTTCTTCCATATCTTTAGATTTTAATATTTCAATCGCTTTTTTGTTATCTGAGGTTTTAAAAAGAAAGTGTGCTTTAGAATTATCTACGTAGGCACAAACAGATGTGAGATTTACTCCTTTATCCGCCAGCCATTGGCTTACATCCGCTAATGTCCCCAACCTATTCTCTGCCACAACATGAATTTCTTTTCCTGCCCTTGCTTTTGACATGGACCCCCCTTATGTAGCGCATAACTCTTTAAGGCACCCGCCTCTTTGAATTATTAGCGCAAATTAATATTTATTTGAACTATCTATATAATTATAGCTACCAGGCCGGTAGCCTGTCAAATACTAAATTTCCTTCTTTTTCAGGCTTCCTCTAGCGCTATTTGAAGTAAAATCTCTTCAATATAAGCGTCTTCATCCCCGTTAAGGTTAAGTTCTGACTCATCCTCTATTAAAAGAGCTGTTTCGATCAGTTCTTCATCCTGCAGATTAGTTATCCTGCTCCTGAGGGGATTGTTAAGCAAAGAGGCAATAAAGACCAGGAAAACACAGATCGCAACAGCCGCACTAAAGGCAAATCTAGGTAAAGGCTTGGGCAGAAATCTTATGTTTGACACACCATGCTTTGCAGGGGATCTCTGCGCTTGAGCAAGATTTAGGTCTAAGCGTTCATCAAATTTGCGCCAGAAAACCTCATTTAAAAACAGCTGTTCATCGCAAGCGCTGATGCTGTTTATTTTCTGCACACCAGATACATACTTGCGGCATTTAGAACAGCTTTTCAAATGCTTTTCGATCTTTTGCACCCGGTCGGCATTTAGCTCGCCTATTGCGTATTCAAATAATTCTTTCTTTTTTGACCAGCATAACATTTTAATCACCTCACATATTCGCCGAGTTTTTTCTGCATTTTATCTATCGCTCTGAACAAATGGACTTTGACGCTCGAAATACTTATACCCATCACTTGGGCTATCTCCCTGATCTTCATATCTTTCTTATACTTCAGGGAAAAAGCAATCCGCTGTTTTTCCGGTAAAAAAGTTACCGTTTCTTCAATCTTTTTTTTCAACTCCTCTGATATAAGTTTTTTCGCTGGATCAACGCCTTTTTCATCCTTGGTCTGCTCTTCCAGAGCTACATTGTCATTACTCAAAATAATCTTTGAGCGAATCCGTTTTCTCAAAAAATCATGCCCCAGGTTCACCACTATACGGTAAAGCCATGTAGAAAACCTGGAATTAAATCTAAAACTGTTTATATTTTTATAAACCCGTATAAATGCTTCCTGAGCTACATCCTGCGCATCTGCAAGATTGCCAGTGATCGAATAAGCGATCCTTACCGCCTGTTCTTTATGCTCATCAACCAAAGCTCGGAAGGCGAACATATCGCCTTCCTGCGCTTTTAGTATAGTATCCTTATTCTCTGCCATTAGAATGTCTGTCATAGGATAATCACAATTCCTCAGTTTCCCCCTGCCAGTTATGCCTTCTCATAATATTTTCAAGCTGAGGATGTTCTTGCAGATACTGCGCTGCAACTTCTGGATTATCCTGTTTTAACTGTTGATAATTTTTAAGATCGCTTATTCTCGATTGTACACGAGCATATTTTTCCGGATCCTCTTCTTTTAATCTTTCCATTCGTTCCTGGAATTTTCCTTTTCTCTTTGCCATTACCTCTTGAAACTTTTCCGGATTTTCCTGTTTTAAGGTCTTAAGTTTTTCCATCCTGGCTCTGTGAACATGCCGTTTTGCCTGTTCATATCTTTGAGGATCGGTCTCCTTTATTTTTTGAAGTGATTCATGCATATACTGCCTTCTTTGTGTTGCTATCTGCTGGAATTTTTCCGGATTTTCTGCTTTTAATCTTTGCCACTTATTTTCCCTGTCCTCTCTCATCCGGCCCATCATTGCGTCGAATTTTTCCGGGTCATCTTGCTGGAAACTCTGTCGGTGTTCCTGTCTATTTTTCCTTCTTTTTTCCCGCGTTTCATTCATCTGTTGGCGAAAAGCTGCAGGATCATCTTCTTTGAGTTGCTTAAACTCCTCGCGTCTTTCCTCAATGCGCTCTTTTATCTGTTCAAACTTTTTCGGATTTTCTTCCTTGAGTCTCTGCATCTCCTGTTTGCGTTGGTGCCTATTGTTTTCATAATCCGGGCTTGCTCCTGGTCCGCCTTGCGGGCCTGGAGGATTATTGTCCCGATCTTTATCGTTATGTCTGTTTGAATACGACGCGCCCCCTCTATCACCTTCTCTGCCGTTTTTTGCAAAAGCAAAGTCATTAGCACGCAAAAGCACCCCCACGACCACGGTTAATACTATTAATACCAGTATTTTTTTCATAATTTCCTCCTTTCCCTTTCTGACCGTAAGACGATATAAAAAAGGGAAAAGACGACAAAAAGTTTAAATTATTTTTGTAGTTTGTTAACTACAATATTTACAATATGTTACGTATTTTTCTATTGCGTTTCAATTTTAGTTTTTGTCTTTAATTAGCAACAGTCACTGTCACAGCTGCAATCGCAGCCGCAATCATACTTTCCCTTAATATTATTTTTTACCATTTGTGTGTATTTCTTGATCCATTCTGTTTTGATCTGTATAAGGTCTCTTTCTATGACTATATTCATTCCCTCAGTCGGTTTTGTTGTGCAGGCTTATTTTTTCTCTGCCTCTACCTCGATAACACACCCAGAACATCACCCTTTGACCCTTTTGGTTCTGTAGCAAGGCGCAGGAATAATGATCTTTTCCCTGTCGGCAATATCCACAATATTCTTATCTGCAGGATTTACATGAACAATCTTTCCATCTATTTTAATTTTCATTCCCCTATTAATCTTCCTTATTTATTTGATTATGCCGTAGGATATGACCAAACTTCCGGCTCAAAACTACCCGGTGTACAGTACTCAATACAGTAAGGAGTTACTTGAATAATTCCATAATTAGGATCATCAGGTCCTTCGAATATTTTTTCAAGTGCACTGTTCCAAAAGCCATACCGAACTTCTTCGCTGGTATTCAACACTGCCTTACCCTGTATCTGGAGATACGGCTTCATTTCATTTAGATTAGTGATACCACAGGTAATATGCACCTCCGAATTATTTTTTATTTGTGCGGCTTTACGCGCATTTAAAAAAGTAGAAAAATTAACAGTTAAATTCTCTGATGTGATCGCAATAACATAACGTACCCAAGGTTTCCCCTCTTCTGTAATTGTTGCCAAACTCACTAACTGAGGACCTTTCAAAATCTCATGGATTTTTTTTCTTAACTCACTCATATGCCCCTCCTTTTTTAAGTTAAGGTCAACAGAGAATCAATACTTAAAAAAATCAAGATATACAGCAACCACTAAAGCCACCGCTGAAAGTCCGAATATAAACAGATAATTTATACGTTCTTTTTTCGAGCTCAAAGCACAGAGAATCCTCTCTATCAGTTTATAATCTTCTGCACTAAACTTTTCCTGACTGTCTATTTTTTCCAAAATATGCTGTTTTTTTATCATGACTGAATCACTCTGCAGGATCTTGAATTTATATACAAAAAACATAAAGAACCCTCCCACGCCGATATACCATGATATCTTTGCGTAAATAGGGTTAAGATGCATCAGAAAAGTAGTTATCCTGATAGATATCGCTGAAATGATTCCTAGGACAAAAAAGAGCCATGAGGAAAAACTGCTCTCACATTTATCCTGATATACACAATTTTTGCATTCTCTTTTATTCATATTCTTCTCAAAACAGCCAAAAACAGTTACAATATATCAATATTTAACGAATAACGGCAAATCCTATGCGCAGTGACTCATTACGATTTTTATAATCCAATAGGCTTTCTGCCAGTGCATTGGCATACTGCACCTGTAGATAGAGCTCGAAATTTTTTATATTCAGCGGATAGGTTAAATTCAGTTCCGCAGAATCCCCTTTTTTCGCTGTGCGAAAGTGGGACTCCATAACTAGACTGTCTGCTTTTCCGATTTTAACGCCTAGGTCAAAATATCCCCGGTAATCGTTTAGGTCTTTGTTAGTCTGGTCTGCATTCTTAAAATATGTCCACACTCTAGGAAAAATATGCAGTCCTAGAGATTTATCCTTTTTATAAAATATCAAGCTCGGCTCAAAATAAATAAAGTTTGTGCTCCGGGAACTGCTTTCGCTCCTTCCGTTGGATTCATGCTGCAATCCTGTCTTGAGAAACAGCCGGGAAAGTTTCTGAGCCCTTGTATAAATATTTGGTGAAATAAAAAACACTTCCGGCTTATAGCTAGTATCCTCAAACGGTTTGGAATCTGATTTAAGATCCCAAACAGATGTCTGGGTATAGGCAAAATAAAAACCCTCCCTCCAACTGTAATTACCGGATAAACTCTCCTGCGGACTATAAAACTGATATTTAAAACTGAACTGTAATTTACTTTTTTCCGGTTTAGTTCCAATTAAAAAATACATCGGCTGATAAAGACTAACATTTTTCAGATACGGCTGGTATAGAGCAAATAACGAATCATAGGACTGGTACTCTTGAGATCCTGCTTTAGATAGCGATGCGTCGCCAACATCTATCTTTTCCGTGCTATCTGCTCTTATATTTGAGCACAGAAACAACATCCCAAGAGTGCAAGCAAATAACACAAGGAGCCGTCTTTGATTTTTAGAATCAAACAAAGAACATCTATCTCTATTCATATTAATTTCCAGTATTTTGTTAAAAAATATTTTTCTTTCCTCTCAATCAAAAAAAGCCATTAACATAAGATGTGTGAATTCACAACTTACGTATTTGCAATGCGTTGCGTTAAAAATATGATTGACTTTTTATCATAACCTCTGTTATTCTATAGGCATATCA
>JAZDHG010000045.1:0-8228 GCA_043806135.1 Candidatus Omnitrophota bacterium
ACACCGAATAATTTTCCCGCTATCTGAAGCTCCGTTGCGCTTTGAGTTTGAGCAAGACTTAAGGAAAAACAGGATAAGGAAAAAAAACAAACAAAAGTAAAAAGAAAAGAATAACAAAAACTCTTCAGCTTCATGACAAAAAACACCCCCTTTTTTTTATTATTACAAACATAACCCTATAACATCATTTATTTTATCACAATAAAAGAGGCTTTGACAAGGTAAAATAGCGGTTAGAATACCGAGGGATGACAGACGATCGTTCACGTTATTCACTTGGACGAAGGACGAAAAAACATAAAAAAACTAAACTAAGAGATAAAAACTTAAAGATGATGGCTTTAATTAAAACTAATACAATGTTAATATTTATTTCTGGAAGTAACTATGATTAACCAACTTTGATTATTTTTAGCCCGTTTTGCTCTAAATATAATATCTTCTACTCTCTTTACGCTTTCTCGTCCTTCGTCCTAACAAGCAAAGCGAGTGATCGTCCATCGTCATTCGGCTATCCCCTATCTTCGCAATGCATATTGACTACCGGCTGTTTATCTGTTATTTTAATCTATAATGGACAATCCAATTATAGAGTTTAAAAACGTAAGTAAATCCTTTTATCCTCCTTTGGCCTGGCGTCAGCTGATTAAACTGAATTTTAAGAAAAAAAACCCGGTACTGGCTCTAAAGAACGTTTGCTTAGAGCTTCAAGGTAACAAGATCATAGGTCTCCTGGGGCCTAATGGCGCCGGAAAAACTACGCTTTTAAAGATCATCTCCACATTGATCTTACCTGATGCGGGAACGGTCAGAGTACATAACTATTCCACAGAACACGATGCGCAGAAAATAAAATCTATTATCGGGCTTGTAACAACCGAGGAACGGTCTTTTTACTGGAGGCTCAGCGGCCGTCAGAACCTGGATTTCTTTTGCGCAATGTATGGACTTAATAAAAGACAAGCCGATGACCGCATCAACAAGCTATTTAAAGTTTTTAATATTGACTATCAGGATAAGCGCTTTGACAATTATTCAACAGGCATGAAAAGAAAATTTTCACTTATCCGCGCCCTTGTGCATAACCCGGATATCCTGCTTTTTGACGAACCCACAAAAAGCCTGGATTATAATACCAGCCTGGAATTGCTCAAGTACATAACTGCCTTAAAACAGCAGGGAAAAACAATTCTTTTTGCTACCCATAACATCAATGAGGCCGAGCAAATATGCGACAGGTTCATGATCTTAAGCAAAGGAAATCTCCTCGGCTTCGGTACAAAAAAAGAATTATGCCAAAAGATAGCTTCGGATTCAACAACGCTTACTGAGATTTATTTAAAACTGACGGGGCAATAATGCGCAAAATTTATTCTTTATTAAAAAAAGACTTTTTGATCGAAGCCAGCTACAAGATCGCTTTTTTATTCAATATCTTCAGCGTTGCCGCCAGTGTTTTGACCTATTTTTTTATAGATCGGTTATTTGGGCACAGGATCACCTCTCACCTGGAAGAATTCGGAGTAAATTATTTTTCTTATGTTCTTTTAAGCATGGCCTTTTTCAGCTATATCGGAGTAGGGATAGGATCTTTTTCATCACGCATCCGTTCAGAGCAGCTGCAGGGCACCTTGGAATCCCTTCTGCTGACCCCGACCAATGTCGGCATCATCCTATTAAGCATGGGCTTGTGGAACCTTATTTTTGCAACTTTTGATGTATTTATCTATATTATGCTGGGAATTTTTTTATTCGGCATAGATTTTTCTAATATAAATATTCTGTCCGCTTTTGTAATCCTGATTTTGACTGTAATATCATTCAGCAGCTTAGGCATATTATCTGCCAGCTGCATAATTATCCTCAAAAAAGGTAATCCTGTCTCCTGGGTAATTAATACTTTGGAAGGGCTGTTAGGCGGTGTTTATTTTCCGGTATCAGTAATGCCTGCGGCCTTGCAATCAATTGCCAAATGCCTGCCTATAACCTATGCCATACGCGGCATTCAGTTGGCTGTATATAGAGGTTATACTCTCTGGCAATTACGATCAGAGTGGGTATTCCTGCTTGCTTTCTGTATTATTCTTATACCTGCAAGCATTTTTTCTTTTACTTTTGCTCTTAAAAAAGCCCGCCGTCAGGGTAGCCTGCTGCAATACTAATTGGGGAATATTCTAAAGAGATTGCCGAAAATCCGGCCGCAATAATTGCGCCAGCTAATCTGCTCTGGGGTAAGATTAAGGTTACTGGCCATGATCAATTTTGAGGGGAAAAAGGTCTTCCAAAGAAATCGTATTTTTTCGCTTACCAGCTTATGCATCAAAAGATGCGCAAGATAGGATAGTTTGTATCCCCGAACATTATTTACAAAAAGCTTCTCCAGCCTTTTTTCCCAAAAACCGGCTTTTTTCGGTTTTACTAGTCCGATCTCTTGTATAAGGATATTCAGACGCTTGCTCATATAAGAAAGACCATAATACATAATTTCACACACACCGAACCGCTCGCAAGCGCTTTTGAACATAGTTAAGTCAATTTTATCTTTGTAACTACGTAGAACTTCCGCGATGTCAGAAGCTAAGATCAGCCGGTCAAAACTATGCGTAAAAGCATGTAGGCTAAGATATATCAAAAGATGATATCCTGAAAGAGTAAAAACCCGTACACCATAACTATCGATCAATTCTGCCTTATCCCATATTTCCTGCATATTGATCTTATTTACCCAATAATCCAAAGGACGAGTAGAGTTTATTAAGTGCCAGTGCACATGAATGGAAGTATGCAGACAGTTACGGGCATTGTACATCAGGCTGTTAATTGAACACGTCTGTTCATTTTCTAAATAACTCTTAAGGTGCCCGCCCGTAGAATATCCCAAAGAGCCCAGCACTCTATCGGCTTTGAGCAGATCAGATTTTTTAATAAGTATATCGATATCCCCCACAGGACGCAACCCGATATCTTCATAAACAAATTCAGCAAGCATAACTCCTTTTAATATCAACACACGGATACCCTCATCCTGCAAAGCTCGCAGAATATTTCTCAAGTGTTCCATAACAAGCATATTACTGCGCGCAACACTGTAATAAGCACTCTTGAACTTTGCGTAAACCGACAAATCTGTAGATGCTTTTATTTTTTCATTCCCGAGCATTCTTTTATAAATTATCGGTGCAAGTCCCTCTTTATCAGCTTGGCTGAAAAAAAGTTCCCAATTAAACCCATTGCCCAAGGCATTTATTATTTGCTCAGGGTTTAACTCTTCATCCTTTAAAGGAGTGGCAAAATAAGCAAGGATATTTTCTCTTCTTTCGGCCGCGCTTAGCCCATTTTCGCAAAATAGAATTCTCTGCCGCCCTTGCTCATTCTCGTTTTTGCTCAGGTCCTTCTCAAGAACAATTCTTTTTAAAGCATCCTCTTTTTTACAGCTGTCATTATTAGGAATTTTTATTTTTTTAAATCCCAGTTTCAAATAGAGTTCACGCGCTGCTTTGGCATTTTCAAAAACAAACAGCCGCAGTCTTAAAGCCCCCCTGTTTTGGGCCTCTTTCATTGACTCATCAATCAGCTTTTTTCCAATACCTCTGCCTCTATGCGTTAATTGCACTTTAAGCCCGTCTACCGTCCAGAGGCCGCCATCAGGTTCTTCTTTTTCTTCAACCAGGCTGATGCCGCCTGTTATGCGGCCATTACTTTTTGCCAGCATAAAAAAACTTTTGTCCGAAAACGAGATCTGCTCTCTTAACACTTCCACTCTTTTTGAAAAATCCGGCATTCTGTCATAGCTGTAAAAATACGCCAGCGCAACCGCGTCATCAGCTTTAGCTAAATTAATCTCAGTTTTTCCGGGGGCTATTTTTTTGATCAGATTACGATAGATCTTAAAATTTTGAACACATAGCATCAGTTTTCTGATCACAAATCTGCTCCCCTTTTTCAGCAGCCGCCCTGCAGGATAAACCAGTACGCTTATCTCTGATATGCCCGTCCAGAACAAACTTATAAGCTTTGCTTTTTTCCCTTCAAGTTTAATGGTCTGCTCTTTGCGTTTGATCGCAATAACCTTGCCGATCAGCTGCCACTCAAAAACAGATGATCTGCCCCTTAACTGCGCGTCTCCCTTTGTCTTAAGCATGATCCCCGTATCCGTTTTTATCCGTCTGATAACTCGGTGAATCACCAGACGTTCCTCCGGACTTTTATAGGCGATAACATCCCCTATACGCACACTCTTCATATCAAAAGGCGCAATTCTCAGGAGATCACCTGACTTGATAAAAGGGCGCATGCTTCCGCCATAAACCCTTAACTCAACATCATGGCTTTTATCAAGCAGTGCCTTGTTCAGCTCTATAAATTCAGCATTTGGGTATTTCATATTTGTTTTTCGATAAAAGATAAACTACTTTCATCCGGCAGAAATTCCAGCTCGTATATCAAGATATTCCGGGCAAGCTCATAGCACAGATCAAGCGTAAACCCCATGGCCTGTTTATCCCAAAAAGCAGAGAATGAGAGTGAAACCAGCCTGCTGACTTTTTCAGACAGACTTAACTCCATTAGCCGGTTAACATTACCATGTTTTATAAAAAAAATCCTCTTAAGAGGGGTTTCTTCTGATGAATGTTCCCAGACATCTCCATGCCAGGGCGTTCCGTAAAGTGTAAAACCACTTTTATTTTTGCGTATAATTATTCGATCATCATTAAAAATCGAGTTGCAATTTCCTTTAAGCAGAATATTTGTGATCGTGCTTTTGCCCGCGCCTGATTTCCCGCAGAAGATCATGCCTTTACCGTTTATACTCATTCCGCTTGCGTGCATCATTATGCCCCGTTCTTTACCAAGCAGATTAACCATGAGCACCTCATCCAGAGGATAATCCAGCGGATTGTAAAGCTGCGCATCATCCTCGCAAATATCCCGGCTATAGACAACGCCGGAAAGAAAATCAGGCTGCATAACCGCCACTTTATATGGATGCGTCCCGTAATCCGGAGAATAAAAACCAAAGATAAGCTCAGAGTTGCTGCTGAAAAGCTTCCAACAGCTTTTGGAATTAAAAACAACTTGTTTGGTTGGCGGCATTTGGAATTTTTTATGGTAACAGTTAAGCCTTACTTCAGGTTTTCCTTTAACTAAAAACCGCTCATAATACTCATTTTTCTTGAATTTTAAGCCTTCTTCAGCTGCGGAAATTTCAATCTTTATCCCGCCGATACTAACGCAAAATTCATGCAATAATCCGTTTTCACTCATCAATAAATCCTATTCAGCGCAAAAATTAAATTCTCTCAGGAACCCGGGGTACTATTAGTGCATTTGGAAGCACTCATGCATTTTCCCGTGCTGCGGTTTGTGCCTGATGCAGCTTTACAAAAACCTAAAACCGCTTCCTCCGGGGTTAAGGCCACCTTTTTTATCTCCGGCTTTTGATAGCTCTTTTTCTTGTTCATTTTCAACACCTCCTGCTTTTTCTTTTTCTATACCCATCCGCTCTGCTCTTATTTTCGCGATCTCGCAAAGATAATCCACCTTTGACTCATAATTTCCGTGTTCTAAATAAGCCCAGCCCGGGCATTGCTCGCATATATTAGCCAGCCGGCATTCGTTGCACTTATTCAGCGCGCCGGATCTCTCAAATTTAAGCTGTGCCAATCCGGGCCATGCCTGCTGAAAACTCATCCGCTGCGGGCCGCAAAGCTTGTATGCAGGAACGCGCACCATATCACAGGCCCTTAACATACCGTAGGGATCGATATGAAAGGAAGACACTCCTGCGCCGCAGTTAAAAAGCTTATCCTGCTTTTGTGAGGGGCCCAAAGTCTGCCAGACTTTTTCCCACTCTTTTTTTCTCTGCGCGTCTTCCTCATCAAGATCAACTACATCACTTGCGCTTAGCCGTACTTTCTGCGAAGACTTGTTCCTGTCAAGCTTTGGATGCAGCATAGCATCAAACCTGAATTCCACCCCCAGGTCTGCAGCGATCTTTTCCATCTGTTTTAGCTCATGCACATTATCTTTTGTTAAAGTCGTCTTAAGTTTAAGCGAAACACCGGCCTTAACCAGCATGCTTATTCCATCCATGCAGCTCCTGAATGAGTTGGGCACTCCGGTAACCTTAGCATATGTCTTTTGCGTACTGCCGTACAAACTCACCTCCACGACAAACGGTGCGTATTGTTTAAAAAAATCAATGATATCATCAGTTATAAGTGTGGCATTAGTAAAAACAGATATGATAAACCCCTTTTTTTTAGCATAAAGATATATATCCTTAAAATCTTCTCTTAACAGAGGCTCCCCGCCGCTTAATAAAAGCCAGAGACATCCGGCATCACTCAGCTCATCAAGTAAAGAGCATATCTGCTCAAAACCCATCTCAGGCCTTGTATGATCCGCAACGCAATAACAATGCCCGCAGGCCAGATTACATCGCTGCGTAAGCTCAAGCACCCCGTCAATCGGAATACTATTTGCAAAAGCATTCTTATGTATCTGCATGGTAAACTCGGTGTAAGAAGCTCTCAGCAGGCAGGAATTACCCATTTTAGGCCTCCTTTAGCGCCTTTATTTCCAGCAATCCTTGAGTAAATTCTTCCAAATCCTTGCGCGCCTGTGATTCATCAACCTCGAACTCTTCAGCCAGCACATTTTTTATATCCACAAGCCTTCTTTTACCGTCGATCAGTTCCCATATCCTTGCCCCGACATTATTCAAGGTGTAAATATTATCCAGATCACCTACATTGCTTTTTATCGGCACAAGAATAACCTCATCCGCGATCTTGCGGGACACAATATCCTCACTTTTTTGATATTTCTTTTCTATCATTCCCATCTCCTCTTAATTAACATTCTCTTTATGTTTTACACCCATTGCCCTTTTCTGAATCAATCATACCACATCCCCCAATCCCCACCACTCATTTCTCACCCATTTGACACAAAAGTGTTGACAACACTTTTGTGTCAGTCAACACTTTTGTGTCATCAGCAGTCTATAAATTGTAGATCTTCCTATCTTTAACCTTTGTGCAACTTCATCAAAAGTATACCCCCTTGCTCTTAATTGACTTACAGAATATAAGAGTCCTTCATTGCCTTCCGGTCCTATTTTTCTTTTCTGCTTTAAGAAATCTTTTATCATTCCCTCTTCTTTAAAAAAACTGGCTAGGCTATTATTTCCAATTAGCTCTTTTTTTATAAATTTTTCAATAAAACCAGCAAAATTATCGCTAAACTTTTTAATTGCCTTTCTGTCCTCATTGATATTTCCATATTTTAGGTCTATAGTATCCACCATCAATTTTTTATAAAGCAAATATCCTTTTTCCCCTAACATCTTTGTTACTATTTCTGGTCTTACAAAGGATGGATTTTTTAGTTGTTGAATATAGCAATTTAATGAGGTCCACTTATATTTAAAAATATCTTTCGCCAACCCTGCCTTTAAAGGATTTAAGTGAATATACACTGAAGCAGCTAAAAGATGTCCATCATCACAACACAGCGCTGCACGGTAAGCTCCGCAGAAAACATGCCCTTTTCTTTCATACTTTACATTAAACCATTGAGCATATCTTTTAAACAAATATCGCATTGCCTCGCTTAAATTTTTTTCCTTTATCCTCAGTAAAAGATGTAAATGATTGGATAGTAAAGCAAAACAAAAAAGTTCTAATTGAAATTTCCTAACTGTCTCTTTAAGCAGAGAAACAAACCTCAGATAATCATTGTCCTCAATAAATATTAATTCATTTCCCGGAGCGCGCTGGGTGACATGGTAAATCCCGTCCTCGACAATAACCTTCATCGTTGACATAAGCACTCGACTATTCAAAAATCCTTCCATATTCCCCTCACATTTGACACAAAAGTGTTGTCTGACACAAAAGTGTTGTCAACGCTTTTGTGTCATTAAAAGCATTATATCAGGGTTGACTAATCAGCTCTATTATTTTTTGAATATCATTTTCACTTAACAATGGATGGCAGGGTACGGTCAATAAATGCCCTGCAAAGTAAACGGCATTAGGAAAATCTTCCGGCTTATACCCCAGATCAAGCAACTGATGCAGCGGCTTATAATACATTTGCGATGTCTCAATACCTGCTTTCAATAAATCTTGGGCTGTCTTTTCCTTTTTCTCCAGATCTTCAAAAACAAGCGGCAGGCGGTTAAAAGCAGGCTGGGTGTCTGGACTTATCTGCGGAACCTT
>JAZDHG010000046.1:0-5669 GCA_043806135.1 Candidatus Omnitrophota bacterium
ACAAAACGCTTGTCTTTCTAAAATCCTCTGTGAACCGCCTCAGACTATCGGGCAATTCAAACAAGCTATTGCCTCTCTTATCATCATCGACTCTGCTTTCTTGCTTTCAAAGAACAAAGAACTCGCTGTCTCTCTTTTTAACATTAAATCAGAACGTTTTAAGAAAAAACTCAAAAATTAACAAAGTCCAGTTAATAATTATAAGTTATGAGTTACGTTAATAGTTACAAATTACGAATTATGAATTATGAGTTACCCTCAATAATTACGAGTTACTAGTTATGAATTACGAGTTATCTCCTTCGATAACAAGTAAAAAGACACTAACATCTCGTCTTAGGTTACCGGTTGCGATGCCCGTATCGTCTAAAAAGGGCAGCGTCCGCGGTAAATACATTAAAACAAATACTGTTTAAAACTAGTACAAGTTAAAAGCTGGAAAACCAACTTAGCTCTTCCAAAGACCCCATACTTATTCTTATGTCATTAGTAAACTCTCCTAATGTTCCTTTGCTATACCCTTCTCTTATATTTTGTATGTAGTAAAACCTTAAAATTACCTAAACCAAGTTAATTCTTCTGCTCAAAACCGCTTCTCAGTATTTCTCCAACAAGATTAATATCTCTAAATGAGGTAACTTTAGTATCTTGTTCATTATAAGATTCATTACCACCATAAAAAATAAGCGAAATAGAACTTAGCGCCCCAGATACTTTTTTATAATAGCGCAATCCCCTGAAGCTATTTACAGTAAGAGATGTACCGCTTTTAATTTCTATGGGGATAATAAAACTGCCAAAATCAAGCAATACATCCACTTCATTTCCTATATTATCACGAAAAAAATACAAATTATCCGGAAGGCCGCAATTAAAACGCGCCTTTATTAGTTCCCCAACAATCAAGGTTTCAAACAATGCGCCTTTCAACTGATGATTAGCAATATGTTTTTCATTATATATATCAAGCAGATACGCGGCAAGCCCCACATCGAGAAAATATAATTTGGGTGATTTAATCAATCTCTTGCTAAAATTTTTATGGTGAGGACGAAGCAAATACACAATGTAGCTTGCCTCAAGCACTGAAAGCCAGCTTCTTGCGGTATTGTGAGAAATACCACATTCGTTAGCTAAACTATTAAGATTAAGCAGTTGTCCAGTACGAGACGCGCATAATTTTAGAAATTTTTCAAACGGTAATAAATTTTTGACATTAAGCAGCGCTCGAACATCACGTTCAACATAAGTCGCGATATAGTTCGCGGAATTTTCAGTTGGATTCAACTCTTTATCATAAATACGGGGATAAAACCCAGTATAAAGAAGCTTGTCAAGTGATACTGTTTCACTTTGAGCGCGTTTATATATTTCATCAAAGGAAAACGGCAATAATTTAAGCAATGCCGTCCGGCCTGCTAAAGATTGCGTAACTGAATCTAATAAAAGAAATTGATGTGAACCGGTTAGTATATACATACCTTCTTTATTTATTTCATCAACATGTGTTTGTATATAAGAAAACAGCTCCGGAACTCTTTGAACCTCATCAATTATACCACCATTTTGTAGTTTCCCTAGAAATGAACGCGGGTCATCTCTTGCCAAACGACGACGATCAAGATCCTCCAAAGAAACATAGGCTTTGTCAGGAAATGCCATACGGCAAAGAGTAGTTTTCCCTGATTGCCGCGGACCTGTAACCGTAACAATTGGATACTGATTGGAAAGCGATATTATTTTATGTTTCATTACACGTTCTAACATGATATATATCAATAAGATAACATTGTTTTTACTATTTGTCAATTGAATTTACAATACGACAAGGACGGACTCAAGTTCTGGCGGCATTTGGCGCAAATGTCTTGTTGTATTGTTGAAAATAGGGAATAGAGGGTCAGTCTCGGCTCGACTATATGTTTCCTTAAAATCGAACTCCTAACTCTTTACTCCAAACCCCCGCCTCCCAACAGCCATTTATAAATAGGCTTAACCATTACAATCTTTCCTTCCAACGCAATCTCTTCCTCGGGATTTATTAAGAAATAATTTAAAAACGCTTTTGTTCCAACCCCGCGTTGAAATGATAGTTACTGTGTTTTACTGAAATTTAATTTTCCCGCAAATAACTCTAAAGAATTCCTTACGCCAGAGTTTAAGTGATGAGGTATCTTTTAATAAATTCTCAACATCTTTTTTTGCTTTATCAAAATCTATGGAGTCAATCTTTTCCAGAAGCCTTTGCTTAAAATTTTCTTCTGTTAACACTTCGCTTGCCTTAAGATGCCCCGTCTGTTTCATCCTATCTTCCAGATGTTTCAGCCCAACAGATATACCTCTTCCCACATACCATACAAAATCATACCAGTCGCGGCCTTTGACTCTATTTACCCATGGCCTGCATAATATCGCGTGCATTTTTCCAGCGAAAAGATGCGGCAAGGTATATGTATTAACAAAAAAAGGCACAGGCTGCAAAAGATACCTGGCTTCAGTACTAAAACCCCCGGGAGGGTTTTTGTCAATTTCCAGCTTTATCTTCATCATTTTCCCATGATGTATCTTTTTTTTCACAGATTCGGATATAGCGATACTAATTATATTTTTCAATGTCCCTGCCTTGATAAACACAGAATCAATGTCTGTTCCCGTATTTTTCTGTTTACTTTCAACACTAACAGAAAAACCGAAACTCTTTAATTCATCTTCAATCGCCCGGCAGTAGCCCTTAAATGAGAAATTCGTGTCCTTCTCTAAAAGCGAAAAATCCAAGTCTTCTGAAAATCGGTCAAGCCCATATAATATCCTTAAAGCTGATCCGCCATAAAAAGCGCCTTTCTCGAAAAATTTAGAACGCCATAGCCCAAGCAAGGCTATCTCCTGAATGATTTCTTTTAGCGCGTTCTCATAATCATTCGTGCTGGCGCAATTGTACCTGTCAAGCATTACCTTCACCGCGTCATTCATTTTAAACCCCTTAAAAAATTATGAAAAAGCTTTATATTGTGCCCATACAGCCCGGCTAATTTATTTATTTTCTTAAGATCAAAATCTTTAATTCCTTCAATATCAATTCGCAAATCATCAAAAAGATACTTTTTTATTTGAGGCTCATCTTTCATCTTAACAGAAAAATAAAGCATATCTGAAAGTGCTTTTTCTTTTGAGGCAATTAAGATTGAATGATTCTTGTCCAGTTCATGAAGAGTTACCCCGTAAGGATAAATCGCGGGATTTATGTATCTGTAAGAAAAAATGCCTACCGGTGTATTAAAAAGCTTTTTTCTTTTGCTTGTTATACTGGTAATGGCCTCTACACGTTCGGGAATCAAGCCGTAAAAAGAAAGAGCGGATTCAAGAGATATATAAGAAGGGCCGTATATCAAATTAGCCAGAACATCTTTTGAATATGGTTCCCTGGCTAAATCAGGGCCAAACACGTAAAGCCCTTTCTTTACCCGTATGATTTTACCCTTTTTCAAAAGATCATTTATCTTAACACGCGGATTCTTATACGCGCAAAGGGCGTGTTTAATAAACTCATAATCAAATTCTTCAGTTAGAACCGCGTTTCTTAAAGCCAAAAGCATAATCTATCCTCCAGTATGTTAACATTTTACTAACTTACTGGTTGTTTGTCAAGCCATTTGGTATACCCCGATGCCAAGCATCGGGGCTTGTTTCATCATTGTTAGGCTTGACACTGAGCAAACAAGCCCTTCTAACTTGCGGCTCTGATTCCCCAATGACAAGCATTGGGGCTTGTCGCCGAACGTATCAATCACTACTTCATTTCGCTATTAGGCCGCAAGTCTCAAGGCCAAAAAGCTGCAGGTAGTGGGGACTGTGTTTCGCAACAGTCCCAATTATTCTATTCCCTCTTAAAATTTTTATAAATTCAATTGTCCACCACTAATATGAATCAGGAACCGCAGCAAAGGAATAATATGATTGTTTCCCAATACCTTATTTTTACTGTCTGAAGTTAATATTATGCCTTTTTTATAATGCTGAATCTGCTTAATATCAACAGGGCGAAACTGTTTTGTCCATTTAACCTCAATGGGGTAAATTTTCTTATCCTGAACCAATGCCGCGTCTATTTCTCCCTTTGCCCCCTTCATATAATAAGTAGGCGCGCATCTTTTACAATGGTCAACAACCACAGCCTCAACATAAGGCGCGGCAAATTCATTCTTTACCATGCTCTTTTCGATATTAACAAAAGGCACCCGGGGCCCTAAATAATTTGTTACGGAATGATCGATAAAAGGATCCCGAAAATATATTTTACGGTTTTTTTTAGGCGCCCCTGTCAGTTTATGTTCGAGCAAAACCTCCTGAATATGCAAAACATGCGCGGATTCCAAAAGATAGCAATAATCAGCTACAGTTTTATGATGCTCGATAGAAAGCCGTTTTCCCAGGCTATTCCATGATATTTGAGTATTATATGTTTCCTTAATACCTCTGAGTATCTCAAAAAGGTAATTTTCACTTTTATTGCATTTAAGGATATCACCGATGATCCATTGTATATAAGTATTAACAACACCCTGAGATATGGTTTTATTCAACTCATACTCTGTAATGGCCGGAAGATAACCCCCATGCAAAAGATACTCAAAAAAGTAAGCATTCAGCTTCTTATGCTTCCGCTCGTAATCCGCGATCTCTTCCGTTAAAGGCGTTCTGATAATCCTGCCGCAAAATTGTATCAGTCTCTTATCTTTAAGGCATACAAACTCTTTGAACGACAATGGGAAAAAATTAAAGTCAACTTTCGCCGACATACCGCGTCTCCCCGCGAAACGTTTCATAGCGGTTTGGATTATACGGTTGTCTGAGCCTGTCAGAATAATTGACATATGTTCAAATATCCCGCAATCAGCAAGATACTTAATTGATTTATCCCAGTCAGGAATATAATTAACTTCGTCAATAAATAAATACTGAAAAGAATCTTTAGTATTGTGAAACTCTTCAATAACCCGTTTTAAAACATGATGTGTATCAATGAGTTCCCCAGTAAGAAAAAGAATATTTTCCGGATTTACTTTTCTTTTTTCCAAAAGCCTAAGGATAAACTGCTTAAGAAATGTAGTCTTTCCCACTTGTCTTCCTCCGGTTATCAGATAAATGCCCGGATTATATAGTTGGGATTCCTCCAGAAGCGGAGAATGATAGACTAAAGGAAGGCCTTTAATCTTTTTAAGATGAGGATCATGCTGCCTGTACCTCGATAAAGATTCCTTAAACTGATTATGGATAACAAATTCTTCGCTCATATCCGCCCCTTACCTAATAAATATACCATAATTTCAAATTTAGTCAATAGCTATTATCCAAATTTAGTCAATAATAAAAATCTAAAGAGAGAAAGTTCGAGTTCGCCACTCAAAATTAATGCGGTAGTGGGGTCAGGTCTGGACTATTATCAAATTAGTTCGACTAACCCCAAAAACCTTGTTCTTTAGCTCCTCGTCAACCCGTCCTTTATCGCTAAGCCATTAATTAGGCTTTGTAACGACAAAGCCGCACGAATCATCACTAATATTTAACAAATGTTCACAAATAGCTCCTCGGTAATTTGTTTTACATTCGTATTTTAATTCGTGTTGATTTGTGGGGACTGTGTTTCGCAACAGTCCCAATTATTCTATTCC
>JAZDHG010000047.1:0-3507 GCA_043806135.1 Candidatus Omnitrophota bacterium
AAATATAAAATTAAAAAGAGAACTAGATCTGCTGATAATTGTAAACAATTTTACTTAAGGCTCTTGACAAACAAAACTATTTAGGGTATATTTATATAGAGATGGATAAATATATCAATATGAGTTAATGAGGCCGTCCATGAATGATGACTGTATTGAATATTTTAGAGCGCTGGCGGATATAACCAGGCAGGAGATACTGGAACTGCTTGGTGATCATGAGTGCAATGTAAATGAAATCTGTGTTGAGTTTTCAAATATGACGCAACCTACTATTTCTCATCATTTACAAGTATTGAAGCGCTGTAAGATAGTGGATAGCCGCAGGCAGGGAAAGATGATATATTACTCCTTAAATAAAAGAGTATTGCGCAATGGGATGGAGGAATTTATAGAGAGGCTGGACATAAAGGTATTATAAAACGCGCATTTTTTTTGCGCTTATATATAGATAGACTTAAATACGTAAGTATGTTAATAGATTGGGGGGATAGATATGATAAGTAGCGAGTAGCGGGAAGCAAGTAGCAAGTAAAAAAAATAAACAATAAAAAGGAGGGAGTGTTATGAAGTTCTTGAGTGTAAGACAAAATGAAGATCCGGTTTTAACTGATGTGAGATTTCCCGCGTTTTTTGAGGATTTCTTTGAGGTGCCCATGCTTTTTGGAAGCACGCTTTACGACAGAGAGCTTGCGATCGATGTCTATGAAGAAAAGACCAAGATCATTGCTAAAGCGGAATTGCCTGGTGTAAACCATGAAGATATCAAATTGAACATCGAAGGTGATCTGCTTAAAATAAGCGGTGAAAAGAAACAGGAAACGGAAATTAAACGCGAGGATTATTATCAATCTCAGACGCGTTATGGGAAATTCCAAAGAACAATTCAACTGCCGGCTGTTGTGGAGGCAGAAAAAGTAAAGGCAACTTTTAAAAACGGAGTATTAAAAGTAGAAATGCCTAAAGCCGAGTTAAAGCAGAGCAAAGATGTGCGCATCGAAATAGAATAACAGTTTCTGTAAAGAGGCCCAGAGGGAATATCCTCTGGGTCTCTTAAATCTGTATAATCTATATCTTTTGATCAGTGTTAATCTGTGTAAATGTAAAAAATTATCAATAAGCATTTGACAAATTATTTTTTATGGTATATTTGAATTAACAAAGATGTTTTGAAGGCAATGTTCCCGAAGGAAAGAACCTTCGGGTTTTTATTTTTTAAATAAGTTTGAGCTCATTACAAAAGGCAATGGCGTCCTTTCTAAAGCAGTAATTTGCTTGGCAAGGGCGTATTTTTTTAGTGGATAGGTTAAATGAAACCAATATGAGCGTCGGGAAGTTTAAAGCCAGGATGGATTTTGTAATATTGTAAAAGATATGCAGAAGGTGTATCATATTAGAAAGAAAAACTAAAAAGGAGGAATTTGAAATGGCAAATGTAAGTAAATTTTTTGGAGAACTGACATTTAACAAGAAAGTCATGAATGAAAAGTTGAGTAAGGGAGTTTACAATAAATTACTGGCAACAATCGAATCAGGAGAGCCTCTGGATCAGACTATTGCCGGGGACGTTGCGCATGCCATGAAAGAATGGGCGATTGAAAACGGCGCAACTCATTTTACACACTGGTTTCAGCCGCAGCGCGGAGGAACAGCGGAAAAGCATGATGCTTTTATTTCCTATGATAAAAACGGAGAGATCGTGGAACGCTTATCAGCCAAGCAGCTTATACAGTCAGAGCCTGACGCTTCATCTTTCCCTTCAGGCGGTATGCGCTCAACATTTGAAGCGCGTGGCTATACGGCCTGGGACCCGACATCGCCGGCTTTTTTGCTTGAAGCAGGGGAGACTAAAACACTGGTAATTCCTTCTGTGTTCTTGTCCTGGACCGGAGATGTGCTGGATCTTAAGACGCCGCTTTTACGATCGCTTAAGGTGGTCAATGACGCTGCACTTAGATTACAGAGACTTTTAGGCAATAAAAAGGTGTCAAAGATCAAGGTCTTTGGCGGACCGGAGCAGGAATATTTTCTGTTTTCTAAAGCACTTTATGAAAGCCGCCCGGATCTGGTTATTTGCGGCCGTACACTTTTTGGGGCAGCACCGGCAAAAGGACAGCAGATGGAAGACCATTATTTCGGCGCGATCAAGTCTAATGTGATCGAGTTTATGGAGGACTTTGATAAAGAGTTGTACCGCAGAGGCATTCCGGCAAAAACACGCCATAACGAGGTTTCACCTAATCAGTTTGAAATTGCACCGTTGTATGAAGAGGTTAATCTCTCTATCGACCATAACCTGCAGCTTATGGATATTTTGAAGAAAGTCGCCGACGAGCATGGTATGGTGGCCGTACTGCATGAAAAACCGCTGGGAGGGGTCAATGGTTCTGGAAAGCATTTTAACTGGTCTATAGGCGATGATACCGGGGCTAACTATTTTGACCCATCAGGTACACCTCAGGATAACATTATTTTTCTGCTGTCTTTAGGCGCGATAATGCTTGGTGTTGATAAATTCGGAGGCCTGCTCAGAGGATCTGTTGCTGATGCCGGTAATGATCACCGTTTGGGAGCAAATGAAGCTCCGCCTGCGATAATATCGATATATCTAGGTGAATATCTTGAGGCATTGATGAACGAGATCGAAGGACTGGGAAAAATCACCGATAAAAAGATATCGGAAATATATCTTGGATTAAAAAACCTTCCCAAAGTTGCCAAGGATACATCGGATAGAAACAGAACATCGCCGCTTGCTTTTACGGGAAATAAATTTGAGTTCAGAGCGGTCGGTTCATCGCAAAACTGCGCTGAGGCGGCGACTATTCTGAACATGATCATTGCTTACGGATATAATAAGATCGCCGGTAAAATTCAGAATAGCAAGAACAAAAGCGACGTAAAGAGTAAGGTATTTGAAGTTCTGGAAAAGGTGCTCAAAGAAACCAGAAGAGTACGCTTTGAAGGTAATAATTACGATGTTGAATGGCATAAGGAAGCAGCTAAACGCGGATTGCCGAACACAAAGAATACACCTGATGCACTGGAGCTGTTTTTAGAAAAAGACACGGTAAATCTGTATAAAGATCTGGGTATTTTAAGTGAAAGAGAATTGCGCTCGAAAGTTGAAATAAAACTCGAAGCTTACAATAAAACAAAGAATATCGAATTTAAAACAGCAATTAATATCACAAAAACGCTTGTCCTGCCTGCTGTGTTGAAACAGCTCGCATTGCTGGCTGATGCAAACTCTGCTGTTAAGTCAGCCGGTATAAAATCAGGAACTATCTCTGCGGATATAAAGAAAACAGACAAGTTATATGAGAATATTCAAGCAGGGGTTAATGCTCTTGAAAAAGAAATAGAAGCTTGCGAGAAACAGCCAACAGAGTTGAAAAAGGCCAAGGCATATGCGTCTTGGGGCATGGCCGGGATGCATAGATTACGCGTTACTGTAGATGCTGCTGAGGAGCAAGTTGGCGACGAATTCTGGCCCATGGCAAAGTA
>JAZDHG010000048.1:0-2472 GCA_043806135.1 Candidatus Omnitrophota bacterium
AAAGACCGCAGGATCATGAGTGCAGTATACTTCTTTATCGTGAAAATGCTCTTTGGCTTGCCTATAAATGATACACAGACAGGATTGAAATTGTTCAAATCTGCTGTGCTTAAACAGGTTTTCAGTGAGTTTATCAGCCGAGAATTTGCTTTTGATCTGGAGCTGCTGGTTACAGCGCATCAATTTGGATATAAAATTGCCGAAGCACCTGTGCATATCGAATCACAGCGAAAGTATAGTAGAATCGGACTGGCTACTGTATGCAAAATGTGTTGGGACACAATTGCCATATATTTTCGTTATATAAGGAAAAGGTTTGCTTATAAATTAAACGGGAAGAGGCAAAAGTGAAGGAGCAGCTATCAGTAGCGATTATTATCCCGGTAAAATCTTTTAATGACAAGCTTAAGAAATCGATCGAAGAATGTCTTAAACTTGATTATGATGCTTTTGAAATACTGGTATTCCCGGATAAGTTGAGCAAAGAATTTGATCAGTTTAGCGGCAAAATTAAGGTGATAGCTACAGGTGATATAGGACCTGCTGAAAAAAGGGATCTTGCATTAAAACATTCTAATGTGGATATATTTGCTTTCTTAGATGATGATGCTTATCCTGATCCGGACTGGCTGAAGAATGCAGTAAAGCATTTTGATAATCTAGAAATAGCAGCAGTGGGAGGTCCGTCAGTTACACCTCCTGAGAGCACTTTTGCTTCTGCGGCAAGCGGGAATGCATTGGCTTCGATTATAGTTTCCGGCCCATATACCTATCGATATATTCAGGGAAAAAAGATCATGGAAGTTGATGATTATCCATCATGCAATTTTATGGTTCGCAGAGAAGTATTTAAAAAGCTGGGCGGGTTTGATAGCAGTTTTTATCCCGGAGAAGATACAAAACTTTGTCTTGAAATCACGAGAGAATTGAATAAGAAAATCATCTATGATCCAAAAGTTTTAGTGTATCATCACCGCCGTGATTCGATTATAGGGCATCTGCAGCAAATGGCTAATTATGCAATGCACCGGGGTAACTTTGCCAAAAGATATCCTGAGACATCCCGGAAGTTGGCTTATTTTGTCCCAAGCTTGTTTGTAGCAGTGCTTTTTTCCGGTGCAGTGTTTTCTTGGCTGATCCCTTCATTAAGGGGGTTTTATAGTGTTTGCGTTGCAGCTTACTTTATCATAGTAACTGCTTTTGCTATTGCGGGGATGTTTTATCAAAGAGAGACATCATTAATAAGAAAGATTGCGCTTATTGTTCCCGTAATAATATATATTGTGGACACGCATATTTGTTATGGGATTTTTTTCTTAAAAGGGCTTATGTTGAAAAAGCTGAAAGAAGAACAGTAATGTGAATTTCTAATTGCTAATTTCTAATTGACCTAAAACAGAAGAGCAAAAAACAGATTTTCTAATTTTTCTAAAAATGACTGAAGATAAAAGAATGGTTGGTTAAATTTCTAATAACTAATTGACCTAAAATGAATGAAAATAAAGATAAAAAGTATGATTTAGAGGAACGGACTGCCAAATTCGGTGAGGAAATAGTTCGTTTTGCAAAGAGAATAAAGAAGGATACTGTTACCTTAACGATAATAAGACAGTTAGTAGATGCAGGAACATCTGTTGGAGCGAATTATTGTGAAGCGGAGGATGCGGAGTCTAAGAAGGATTTTAAGCATAAGATCGGGATTTGCAAAAAAGAAGCGAGAGAAACTAAATATTGGTTAAGAATTGTAGTAGTAACAAGTCCTGAGCTTGAAAAAGAAGCAAAAATACTTTCTAACGAAGCAAGAGAACTTAATCTGATATTTAACGCGATAGTTAATAAACTAAAATAATTTTTGACATTGGTAATTGTTTAGAAATTAGATCAATTAGGTTAATTAGAGCAATTGAGGAAGGTATAATCAATAATGAAGGTCTGCATCTCCTATCCGCCGTTGAATAACGAAAAGGGAACGCCGTTGCTTTCCCAAAATAGGCAGTTTCAGTATTTTAAAGATCCCACTTATATTTATCCGGTAGTTCCTGCCCAGGCAGCATCATTGCTTAAACGAGAAGGTTTTGATGTGGTCTGGAATGATTGCATTGCTATGGAGTGGAATTATCAGAAATTTATTGATTTTATAAAGCAGGAAAAACCGGATGTTATCGCCATAGAAACCAAAACCCCGGTTATCAAGGAACACTGGAAAATCATCAACGATCTTAAAGCACTGTCGACTATTGACTATCGACCATGGACTGTATTGTTCGGCGATCATGTTACGGCAATGCCTGAAGAATCAATGATGAATTCGCAGGTTGATTTTGTTATTACCGGAGGAGACTACGACTTTCTCTTACTAAATCTCTGCAATACGCTTCAGAGTATTCATCCATCAGCTATCAGCCATGAGCTATCAGCTAATCTTGAGCCAGGCATCTGGTATAGGGACCATGAGCAAATCAAAAACACGGG
>JAZDHG010000049.1:0-32205 GCA_043806135.1 Candidatus Omnitrophota bacterium
AAAACAAAAATCAGTAATATCAATAAAAACGTAAGGTTTTAGAATAACGGTTGAAAATAAATGTTTATGCGGTATTATATAAATAATAACAAGGATTAAATTTTCAAGATATACTTAAAACTTAATAATATCGCGGGGTGGAGCAGTTCGGTAGCTCGTTGGGCTCATAACCCAAAGGTCGTCAGTTCAAATCTGACCCCCGCTACCATCAGTCTTCGCCGATAAGGCAAAATCAAAGAAGCTGGGCTACGCCGGATAAAGATATTTGTCCGGCGTAGCTTATCTTCATGGAAAAGCTTAAGTAGCGAAGCCGGACGCTACCAATCTTTTAAACTACCATTAATCATATGAAATTCAGCGAAATTGTTGGCGATAATCACTGGCAGAATGTACAGGATATCTTTTCTTCGATCGTAGGGATGGCTATCCGGACAGTTGACGAGAAAGGGAAAATGGTTGTCCGGCCGTCGAATGTGCCTTCTGTTTGTATTGAAGCCGCCGCTACTTCTCCTATTGCCAGGGAAAAATGCTGGCAATGGTACCCTAAACTTGCCGCCCTGCTTGAAAAACAGGATCCAAAGAAATATTATGATAATGTATGTCCTTTGGGGCTTACCAATTTTGCGCTACCTTTAATACTTGATAATGCAGAACCTGTTTTTCTTATACTCGGTCCGGTCGTTTTGGAGGACGGTAAGAAGGATGTGAAGTTAACGCAGCGTATTCAGGAAACAGGAATTGATGAAGAAAAATTTTTTAACTGTTTTAATCAGTTACCGGCGGTGAGCGCGGCAAAGATGGAGAGTGTTGTTGATTTTTCTACAGGGATAACGAAATTCATGAAGACTTTGAGTTCTCTTACCTCTGCAAATGAAAAGGAAAAGGTTATTTTTAATAAAGAGCAGGTCGGCCTTTTGCTGAAGACATTTCTTGAGCTGGCCATGAAACTTTGTGATGCTGAGCGCGGCTCGATGATGTTGTTTGAAAAAAATACACAGGAACTATCCATTAAGGACGCAACAGGGTTAAGCGAGGATGTTATTAATAATACCAAAATAAAGCCCGGAGAAGGTCTTGCGGGTCTGAGTATAGAGAGCAAAAAAGGGCTTTTCCTTAACGAACAGCTTTCAGACCGGGAACTGCGTTTGCGTATGCATAAACCTAAAATTAAATCTGCATTTGTAATACCAGTTTTTCACCAGGATGAAATACTCGGTGTAATTAGCGTGGGCACGGCAAAACAGCCTAATAGATTTTCCGATAAACTGATGGAGCTGCTTAATGAGCTTGTGGGCATGGCTTTGGAAAAAGTCGACTTGGGATAGAACTTACTTGATACTTCGACAAGCTTAGTATCAATCCTGAGCGCCCAAGGGTTAAAAACCTGAGAAGTCGAATAGGGTTGATTTTTCTTTTAAACTGTCTTAGAATAAATGGACAGTTTTTTGCTTCACGATGAAGAGTCTCGAAACATGTAAAGGATGTACATGTTTATGAGAGGTAATCCTGACAAGTAGCAAACAAAAATTTATTTTTTCACTCATAGAGCAATTTTGCTTGAATGCACGCAAAAAACAATGCCATGAACTCAAAACTCGTCCCGTTTTGGCGGGACTCAGACAGTTGAGTTCGAATACTTGCATTTGTTTTTTGCTAAAATTGCAAAATTCACTCAAAAACAAATTTTTGTTTTAGTTGTATTCTTTTAGATTTTTTAGCTTATAGCTTAATACTTACAACTTAAGACTATTTTTACTTTTAACTTTTTACTTTTAACTTTTAACTTCTAAAGTGACGGTCCCGTACCAGAGCTCACGAAGTTCGCTCGGTACAGGATAAACTCCTCTCAGCCCGGTAGAGTCCCGCCAAAAGCATGCGGGATTAATTCGCAGACGGCAGAAAGCGCCTATGCATTACGATAAAAAGCAGTCATAATGTAACTGCTCATTAAAGGACGGTACCCGCCCAAAGGGTACATGGAATTTTATACGATTAAAGTGACGGCGTATCTCAGCCCGGTAGAGAGGACGGCTCATACCCGTTATGTCAGTGGTTCAAATCCACTCGCCGTCACCAAAAAATGCAAACCACCATGAAAATGGTGGTTTTTTTTGTTTTAGCGAGTGGTTTTGAACCAAAAAGGAGATTTTAAGAGGGAAGATTGTTCCCTCTTATCGGCGTACATGAACTTCTAGTCCGAATTTATTTTAATTCGGACTACCCCAACAGCATGATTAAATTTTAAAAAATTTAATCAGTTGGCCCTTTGGGCAGATTTTGCTTTTAGTTTAGCAAAATCTGAGGATGCGTAGGGAGGGGGAATATTAAGGGGGAACTGAAAGAGTGCCCCCTTAAGGAGTGAGACACCTGAGCACGGCCCTGTTTTACAAGGGTTAGCGGAGGGTGCGAGCGACGGTTCATATCCACTCGCCGTCACCAAAAATAAAAAGCCTTCTTAAAAAGAAGGCTTTTTTCCATAGGGGAGAACGAAATTTCCCCCTCTTCTTTAAAAATCTGTACCCCCTAAAAAGGAATCCGTTAAGGATTTGAAATACAAAAAAAGGGTATTCATAAATAAAATAGTTCTCTTAACTACATCCTATACCATACATACACCCCGTAGGTGTATGTATGGTAAGTTGACAGAATAGGGGGCTTATATGGTTTATTTAAAGAGATACGGCAAGTAGCCATATGCCTAATAGAGAATGAGTAGATTTAAATAAAGGGGTAGCAAAACATGATACCCCTTTTTCTATTGACCTGAGGGACAAGTAAATGTATTATAAAGCAGGATGATTTTTGATTTATTTCAACTAATGTTTACATAAAAAGAGCGAGGTGATTATGCTGTTTAAATTAATAAATTTTATTAAAACCGATATCTGGAGAATACGGCTTAAGGATACTCCCAAGAAACAGTATATGGTTATTAAACCGCTGAGGGTGATCTTGCTCGCCTTGCGTGGGTTTGATGAGGACAAATGTCAGCTAAGGGCCTCTGCGCTTACCTATTATTCACTGTTATCCATAGTGCCTATTTTTGCCATGGCCTTTGGTATTGCCAAGGGCTTTGGCTTTGAAAAGCTTCTGCAAGCGCAGATCATGGAAAAATTACCCGGTCAGGAGGCAGTACTTAAGCAGGTGATTGACTTTGCCTATACACTGCTTGAAAATACAAAAGGCGGGGTAGTAGCCGGAGTTGGTATTGCGGTTTTATTCTGGACGGTTATAAAAGTATTGGGCAATATCGAGAAGTCGTTTAACGATATCTGGGGCATAAAAGAAACACGTAAAATATCCCGTAAATTGACGGATTATCTTTCGGTATTGCTGATTTGTCCTGTGTTGATAATTGTATCCAGCGGTCTTACGGTTTTTATCACGACACAGATTACTTTTATTACCGAGAAAATCTCACTTTTAGGATATATAAGCCCTCTGATATTTTTCCTGCTTAAATTTTTGCCCTATACCATAATCTGGGTACTTTTTACTTTTATTTATGTTTTTATGCCCAATACCAAGGTTAACCTTAAATCAGGCATCCTGGCCGGGATCGTTGCCGGGTCTATTTATCAACTTGTTCAATGGGCATACATTACTTTTCAGGTCGGAGCTGCCAAGTACAATGCGATTTACGGAAGCTTTGCCGCTTTGCCTTTATTTCTGGTTTGGATGCAGATAAGCTGGCTGGTCCTGCTGTTCGGCTCAGAGATAGCCTTTGCGCACCAGAATGTGGAAATGTATGAATTTGAACATGATTGCTTGAATACAAGCTACTCTTTTAAACGGCTGATGAGTTTGCGTACAGCTCAGCTGATCATTAAAAATTTCGTGGAGGCAAAGTCACCATTAACAACTATTGAAATTTCTCATATATTGGAAATTCCGGTGCGTCTTTTAAGAGATATCTTATATGAGCTTGTTCAATGCGGCATACTTTATGAGATTAAAAATCAGGACAGCCGGGAAGTGGCTTTTCAGCCGGCAAAAGATCCTCATATGCTGACGATAAAAAGCGTCATCGATGCTTTAGAAAATAAAGGGGTTGATAATATTCCTATTACGCAAAGTGCAGAGCTGAAATCTATTTCAGATAAAATGCGTAAATTTT
Organism: Candidatus Omnitrophota bacterium; assembly: GCA_043806135.1. GTDB lineage: Bacteria > Omnitrophota > Gorgyraeia > B26-G9 > B26-G9 > JAGLQQ01. Next base: position 4,118 of record JAZDHG010000049.1, read on the forward strand.
CGGAAACTTTTGAAAAATCTCCCATGAATCAGCTTTTAAAAGACATATAAGAATATTTTATGCCTAATTTAAAGGTAAGATATGATCCTTTAAGATTAAAGGAGCTTTCCCAAAGCACTGGCTTTTTACATCCAGAATATGGCGATCTAATGAGACCAGATGCTGTGAATCTGCCCGTGTTGAGCGATTCCGCTGTGTGTTTATTAACCAGTTTACCGATGGTACCCCCTGATGTTAGCGGTTTTAGTTCTTAACTCCTCCTGAAAATTTTTTCTTGAATCGCAACCACAATCAGTGTAATATAATTACAAATGTATATTCTAATAGGTATATTTTATGTCTTTGTGATGGTGTTCTTTATTTCGTTGCCTTTTTCGAAGATGGCGGGAGCAAAAAAGTTTGCCGATACTTGTAAAGGTAAAACGATTGAAGGCAAATACGACATTCAGAAGGTTTGCAAGAATCTTCTAATTCGCTTTCATGCTATTAAACGTGAATCAGTTGTTGCGCTCTTTCTGGATGAGAAAAATCATTGTATTGATGTAAAAGTTAGGTTTGGTTCCAAAAGTTCATTAAAATTCCATACGAAAGAAATTTGCAGCAAAGCGCCTATTATAAAGGCACGCAATATTATAGTAGCGTACAATCATAATGAAGAAAAAACATCTCCGACAAGAATAGATCTTATGCATGCAGCGACTCTTTATACCAATCTGCCTGATGGAGTTAAACTATGCGGATATGTGGTTTGGTGCAAAAATCAGGCTATATCATTGCTTGATTCTTATGAATTTAAACAGATAATTTCAGGATATAGCGGTGTTTAGATCTATCTCTCTTATTTAACAAATAATTTTCTTTAATAGGTATACAAGTAGACCATTATGAATTTAAATGAGTTAAGCTCACTAACGGATAAAGAAATCATTGCTTCAATTGCTCGTACTGCAGGTACTACTGTAGAAAAGGCATTACAGGCGGAGTTGACCAGAAGACATTCAGAGGCAATAAACTCGCTGAATAAAAGTATTTTTGCCTTAAACAGTAATATTGAAAAATTACTCCAATCTTTAAAGCAAAATTCCGGAAAATAAGCAAATATTTAGTTATGCATATTATCTCTAATTTGAGTTTTTGTGTAACTATTTGCAAATAAATAAGTTATATGCATAAAATAATTGAGCTGCTTTTAGTGAAAGCGCGGATTGTTGCTTTTGCGAACAAGTGCTATCTATTATGTATTTGTTTCTAAGAATATCTGTTATTTATGCAATATTTTATTTGACAAACATTAAGAAAATCATTAAACTTATAATTAAGGGAAGAAAAACGGAGATTGGTGAATGAAAAACAGACTGAATAAAAAGGACGTTTCCGAGGAGATTTGGGAAGAGGATGTATTTGGCTCTTATCTTAGTGAAATGAACGAGTTGGTCAGCAAATATCCCGACGATCCTAATCAGATAAATCTCAGCGAGAGGAAACTGTTTGATTTAATCCAGGAGCTGGATGATAACTGGATGGCTTTCAGACAAAAGTGGAAGAGCAAATTAAAAGATGTGGAAAAAATTTTTGGTACAGCGGCAATAAAGAAAGATAAAAATGGCATGCGCCATTTGGTAATAAAAAGTGATTTCAGCGGGCAGGATGTTCTGCATATGTCTGTTCTTGAAAAGAAAAAGCAAAAATAACCTTGTCTGATTTTGGTGTTTCTTCCATAACAATCCTAAACCGTTTATTTTTATCATGTTATATCTTTTTAGTAATTCTCTTTAATGTTTGTGAATAAACTGCTTGATTTTTTAAATTTTTAATGTAAAATTAAGCTTAATTTTATAAGCGTTTTAAGAAAACAGGTATTTTTAGTGAGAAGGGGAGGATTTAATGAATGATTTTTCGTTAGTAATGTTTACATTTTTGGGTTCAACTGCGGCGCTTGTTTTTGCCGGGATTTTAACTGTTTTTATTATGAAACAGGATGAAGGCAATGAAAAAATGCGTGAAATTGCCAATGCGGTAAAAGAAGGCGCGGTAGCTTATCTTAAAAGACAATATACGGTAGTAGGAGTATTTTTTGCCGTTATTTTTATAGTGCTTTCATATCTTGTATGGAAAAAATATCTTACGATTTTTGTTCCGTTTGCTTTCTTAAGCGGAGGTTTCTTCTCAGGGTTATCAGGATTTATAGGGATGATGATCGCCACCCGTGCCAGTTCGCGTACTGCTCAGGCATCAATAAAAAGCCTAAATGCCGGATTGCGTGTTGCATTTTCAAGTGGCGCAGTTATGGGGCTTGTTGTTGTAGGATTAGGTTTGCTTGATCTGAGTATCTGGTATTCGATATTGAACTGGTATTATACATCTAATCCCCTGCCGCATGGGTTGAATAAGATCGGAGCGATTACTTCCACAATGCTTACTTTTGGTATGGGCGCAAGCTCGATGGCATTATTCGCAAGAGTTGGCGGAGGCATATTTACAAAGGGTGCTGATGTTGGTGCTGATCTGGTGGGGAAGATTGAAGCAGGTATTCCCGAGGATGATCCGCGCAATCCTGCTGTAATTGCTGATAATGTCGGTGACAATGTCGGTGATGTTGCCGGGATGGGTGCTGATCTTTATGAATCTTATGTGGGATCAATAGTTGCGACAATGGCTTTAGCTGCTGCTGCGGGTTTAGGCATAAGAGGTATTACCGTTCCTTTGGCTATGGCTACTCTGGGTGTTATTGCTTCTATCATTGGTACATTTTTTGTTTATAGCGGTGAAGAAGCAAATCAAAGCGTGCTTTTAAAAGCGCTGCGTAGAGGAGTATTTACAAGCGCCGCAATTATCGCGGTAGCAAGTTACTTTTTAGTTAAAAAGGTGCTTGGAATAGAAAATATAGGTATTTACTGGGCGATTATCTCAGGACTTATTGCCGGAATAATTATCGGTCTTTGTACGGAATATTTCACCTCTTCCAAATATGCGCCCACGCGTGATATTGCCCAAAGCACAAAAACAGGCCCGGCTACTGTTATTATATCCGGTATGGCTGTGGGTATGCTCTCAACCGCTATTCCGGTTGTTGTTATCGGAGGATCGATACTTGCCAGTTTTTATCTGGCAGGAGGGGGTAGAGATTATAGTTTGGGACTTTATGGTATTGGAATTTCTGCGGTAGGAATGCTTAGTACGCTTGGTATCACTTTGGCCACAGATGCTTATGGGCCTGTAGCTGATAATGCGGGGGGAAATGCTGAAATGGCCGGATTAGGGGCTGAGGTCAGAAAACGTACTGATGCGCTTGATTCTTTAGGAAATACAACCGCAGCTACAGGAAAAGGTTTTGCTATCGGTTCTGCTGCATTAACAGCGCTGGCTTTGATAGTTGCTTATAAAGAGGAACTTCAAATCCTTGGGAAAACCCCGGACCTTAACCTTACTAACCCCAGAGTTTTAGTTGGCCTTTTAGTCGGAGGGATGATGCCGTTCTTGTTCTCAGCTTTGACTATGAAAGCTGTTGGTAAAGTTGCGGAAAAGATCGTTCTTGAAGTAAGAAGGCAGTTTAAGGAGATCAAGGGCTTAATGGAAGGGGAAGCCAAGGCTGATTATGCTGCATGCGTGAATATTGCTACTATCGGAGCTCAACAGGAAATGATTCTTCCTTCTATCCTGGCAATCGTATCACCTATTACTGTCGGGCTTTTAATGGGTGTTGAAGCTGTTATAGGTCTTCTTGTAGGAGCAACTGTATGCGGATTTGTACTTGCTGTAATGATGGCTAATTCAGGCGGCGCCTGGGATAATGCTAAAAAATATATTGAAGAAGGAAACTACGGCGGAAAAGGAAGTGCTGCCCATAAAGCTGCGGTTGTCGGAGATACAGTAGGGGATCCTTTTAAAGATACATCAGGTCCGTCGATGAATATCCTTATTAAACTTATGTCAATGGTTTCAATAGTGTTTGCGTCTTTTGTGGTTGCCAACAGCTTGTTTAAATAACTAGAGAGAATTTTGTATATCTAACAAATTTCTTTATAAAAAAGGGAAACAAGATTTTACTGAAAAATATTTTTACTCATTCTCGACTGACTTCCTGTCAGACTCCGAGGTAAGTTATAGCAGACAGACATCCTGTCGCAGCTATAACTTAAATCCGTAAAAAAATTTTCCAGAAAAATCTAAGTTTTGCAGAAGCCTGTCTTGTTCTGCAATAGTTGCCATTTTTTACGGTCACTAGTAGTTACTAATAGTTGCTTCAAGAAATCAAAAACAACATTTTCTCAGTTTTTCTATCTGCTAAACGCTAACCGCTATTTTTGCTTTTTCGTCCCTCGTCCTAACGAGCAAAGCGCCTGCCCGCCAAGCATTATGGAGGGAGTGATCGTCCATCATCCGTTGGTTTTTTTTACTCGCTACTCGCTTCATTACTTATTCCTTAGCTATAAGGGGTAGAGCAGCTTGAGGTAAAGATTTGCTTGCTACCCCTTATTTTTTTATATATGCTATTTATATGATTATTGACAAAATTAGATCTGATATAGAAAAACACAATCTCATTACAAAGGGTGAGCGGCTTTTGGTATGTGTTTCCGGAGGGCCTGATTCTGTTTTTTTGCTGCATTTTCTTAATGATCTGCGGCAAAAGTATAAGCTTAAACTGTTTATAGCGCATGTAAATCATAATTTGCGCGGTGTTGAATCCGATACAGAAGAAGCGTTTGTTTATAAGCTTAGTTTAGACTTAAAAACTCCTTTTTATAAATGTTCTGTGCCTACTGAGAGTATCGCAGAACAAGAGAAATTATCTCTAGAGGAAGCAGCACGTAACCTGCGCTATAACTTCTTTGAAAATATCTGCCATGTTCATAAGATCAAAAAAATTATTCTTGCTCATACCAAAGATGACCAGGTGGAAACTATTATTATGCGTATGCTAAGAGGCACAGGCATAAGAGGTCTATGCGGTATGAGTTTTGAAAGCCGCCGGGGAAAATTCAGGCTCATCCGCCCGCTGCTTGAGATAGAAAAGCAGGATATTCTTTGTTATTTAAATAAGAACAAAATTAAATTCATGATCGATTCAAGTAATTTAAAAACCGCGTATTTCCGAAATCAAGTACGTCTTAAAATAATCCCTATGCTTGAAAAGTACAGCCCTCATATAAAAGAGAGTATTTTCCGGATCGGAGTTACGGCAAAACAGGCTGATAATATACTCGAGATCAAGGTAAAGAAGATTTTTGCTAAAATGGTCACTCTAAAAGAGGAGAAGGTCTTCTCTGTTAATAAACAGTTGTTTTTAAAATTACCGCTTATTTTACGTAGCGGAGTTATCCGCAAGATCATCAGCGATTTAAAAGGCGATTTAAGAAGCATAGATTTTAAGCATGTTCAAATTGTCGATGATTTTATTCACAAGATTGATTCAAAAGGTAAGCATCTTGATCTGCCAAAGGATATTTTTGTGAAAAAGTTCAGAGATTTTGTCTGTTTTGGATTGAAAAATAAAAAGGACGCTACGCCGCTTAAAATGACTTCCCGTATGCTGTATTTGGGGAAGGATCTTGTAATTCCAGAATTAAATCTTTGCCTTAAGGCAGCTAAAGTAACAAATTCAAAGAAAGAAAAAAAATTAAAAAAACATTCCGCCAGTTTAGAGTACTTTGACCTTGATGCAATGACTTTCCCCTTAGAAGTCCGCTTCCGGAAGGCAGGAGATTTATTCCATCCTTTAGGAGATAAAGGGAAAAAGAAACTGAAAAAATTTTTTATTGATCAAAAGATCGAAGATAAACAAAAGAATAGTACGGGTTTGGTTGTTTCCAAAGGCACTATTGCCTGGGTAGTTGGTTTGCGCATGGCAGACCCTTTTAAAGTTACAAAAAAAACGAAGCAGATTTTAAAAATTCAGGCAAAAAAGCTGAAAGCTGATAGAAACCAGAAGGACGAGGGATGACCGCTTCGCTAAGACGAAGGATGCAGATTAGCTGATAGCTGGTATTGATTTCTGGAAGTAACCATTAGTAACCGATATTAACTGTTTGTAACCTCTGGTAACCGAAAAACAGTTTCCATCATGACAGGACAGCGGTTATTTTGATAAAGAATTATTGTTCCTGACGGACTCCGTAGTAGTTTATCTTGGGCGGAGCATCGCGGTTTATTTTAGAAGGCTTTAAATCCTTATAATGCGGCTTGTCTTTTCTTGAATAACTGATAAGGCACTTTACAAACTTATCGTTTATCTTTCCTTTTTTTGACTCATCTAATAAAAGATCAAGAGCGGCCCTGAGTGTAAAAGGAGCGCTTCGGTATGGCCGGTGACTTATAAGTGCGTCAAAGATATCGCAGGGGATTATTGTCTGCACATAGTTGTCTATATTCGCAATGCCAAGAGGATAGCCGCTGCCGTCAAGCCGTTCATGATGACACAGCGCGGCTTTAGCCACAAATGACTTTGTGCTGTTAAGGTAATGGGATATAAGCAGATGATCGATCCATGGATGTGTTTGGATTATCTTGAATTCTTCATGTGTAAGCGGTTTGTCTTTTTCGATGATCTCGACGGGAATACGTGATTTGCCGATATCATGGACAAGGCCGATTTCTGCTATTTGTTGGGGATTAAATCCGTCATTGCTCAAATCAAGACATATTTTAATAGAAAGTGCCGCAACCACCAATATGTGACTATAAGTATCGGGCAGATTAATCTTTATATTTTCAAGTTCCCGTATTATTAATTCAGCAAAGGATGTTTGGGTGAGGATGTCAATAACCTTATCGGAATTTTTCTTATCAGCAAATATTACCTTATATATCCCCGAGCCGATTTTTTCAATAATATCATTAATAATTTTTGTCTGAGAAAGGAGAAGCTGAGAAGATGCTATTTTGTTTTTATCTATTGCTTCTTCAATAATCTTTTCGGAAATTTCCTGGTCTGCTTTGACAAGAAGGTTCCCGTTAATATCATATAAAATTCGAGGCCAGTAAGTACATGCCATCCTTTACCCCATCTTTTTAAAAGAATTAAATAAAATGCCAAAATAAAATTATCTTTAAGTTATTTCTAGGCTTAAAGATAATGTGATAAATATTCCGCTGCTTAATTATATCATTAAAATGAATAAGTTGCAAATCCCAACCTGGAAGCAAATGCATGCAACATGCTAATAATAGAAGAGATAAGTTAATAAACTCACTGCCGGAGTCTTGCTGTAAATATAAGAATTTTCAGGCCTCACTTAGGAGGCATTTCACTTGACACGATTATGTATAAGTTATATAATCATCTAGTTAATATGAAAACCCTAAAAATCACCCAACTCATTGATTATAAATATTTTAAAAGATTAATTGTAACTAGTAATAACGGGAAATAAATGATTGCTTGGCGCTAAATATTGATTTTTATTGTAAAATTGATTTGTAAAGAAAGAGGCCCCCATAATGATCGATGAACTAATGCAGCAGAGAATAAAGAAGCTTGATGATTTAAAGAACGAAGGCATTTGCCTTTATGGCGGGCGTTTTGCAAAAAAGCATACAGCTTTGTGGATAAAGGAAAATTTTAAAGAAACCTTGGAAGTAAGTACGGCCGGGCGAATAGTGGCTATTCGGGCCCATGGCAAAAGCATATTCGGTGATATCAAGGATAATAGCGCAAAAGTACAGTTTTATATTAAAAAAGATACTGTGGGAGAAGATAAATTCGCTTTTCTTAAAAAGCTTGACGTAGGAGATATTATCGGTTTAAACGGAGAGCTTTTTATGACGCGTACAAGTGAGGTAACTATTCTGGCTAAGGAAGTGGAATTGCTTTCAAAAGGTATGCGTCCTTTACCGGAGAAATGGCATGGTTTAAAAGATGTGGAGATTAGATACCGCAAACGCTATCTGGATTTAATCACAAACCAGGAAGTAAGAGATGTTTTTTTTACAAGAAGCCGAATAATAAAGGAGATCCGAAAGTTTCTCGACGATAGAGATTATTTGGAGGTTGAGACTCCCATGATGCATCCCCTTGCCGGAGGGGCAGCTGGAAAACCTTTTAAAACACATCTTGAAGCTTTGAACATGGACTTATTTCTGCGCATTGCTCCTGAATTATATCTTAAGAAACTTCTTGTGGGGGATCTTGAAAAGGTTTATGAGATCAACCGCAGCTTCCGCAACGAAGGGCTTTCCACAAAGCATAACCCTGAGTTTACCATGCTCGAGGTATACACTGCCTATGCAGATTATAAGGATATGATGGAACTTGTTAAGGGCATTATTATGCATATTGCAGAAAATGTATTAGGGGAAAAGGAGCTTGTTTTCGGCTCCCAGACAATAGACCTGAGCAATTGGGAAGAGGTCTCTTTTGCCGAACTTATGCGGGATAATTTTGATATTAATCCGGATGATACTGAAAATTTATGGCTTGAAAAGCTTAAGAAAAAAGGAATAAAGGTGGAGTTAAAGGGCGGCAAGATCAGCCGGACATTTATACTGAATCTAATTACTGATTTAATAGAGGAAAAGCTGCAGACCAATCATCCGGTTTTTATCACTGATATATATACAGAACTTTGTCCTTTGGCAAAAAAGAAAAAAGATAATCCGTTGCTTAGTGAGCGTTTTGAACTTTTTATGGGAGGAATGGAAGTTGCCAATGCTTATTCTGAACTTAATGACCCCAGGGAGCAGCGGGAGCGCTTTCTGTTGCAGGCTAGTGATGAGGGGTGCTCAAATATTGACGAGGGTTTTGTCGAGGCGCTTGAGTACGGTATGCCTCCGGCAGGAGGATTAGGAATAGGAGTAGACCGGCTGGTAATGCTTTTTACCAACCAGTCTTCGATAAAAGACGTAATACTCTTTCCTCAGCTAAAACCAGAGGTCCAGAGGCTTGAAGAGGAGGACTCTGGTTTTGATCCTGAATAATTAGATAGGGGTTTACATTTTTTAATATTGTTTTAAGGTTTAGGTTTTGGTTGCGCAGCCTCCGCCACAAAAATAGCGGACAGGCGTTTCGGTTGCGTCGGGTGGTTTTGTAAGAAACAACTAGTAAAGACGAAACCGAGACCGTAAGACGATACGGGCATTATTACCGTTTACCGCAACCCAAGATTAAATAAATGTCATCACCAAATTATAATAATACAGATAACTAATAACTAGTAACTGGCATTAATAATATGTGTTATGAATTTAAAATCGCATTCAAATATCTTTTAAGCCGCAGTAAAGAGCGGTTTATCTCTATTATCAGCCTGATATCTGTGGTTGGGATTGCCACAGGTGTTGCGACATTGATCATTGTTATAGGCGTAATGAGCGGGTTTGATATTGAACTGCGGGATAGGATTATCGGCACGAGCAGCCATATCCTTGTAGATAAGCTTGGAGGCCTTGATGATGTAGCACCTGTTATCGAGGATATTAAGAAAGTCGATGGTGTTGTTGCTTGTGCTCCTTTTGTTGCGACTCAAGGATTACTTCTTGTCCAGGATCAAATGGTCTCTGTTGTCGTGCGCGGAGTTGACGAGGATCTGGAAGCTCAGGTTACAAAAGTGGATCAATTTATTAAACAAGGAACCCTTGATCTAAAAAGCGGCAACAATATTATTATTGGAAAAATATTAGCCGAGAAGCTGTTTCTAAAAGTCGGGGATCAGATCAGCCTTATCTCAGCCGGTAAACTGAGTAAGAACAAGCTTGCTAAGGTAAGGGAGAATGTTTTTTCAGTTGTGGGGATTTTTTCAAGTGAAATGTATGATTACGATGCAGGCGTTGTTTTTATCTCACTTGAAAAAGCCAGGGTTTTTACTGATAATCCTATTCTGGTGAGCGGTATCAGTGTTAAAATAAAAAACATAAATACTGCCGAAGCGCTGAGAAAGAAGATTCAGAATAAATTGGGGTTCCCTTACTTTACACGCACATGGATGGATTTAAACAGAAATCTGTTTAATGCATTAAAGCTTGAGAAAACGGCAATGTTTGTGATCTTGGCATTGATCGTTCTGGTTGCCTCACTGAATATTATTAGTACTTTGATCATGCTTGTTATGGAAAAAACAAAGGATATCGGAATACTGAAGTCAATCGGTGCATCAGCTTCTAGTATAAGAATTATTTTTACCGTGGTCGGGCTTTCTGTTGGTTTGATCGGAACAATACTCGGAACTCTGGGGGGATTGTTCATGGCGTATATACTCAAGACTTATAAATTTATATCATTGCCGGAAGACGTATATTATATCAATACATTACCGGTAAAGATCCAGACGGCTGAAGTTGTTTGTATAATAGCTGCTGCGATGTGCATCACGCTGCTGGCTACTTTTTATCCGGCGTATCAGGCATCAAGGCTTAATACAGTAGAGGCATTACGTTACGAATGATAATAGAGGCAAAAGGATTACATAAATATTATAAAAATCAGGAAGCTGAACTTCATGTGATAAAGGGGATAGATCTTTCTGTCCCTAAAGGTGAATTCCTGAGCTTATTCGGGGCATCCGGCGCCGGAAAATCTACCTTATTGCATTTGTTGAGCGGTTTGGACAAACCATCGGATGGAGAAGTATTGATTAATAAGCAAAATCTTTATACAATAAGAGATAAGGATAGGGCTTTTATCCGCAACCGCGATATTGGTTTTGTTTTTCAGTTTTATCATCTGTTGCCTGAGTTTAGTGCTTTAGAAAATGTTATGCTTCCGGCGCTGATTAAGGGGGACAGGGTTTCTGAAATAAAGACTAAAGCCCATGACTTGTTGAAAGCTGTTGGTTTGCAGGCAAGAAGTACGCATCATCCTTCAGCGCTATCAGGAGGAGAGCAGCAAAGGGTTGCTATCGCCAGGGCCCTGATCAATACTCCAAAGGTGCTTTTTTGTGATGAGCCTACCGGCAATCTTGACTCTCAAACAGGGGGGAAGATCTGTGAGCTTTTGAAAAACCTGAACAAAAACGATGGTTATACTGTAATTATAGCTACCCATTCAAAAGAAATCGCAGATATTTCAACGCATGTGCTTTTTATTAAAGATGGAATAATCAGCGACAAAAAATAAGGGTCATTCTTACTTAAGTTGAATAGGTTTCTATAACTTAGTGATTTGTAAATTATTAGAATAAATTAAGAAAGCCCCAAAAATAATATATTATAAAATTGGAGGGAATATGTCACTGAAGGTGTTTATTGATGGAAAACTTATAGAAAAAGAAAAAGCTAAAATATCTGTGTTTGATCACGGGCTTCTTTACGGAGACGGCGTGTTTGAGGGAATCCGTTCTTATAACTCCCTAGTATTTAAGCTTAAGGAACATATAAACAGACTTTATGAAAGCGCACATACGATCATGATCGATATGCCCATGAGCAAAGCGCAGATGATAAAAGCGGTAATAAATACACTTAAGGCAAATAAATTGAAAGATGCCTATATCAGGTTAATTGTAACAAGAGGTCCGGGTGATCTGGGGCTTGATCCGAGAAAATGTAAACGGGCTACAGTAATAATTATTACAGACAAGATTGTTCTATATCCTGAAGAACTCTATAAAAAGGGACTAAAGATAATTACTGTCCCGACATTGCGTAATCTGCCTGAGGCATTGAATCCGCAGATAAAATCTTTGAATTACCTTAACAATATAATGGCAAAAATCGAAGCGATAAATTCAGGATTCCAGGAAGCAATAATGATGAATTCTCTGGGATTTGTAGCAGAATGCACAGGGGATAATTTGTTCATAATAAAGAATAAACAGTTGTACACTCCGGCGCAGGCCATGGGAACGTTGTGCGGGATTACGCGTAATTGTGTTATTGATATTGCGAAAATAGCTAAAATACCTACGCATGAGTGTATATTAAGCCGTCATGAGATATTTAACGCAGAGGAATGTTTTCTTACAGGTACGGCTGCGGAAATCATTCCTGTTGTGAATGTTGACGGCAGGCAGATCGGTGATGGGAATCCTGGGAAGATCACGCATTTATTGATGCAGGGTTTTAAAAAGAAAACTTGTAAAGACGGAGAAAAGTATAAGGTTTAGAACCTTTGCTTTAATATACAGGAGGTCTAAATGAAGTGTCAGTTGTGCGGGAAACCAGCTACTGTGCATCTAACAGAGATTGTTAATGATCAGATGACTGAGTTGCATCTTTGTGAACTTTGCGCAAAAGAAAAGGGAATTGCCGGATTGGGGCAGCCTTTTGGATTGCAGGATCTTTTGGCAGGGCTTGTTGACTTTGGCGCTCCTGTTATTAGTGGAAAAACCAACATGCTTAAATGCGAAAATTGTAATATGACTTATGAGGATTTCCGCAAAATAGGAAGACTGGGCTGCAGCGAGTGCTATGAAGTATTTAAAGAAAGTCTGGGGCCCTTACTTAAAAAAGTGCATGGTTCTTTGCAGCATTTAGGTAAGATGCCTGAACGCGACGATGAAGGTTTTCAGGAGAAAAAGAAAATACAGAATCTTTATCTTAAGCTGCAGAAGGCGATCCAAAATGAGGCGTTTGAGGAAGCAGCAAAGATAAGAGATAAGATAAAAAAACTGGAAAAGGAGAGCTAGTAATGAACCTTGATGACATTCTTAAACAAACCAGCGGCTGGCTCAAAGGTACGGGTCCTTATTCTGAGATAGTTATTTCCAGCCGTGTGCGTCTGGCGCGGAATATTGAAAAGATGATATTTCCCAATTGGGCAACCGATGTTCAGCTGGAGCAAGCCCTTGCAATAATTGAGCCTGCTGTACAAGAAATTGAGGAGATAAAAAACGGAGGGCTCCTGGTAAAAATAAAAGATGCAACAAATATTGATAAGCAGTTGATGGTGGAGAGGCATTTAATAAGCAGAGAGCTGATAGCTAAAAAAGAAGGCCGTGCTGTTGCGATAAGTTCGGATGAAATTATTTCAATAATGATCAATGAAGAAGATCATCTGCGCATTCAGGTATTGCTGCCTGGTTTTGTGCTTAAGGAATGCTGGAGTAAGATAGAAAATATTGACAACAGCCTGGAGAAGAAGCTGAATGTAGCTTTTTCGGCAAAGCTGGGATATCTAACTGCCTGCCCGACCAATACGGGTACGGGAATGCGTGCTTCTGTTATGCTTCATCTGCCGGCGCTTGTTTTGACAAAGCAGATAAATCGTGTTATGCAGGCGATAGTCAAGCTGGGATTGACGGTCAGAGGATTATTTGGAGAAGGGACTGAAGCAACAGGAAATTTTTTTCAGATATCCAATCAGGTATCACTTGGAAAAAGCGAAGATGAAATCATAGATAATATAACACGAATACTAAATCAAGTGCTTGAGTATGAACAAAATGCGCGTAAGGTTTTAATGACTAAGGACAGGAGCAACCTGGAAGACCAGGTATGGCGTGCTTACGGGATATTAAAAAATGCCCATATTATAACAAGTGCAGAAACTATTGAGCTTCTTTCTAATGTAAGATTGGGTTTTGACCTGGGATTGATTAAAGGCTTAGCCCGGGAAACCATTAATGAGCTTTTTATTTTAACTCAACCGGCACATTTGCAAAAACTGGAATCAAAAGCGCTTACAGCTCATAAACGTGATGTAAAGCGCGCGCAATTAATTAGAGAAAAAATAAAGGAGGTCATAATTTAGCGATTTGTAAGAGGAGCTAAATTATAATAACCGACTTTACCCAGCCCTCTATTAGTTTGTTTGCGGGAGGAAAGGGTAAAAAAAATCGTGTAGTAAATAAATTGTAGGATACGCCCTTTTAAATAGCTTAGAGGGCTGGGTTCCCCGTGGAATCAGAATGATTCCCGGGACTAAGTCCTGGAAATCTTTTCCTGTGGAATGCTGTGTATTCACAGGACTAAAGTACCCGAAATTCCAAAGAAATTTCAGGGTGTGGATTTCTCAGGGTAATTCACATACGGCCTAAAGGCCTATAATTTACACCTTACGTAAATTATATGTTCATTAAAGGGGGATTTACATGTTTGATAGATTTACAGAAAGAGCACGAAAAGTAATTTTACTTGCAAAAGAAGAATCTAAGCGGTTTAATCACGACTATATCGGCACCGAACATATTTTGCTGGGGTTGATCAAAGAAGGAGAAGGTGTTGCCGCTGCAGTTTTGCAGAACCTGGGTCTTAATCTGGATATGATCAGGCTTGAGACGGAAAAACTGGTTCAGCCTGGGCCAAGCACCGTAACCAGCGGCGATATTCCTTTTACTCCCAAGGCAAAAAAAGTTATCGAACTGGCGATGGATGAAGCTAGAAATCTGGGGCATAATTATATAGGTACAGAGCATCTTTTGCTGGGGCTGATCCGTGAAAATGAAGGAGTGGCTTCACAGGTTTTATTGAATTTGGAGCTAGATCTGAATAAAGTGCGCAAAGAGATAATGGAATTACTGGGAACTACGTCCTCAAGTTCTGATTCCGCGCAGCAGCCTGGAGTTGTCGGCACTAAAGCGAAAACACCTGCTTTAGATGCTTTTGGCAGAGACCTTACTAAATTAGCTAAAGATGGAAAGCTTGATCCGGTTATTGGAAGGGTGGTGGAAATTGAGCGTGTCATCCGTATCCTTAGCCGTAGAACGAAAAACAATCCTGTACTTCTCGGTGAAGCGGGAGTAGGAAAAACAGCTATTGTGGAAGGGCTGGCTCAGAAAATTGTTATGGGAAACGTGCCGGAGGTATTGCGGGATAAAAGAGTAGTGGTGCTTGATCTGGCTTTAATGGTTGCCGGAACAAAATACAGAGGTCAATTTGAAGAACGCATAAAGGCAGTTATGGAGGAGCTTAAACGATCTGAGAACGTTATGATCTTTATAGATGAACTTCATACACTTGTAGGAGCCGGCGGTGCAGAGGGAGCAATAGACGCTTCGAATATTCTAAAACCTGCATTGTCCCGCGGTGAGATCCAGTGTATCGGGGCGACAACAATAGATGAATACCGCAAATATATTGAAAAAGATGCTGCCCTTGAACGGCGTTTTCAGACCATAATTGTTGAACCGCCGTCTATAGCTCAGACGATTGAAATATTAAAGGGTTTAAGAGATAAATATGAAGCTCATCATAGGGTTAAGTATTCCGATGAGGCTTTGAATGCGGCGGCTAAATTATCCGAGCGTTATATCAGCGGCAGATTTCTACCGGATAAAGCAGTAGATATTATTGATGAGGCAGGTGCTAAGGCCCGCCTTCAGGTCATGACCGCCCCTCCCGACTTAAAGGACATGGAAAATAAAATTGAAGAATTGAGAAAAGAAAAGGAATCAGCTGTAAAAGCTCAGGATTTTGAGAAGGCAGCTTCTTATCGTGACAAAGAGCGGGAATCCCGCAGTGAACTTGAGAAGATAAGGCGTAATTGGAAAGAAAGCCGCATGGAAATGAGTGTTGAGGTTCAAGAAGAGGATATAGCTCAAATAATATCTCAATGGACCGGAGTTCCTATTGCCCGTTTAGAGGAGAAAGAAAGCGTAAAGCTTTTAAAAATGGAAGATGAGCTGCATAAAACAGTTGTTGGACAGGAGGAAGCATTAAAAGCCATTACGCATGCTGTGCGCCGTTCACGCGCGGGACTAAAAGATCCCAAAAGGCCTATCGGTTCGTTTATATTCTTGGGGCCTACCGGAGTGGGAAAAACACTTTTGGGAAAGGCACTGGCTAATTTCATGTTCGGAGATAGAGATTCGATAATCCAAATCGATATGTCTGAATATATGGAAAAATTCAATGTCTCCCGCTTGGTAGGCGCGCCTCCCGGATATGTGGGATATGAGGAGGGAGGGCAATTAACCGAAAAGGTAAGAAGAAAACCTTATTCTGTTATTCTGCTAGATGAGATCGAAAAAGCTCACCCGGATGTATTTAATCTGCTGCTGCAGGTTTTAGAAGAGGGGCGCTTAACAGATAGTCTGGGCAGAAAAGTTGACTTTCGAAATACAGTATTGATCATGACCAGTAATATCGGGGCAGAGCTGCTGCGAAAACAAGGGGCAATTGGTTTTGGGTCTCAGGAAGATGAGATGAATTATAAATCAATGAAAGATAAATTGCTGGAAGAGGTAAAGAGGACTTTTAAACCGGAATTCCTAAATCGCGTTGATGATGCAATAGTATTTCGGCCTTTGACTAAAGATGATCTTTATAAGATAATAGAGATAGAAATACACGATCTGGCATCACGGCTGAGTGACCAGGAAATAATTATAGAGCTGGACCAAAAAGCAAAAGATCTGCTGATCACAAAAGGGTTTGACCAGACTTTCGGCGCAAGGCCTTTAAAACGTACTATACAGAGATTTTTGGAAAATCCTTTATCTGAGGAAATACTGGCCGGCCGTGTCGATAAGACAAAGCCGATCAAGGTTTCCAGTGATGAAAAGAAAGAAGAACTTACGTTTACTGTTTGATCAAAATTAAGGTAAAACGGTTATGAATACTAATACTTTTACGCTTGGAACAAGAATCCGGACATTCATGGAGTATGTAGGCGGAGTGAGCGTTTTACTTGTTCGCACAATAGGCTGGATGTTTGTTCCTCCTCTTAAAAAGGGACAGCTCATTGTGCAGATGAAAAAAACAGGCGTGGATAGCTTTATGATCGTTTTTTTGACTGCGTTTTTTGCGGGCATTGTCCTGGCTTTCCAGACTGCTTATACAATGAAGCAGATGTCTGCGGAAATTTATATTGCATCGCTGGTAAGTTTATCTATGACCAGAGAGCTGGGCCCTGTTTTTACCGCTCTTGTTGTTGCCGCCCGGGTCGGTTCTTCTATTACGGCCGAAGTCGGGACAATGCAGGTAACCGAGCAGGTAGACGCATTGGAGACTTTAGCGACTAATCCGATAAAATATCTTGTTGTTCCCAGGTTCTTAGCGCTATGTATTATGATGCCCCTTTTGACAGTATATGCTGATTTTGTCGGTATTTTAGGCGGATTTATCGTCGGGGTTTCTAAACTGCACATATCTCCACATTTGTATATTAAAAAAACATTTGATGCCCTGGTTTATAAGGATATCTTTACCGGGCTTTTAAAATCCTTGATCTTTGCGGCAATTATTTCTATTGTGGCTTGTTATGAGGGGCTGCGCACAAAAGGGGGAGCTGAGGGAGTGGGCAAGGCAACAACACTTTCTGTTGCTACTTCCTGTATTCTCGTTATTGCTTTTGACTGTTTTTTTACCGCATTGTTCTATTTCATGTTCTAAGAGACTAAGAGTTACAAACTTGTAACTCTTTAGTCGATTTGAACCCAGGTCTAATATTTAAGATTAGAGCTGGTTCTAGAGTATTCTGAGATTTTTATTTGAAAAACGAGGAAGCTAGTTAATGATCTCAATAAAAAACCTGCATAAAGAGTTTGATGGTTTGCAAGTTCTTAACGGACTTGATTTGGAAATAAACGAAGGAGAAACACTGGTTATTATCGGCCGCTCCGGATGCGGTAAAAGTGTTCTACTCAAGCATATTATCGGAATTTTAAGGCCTGATGCGGGAGAAGTTGTTGTTGATTCTCAGCATGTAGCCAAATTGAAAGGCAAAGATCTTGTTAAATTGCGTATGAAATTCGGTATGCTTTTTCAAGGATCAGCACTTTTTGATTCACTTGATGTGTATGAAAATGTCGGCTTTGCCTTGCTTGAGCATTCAGATAAAAAAGAAGATGAAATCCGGAAAAGGGTTGTTCAAGCGCTGGAAAGCGTAGATCTTGACGACATTTTAGATAAAAAACCCGCTGAGCTCAGCGGCGGAATGAAAAAGAGAGTGGGATTGGCCAGGGCAATTTGTAATAATCCGCAGATAATTCTTTATGATGAGCCGACAACCGGTCTTGATCCGATTATGGCGGACATGATCAATGAATTGATCATCCGCTTGAAAGAGCAGCTGAAGGTGACCTCTATCGTGGTTACGCATGACATGACTTCTGCCTACAAGGTCGGCACTAGAATAGCCATGCTTTATGACGGCAAGATCATTGCGCAGGGTACACCGGATGAGATCAGAAACACTACTGATCCGATTGTCAGACAATTTATAACCGGAGCGGCTCACGGGCCGATAACCGATAAACGTAATGGACAGAAAAGCTATAATGATTAGAAAAATTGTGTACGCTTTATTTACCCCGTTAGAGAAAGCCGCCGATTTTAATCAGGTGCGGAATATATCTTATAAAGCTGCTGGTAGTTTGAAGTCATCGTTGGCGTATATCGCTCGCTCTATTAGAAAAATTTTTTCAAACAGGGTAATAGAACGAAGTTCTTTAACGGGGTTTACCCCGATTAGAGATAACAAAAAGCGGCGGGGCCCTGGGCTATTTGCTGTAAAAGATAGCGGAAATTTTTGTTCGGACAAAAAAACACGGTACACGGTTGCCAGAAGGCAATCTATCTCTAACGGGGTTTACAGTTCATTTTTTTTATGGATTTTTTAAATGGGGGAGACAAAATGAAGGGCGTTAGTATTGAATTTAAAGTCGGGATTTTTGTGGTAATTGCTATTATAATTTTATCTATGATAGTTTTTCAGATCGGCGGGATAAATATTTTTAACACCAATATATACAAATTAAACGTTATTTTTGATTTTGTAAACGGGGTATCTAAAGATGCTCCTGTTCATGTTGCCGGTGTTGCTGTCGGTGATGTTAAAGATGTCGAGATCTCTTATAATAAAGAGAAGAAGAAAACTCAGGTTCAGCTGCACCTTGTGATCAAAAACAATGTTAAAATACCAAAAGATTCTGTAGCCTATATCAACACACTGGGTATCTTAGGAGAAAAGTATGTAGAGATCGTTCCCGGGGAAGACCGGGATAATTTCCTAAGAGACGAAGACTTCATTATCGGTAACAATCCGGTCCAGCTTGAGAAACTTACTGAGTCTCTTGTGGATGTTATCGGTGACCAAACGGTAAGGGATTCCTTGAAAGAGAGTTTTTATAATATGAGAGTCGCCACTGAGAATTTGCGCCAAACCACAGAAACTCTTAATGAAACCGTGCTTAACGTGAAAAACGGCAAGGGAACACTCGGTAAGCTGATGAACGATGATTCGATTTATAATAAAACTGAAGCAATGATTGTCAACATTAATGAGAAACTGGACAAGACGATAACTGATTTAAATCTTGCGATCAATGATTTGGTCAGTGATCTTAAAACACATCCCTGGAAAATATTCCAGAAAGCACCGCGTGAAAAAAGTAGGAGCGAAAAGAAGAGCAAAAGCGAGTAGGGAAATCCTATCAGCCGGTATCTTTTTAATAAACAATGAAGACGAAAACCGAATTTATCTGTCAGGAATGCGGCTATGCATCCGCAAAATGGATAGGGCGCTGTCCTGAATGCAGCAGCTGGAATTCACTTGTTGAGGAGATCAACCGGAAAAGCAATGAGAGCACGCGCAGATTTGCGCTTGATATTTTGTCAAAACCCGAGCGTTTAGGTGACGTGCGGGTTGAAAATAATTTAAGAGTAAAAACTGATATTGCGGAGATGGACCATGTTTTAGGCGGCGGGGTGGTGGAAGGTTCCGTTGTTCTGATCGGCGGGGCGCCTGGTATCGGAAAATCAACTTTGCTTTTACAGGTTTGCGCGGCATTAAGTAAAAAAAATAAAAAGATACTTTATATAAGCGCGGAGGAGTCAGCACAGCAGACTAAATTGCGTGCCGAGCGCTTGGATGTTGTTGATGATGAACTTTATATTGTCTGTGAGACAAACCTGGATATTATTTTTGAGCATATAAAGAAGATTAAGCCGGATATAATCATTGCTGATTCAATACAGGTTCTTTACACAGAAGATATAACAAGCGCATCGGGCAGTGTTTCTCAGGTAAGGGAGTGTGCATCGCGATTGACCATACTTGCTAAGAAATCAGGTATTGCTGTTTTCTTGGTAGGTCATGTTACAAAAGAAGGCTCACTTGCAGGACCCAGGGTGCTTGAGCACTTGGTTGACAGTGTTTTATATTTTGAAGGAGAAACGCATACAAATTTCAGGATCTTGAGGGCAGTTAAAAATCGCTTTGGTTCAACCAATGAGATCGGCATTTTTGAAATGACAGCAGGCGGCCTTAAGGAAGTGGAAAATCCTTCGGTGATGTTTCTGAATCAGCGTCAGGATCATACTTCAGGCTCGGCTATCGTGGCGACGATGGAGGGCTCAAGACCGCTTTTAGTGGAGATTCAGGCTCTGGTAACCCCGACAAACTTTGGTTTGCCCAGGCGACGTACAACAGGCATTGATTTTAACAGAATTTCTCTCTTGATCGCTGTTTTGGAAAAGCGTGCGCAGTGCCCTTTGCAGACACAGGATGTGTTTGTTAATGTTGCAGGCGGGATAAAAGTTGTTGAACCTGCAGCTGATCTGGCTGCGGTTGCGGCTATTTTCTCGAGCTTTAGAGAAAAGCCGCTTTTAAGCACGGATGTAATATTTGGAGAAATCGGCCTCGGCGGAGAGATAAGGGCCGTAACTCAGGCTGATTTGCGTATTAGAGAAGTTGAAAAACTGGGTTTTAAGCGGGTGATAATGTCCGCAAGTAACTTAAAAACTTTAGGAGGGAGGTCGAAAAAGAGTAATCTGGAAATTATCGGGGTTTCTACGGTAAAAGAGGCTTTGGACCTTATTCTAGAAAAGTAGAAATAAATTTTAATATATTTACACTGGTTTTAGGCAGGTTACACAGAGATTATCTATATTTTTTGGTTCTTTCTTGTTTAAGTTGAAGAAAGAACCTGATTACACCGATTAAAATCCCAATTACATGGGGCATTCTTAATTTGTTTTAATAACCTATAAATCATTGTGTTATATAAATTTATTCAATTTAATTAAGAATGACCCAATTATTATCAATATAATTTAGGGAGGAAGTGACTGAAATGACTATCTTTTTTGTTCGTGCGTTTTTTGCTCTTATAAGTATGTTAGTAGGATACCAGCTTGGGGCATTGCTCGGAACGCCTGATTCGAATACAGCTTTGGTGGGATTAGGTATAGGGTTTTTTGTGAGTATTACGATTATTGTTGTTGAAAGAGGATTAAGGCGTATTTCTGTGCGGGGTCTCTCAAGTGCTGTTTTCGGTTTGATATTCGGACTTTTAGCAGCAAAGTTATTGACCGATGCGGTAATGCTTCTGCCTGTTGATGAAGCCACAGCAAGGACTACCCGGGTAATTTTTAGTTTGATACTGTGTTATCTGGGGATGATCGTTGCCATTCGAGGCAGAGATGAATTTAATTTAATAATACCTTATGTAAAATTTACCCGTCATGACCAGGTGCAGCAGAATATTCTCTTGGACACCAGCGTGATTATTGACGGGAGGATTATTGACCTTTGCCAGACTAAATTTGTCGAAGGACGTCTGATAATTCCCCGTTTTGTCTTAAAGGAACTGCAGCAGATCGCTGATTCATCAGATGGATTAAAAAGAAACCGCGGGCGGCGAGGGCTGGATATTCTGAACAAGATCCAGAAGCTGGACGGCGTTATAGTTAAGATACATGATGAAGATTTCCCGGAAATAACTGAGGTTGATGCCAAACTGGTAAAAATGGCAAAGGTGCTTGATGGAAAAATCTTTACCAATGATTACAATCTAAATAAAGTAGCCGAGCTTGAGGGGGTTACGGTTTTAAATATAAATGAACTTTCTAATGCTTTAAAACCGGTTGTTCTGCCTGGTGAAGTAATGGAAGTAAAGATTGTAAAGGAAGGCAAGGAATTTAATCAGGGCATAGCCTATCTTGATGACGGAACGATGGTAGTTGTTGAAGAAGCCAGGCGGCTTATTGGCCAGACCCTTTCCATATCCGTGACCAGTGTTTTGCAGACATCAGCAGGTAGAATGATATTTGGTAAATACGAAGGTAATGGTAACTTAGGACAAACAGGTAAAAAGAACGGATAATATTAAATAGAGAGATTGAATTTTAAGATGAAAAAACTGAGCGCTATTGTTCCTGCTGCGGGAACAGGAGCCAGACTGCAGTCCAGAATAGCAAAACCGTATATAAGTTTAAATAATAAGCCGCTTTTGTGGTATTGTTTAAATACTTTGCAAAAATCCGGAAAAGTTAATGATATTATTGTCATCAGTGAAAAGGCTAATGTAAAACGCGCAGAGAATTTAATTAAAAAATTTAAGTTTAAAAAAGTAAAGGCGGTTGTTGCAGGCGGAGCGACACGAAGTGAATCTGTATATAATGGCTTAAAGGCGCTGAATGAGAATACTGATTATGTCCTTATCCATGACGGGGCGCGGCCTTTCCTTGATGGCAAACTTATCGATATGTGCTTTAAGGCGGCAATAAAGCATAAAGCAGCTATCTGCGCCGTCCCATGTTCTTCAACAATAAAGCAGGCAGATAAGAAACTGAGAGTTGTCGCTACCTTAGACCGTAATAGTTTATGGCAAGTGCAGACGCCGCAGATTTTTGCTTATAAGCTTCTGTGCTGCGCTTATGATTGTTTTAAAAATAAAAAAACCGGGGCTTTTGATGATGCAAGTCTTGTGGAAAGATTAGGGCGAAAAGTCAAGATTGTGCCCGGGACTAATATAAATATCAAGATCACGACACAAGAGGATTTAAGATTAGCAAGGGCAATTGTTAAAGCAGGTTACTAAGTGTTACAAAAAGTTACAAGAGGTTGCGAAAGGTTGCAAATGCTTATTATTTTGAAACCTGTTAGTAACTAATAGTAACCATTGGTAACCGATAGTAACTATAGCAAAATTAAATTATTGGAGGCAATTATGCGCATAGGTTATGGGTATGATATTCACCAATTAGTTGCAGGACGTCCTCTTATTATCGGGGGAGTGAAAATCCCGGCAGGAAAAGGATTGCTGGGTCATTCTGATGCGGATGTTCTTTTGCATGCTATCTGTGATGCCCTGCTCGGGGCAGCCGGCTGCGGTGATATCGGAGATCATTTTCCGGATAATGAACCGCAATATAAAAATATCGACAGTAAAGTGCTTCTGGCAAAAACAGATAATATGATTAGAAAAAAAGGCTACAAGATAAAGAATATTGATTGTATTATATTTTCCCAAAGCATTAAAATTTCCCCGTTTAAACCACAGATAAAAGAAATGGTAAGCAAGGTCCTGGGCATTGAGCAGGAAATCGTAAATATAAAGGCGAAGACTAACGAAGAACTTGATGCGATCGGGCAGGATAAGGCGATCGCGGCATCAGCTGTAGTCTTGGTGGAAATTCCCAGGATTTAGTTTTTATTTTACAAAATTTTAAAACTCAAAAAAGGCGGTGCGTGATTATGGGTACATTAATTATATTCCTTATGTTTTTTGTTGTTTTTGTCGTAGGTATTGCGCTTGTTTTTAAGGATGAAATAAAATCTACTCGTGAACGTGACCCTGCTGCGACAAATATATTGGAAATTCTTTTTACTTACGCAGGATTACATGCGCTGATTCTGCATCGTATAGCGCATGCCATATATGGTTTTAATATTCCTTTTGTCCCCAGATGGATTTCGCAATTTAACCGCTGGCTGACAGGTATTGAGATCCATCCTGCGGCAATTATTGGCGAGGGATTGTTTATCGACCATGGTATGGGAGTGGTCATAGGGGAGACAGCAATTATCGGGGACAATGTTACCTTGTATCAGGGGGTAACTCTCGGCGGTACGGGGAAAGAAAGAGGGAAAAGACATCCCAATATCGGCAATAATGTCGTGATTGGTGCCGGAGCAAAGGTGCTGGGCAATATTGTTATAGGGGATAACTCTTATGTGGGAGCAAATGCGGTGGTCTTAAAAGATGTAGCGCCCAATTCCACAGTTGTAGGTGTTCCCGGAAGAATAACAAAGCAAGACGGGAAAAAGATCGAAATAGAACTTGATCATATTCATGTCTTTGATCCTGTAATGGAGAGGATAGAGGAGCTTGAGCAAAGAATAAAAGAATTAGAAGGCAAGTAAGAAGTAAAAAGTAAAGGGTAAAAACAAAAAGGTGAGCGGTTGCGCCCATTCGACTGCGCTCAGGGTGTCCTAAATAAAATCAAAGGACGATGCCCCGCCACACCGCATGGCGGACAGGCGTATCGGTTTAAAAGGCAGCGGTAACGGCTAGAAGCGTATAAGTTTTTAAAAAATAGTTTTTTAAGAGAACAAAGAGAACGTTCGTCCATCGTCTTAATGCCTGCCCGCCAATCTTTATGGAGGGAGCGGAGCGAATGGTCATCGGTCGTCCTTCGTTTTTAGACGCAATGCTCAATACGCAATACGCGGTACACAATACGTAATAAGAGATAACTTATGGCATTAAAAATTTATAATTCTCTAAGTTCGAAAAAAGATGAATTTAAACCGCAAACCAGCGGCAGGGTAAATATGTATACCTGCGGAGTAACGGTCTATGATGCCTGTCATATCGGGCATGCGAGATCGCTTTATATTTTTGAGGTTATCCGCAGATACTTAAAATTCAGAGGTTTTGATATAAAGCTTGTAAGAAACATCACAGATGTAGATGATAAAATAATAAACAAGGCGCGGGAATGGGCTAAAAGGGATAAAGTATCTTTGAAAGAGGCCTTTGATAATGTGCGTAACTTTTACATTAAGGATTATTATAAAGATCTTGAAAGTTTGGGATTACCATGTGCTGATGTTGAGCCAAAAGCCACAGATAATATAAAGGAAATACAGACCTATATAAATGATTTGATAGCTATTGATTTTGCTTATGAAAAAGAGGGAAATGTTTACTTTTCTCCAAGAAAATTAAAAGGTTACGGAGATCTGTCCGGAAATTCTCTTGATCAGGTGCTTGAAAGCGTAAGAATAGAGGCAGATCCATTAAAAGAAGACCCTGTTGATTTTGCTCTCTGGAAAAAAGCAAAAGAAGAGGAACCTGCATGGGATAGCCCCTGGGGCAAGGGAAGACCGGGCTGGCATATTGAGTGTTCGGTGATGAGCCAGAAATATCTTGGGGTTGACACCTTGGATATACACGGCGGGGGCAGAGACCTTATATTTCCGCATCATGAGAACGAAAAAGCTCAGGCAGAGGCGCTTACGGGTAAAAAATTTGCCAATTACTGGATACATCACGGACTTTTGACTATAGACAGCCAGAAGATGGCCAAATCATTGGGGAATTTTGTGACCATCAAGGATGTTCTCAAAAGATATCCGGCAGATATTTTAAAAATATTTTATTTGCAGGCACATTATTCGAGCTCCATAGATTTTTCCTGGAAAAAAATGGAAGAAGCTAAAAAAGCTTATGAGAGAATAGAGCGATTAAAAGAAAAATTAGAGAAAACCTATGGAGAGGTTGATGCAAGTAAACCAGGGAAAAGTGGAGAGGGTAATATAGGTGAATACAGGACTGCTTTTATGGGAGCTATGGATGATGATTTTAATATGCCCAAAGCTTTAGCTGTTTTTTTTGATATGGTTTATGAATGCAATAAATTGATTGAAAATAATACGCAAAATAAAGACTTAATTCTAAGTGATGCTTTATCCGTGATGAAGGAAATGGCAGAAGTTTTCTGTTTAACTTTTTTAAAGCAAAAATTGATTTCTTTATCCGATGGAGAAATAGAAAAAAAAGTTAAACTGCGCCTAAAATACAAAAAAGAAAAGGACTTTAAGTCTGCTGATAAAGTGCGCGATGAATTGCTGGAATGCGGTATTATAATCGAGGACACAAAAGACGGGAAAACAACTTGGCGGATCAGCTAAAGATATTGAAATCTTATCGTTCTTGACATAAAAAATCAAAAGTGTTATAATTTTTTTGTAATTTAAAAAGCATTAAATAGCTAGCTTTAAAAAGACTTTAATTAAAATAAAGAAAAAGTCAATTGAGACTCAGAATTATGGAGCAAGGTGACATAATTTATTAGATGAAATTGATCCAGCTCTCTAAACAAAGAAGTTCAAAGATAGAGAGCATAGAGAGCTGGGTTCCCCGTGGAATCATAATAATTCCCGGGACTAAGTCCTGCAAATCCTTTGGATTTGTCAGGGTAATTCGCAGACGGCCTGAAGGGCTATATTTTATGTAACCATAAATCATCTGCTTATAAAGGAGGAAGAGATATGAAGGGTGCATTGTTTAAAGATCAGATTTTATCTGACAGAGAACGCAAAAATCTTGACATTCTTGAAGTTATCCGGCGTTATGGACCTGTTACGAGGACAGAAATATCCCGAATCACAAAATATAATATTGTTACGGTTTCTAATTATGTGAATAATTACGTTAAGAAAGACCTGGTTGTTGAAAAAGGTCTGGATATTTCCAGCGGAGGCAGAAAACCTACCTTAGTTGAGTTAAATTCCAGAAATTGTTTTGTTATCGGTATCGATATTGGTCCGGGGAATATTATCGCTGCTTTGACAGATCTTTCTTTGAATATGATTACAAAAGTTAAAAAACCCCGTCCTGAAGAGTCAATGGAAGATGTTGTCAGCAAATCAATTGAATTGATTTATGAGGTCATTGAAAAATCTCAGATAGAAGCAAAAAAGATAAAAGGCTTGGGTATCGGGATTTCCGGAATTATTGATTCAAAAGCCGGTACTGTAAGAGATACAGATCCTAGCCGCGGCAAAACGGCAGCCAGTTATATTTCAATTAAAAATTTAATAGAAAGAGAATTCGGAATTCCTACTTTTGTAGGCAATGACGCGACTGTTGCGGCTTTTGGTGAAAAAAGAATAGGGCTTGATGCTGAGATAGAAAATGTACTTTATATGTTTTCTGATGTTGGCTGCGGCATTATAATCAAAGGCGAGATTTATGCCGGAGCCGGTGGAAGTGCAGGTGAGGTGCAGCTCAATATAGGTGTAGGAGACGATGATTTGACCAAAGATTTAGGTCTTTTCCGTCCTGGCAGCATAAACCTTGGGATTGTAGATGCCGGGATAACTGCTTTTAAAAACGGTAAAAGCCCAAAAATAAAAGAGCTTGCTCAAAATAAGGTTGAGAATATAAATGTGGAAATTATCATTGATGCTGCCAGGCAGAATGATCCTGAGGCGGTGCAAATACTTGAAAAAGCAGGGCTTAATCTTGGGGTTCGAATTGCTTATTTGATTAATTTATTTAATCCTGAGATCGTTATCCTGGGTGGAGGCATGGAGCGTGCGGGAGACCTTATATTAGAGCCTGTAAAGAGGATGGTTAGAAGACTTGCTTTTGAGGAGCCCGCCAGCATGGTAAGGATAATCCCTTCCCGCTTAGGAGAAAATGCTGTGTCTTTAGGCGCGGCAAGTTTAGTGATTAGAGAAATATTTATACACGCGTAAAAGCAGATTGGAAAACCGAAGTCCGATGGATGATCGCTTCCCTCCATAATACTTGGCGGGCAGGCGCTGGGACGAAATACTCAAAAAAGAGTATTGTGTATTGGGTTACTCAATTACGTAAAAAAATAAATCCTAAAATTAGTATTATTTTATTATGCAACTTATAGCAACCGATATTAACCGCTTGTAACTGATAGTAACAATTAAAAAGTGCTGAATATTTGGAGGGTAACTAATTATGAATAAAGGACTTAAATTTTTGAGTGTATCTTCGTTGATTTTTAAGGTTTTAGCCTGGATCTCTGCGGTTTTTTTTCTTGTGGTCTCGTTGATAGTGCTTTTAGGTGCAGGCGGAGATACTCCGCGGGTCGCAGGCCTTATCTTTTTACTCGGCGGGGCAATATATTTTTTAATACTGTTCACTGCAGCTGAGTTGATTAAACTCGTGATTTCAAATTCCGGTAAATTAGACAGACTGGGAGATTTACTCGAGGGAAAACGCTCGTTATAATATCCTTAAACCTTCCGCTATCTCTACTCTTCTTAAGTACGTAGCTCTTGATATTTGACAAGTGTAAAAAGGTGTGGTATAGTTAACCAGAGTAATTAAAATAATTATAAATGATTTTATAAAGATAATAAACCGAAAAGGCAAACTCGTCGAAAGGCGGGGGCCCCTGCACTATTCGATTTACTCAAGTGCAGGGCCGTGTACCTGAATGAAATGAATGGTATATGGGCAAAGCTACGGGTCTAAAGCTAGTGCTAAGATCGCCGGGCG
>JAZDHG010000050.1:0-23401 GCA_043806135.1 Candidatus Omnitrophota bacterium
TCGAGGTAGATTCCTACGGGGTTCCACGTGTCCCGTAGTACTTAGGTATTCAATCCACCCTGTAAATTTATATTTTGGTTACAGGACTATCACCCTCTGTGGTCGATCTTTCCAGATCATTCACCTATAAAAATTTACAAGGCGACCAAGCTGCATCTTGAGTCTGACTGAACCCTACAACCCTGGATATGCAACGCATACAGGCTTAAACATATCCAGTTTAGGCTATTCCCCGTTCGCTCGCCGCTACTTAGGGAATCGCAATTGCTTTCTTTTCCTCAGGATACTAAGATGTTTCAATTCTCCTGGTTTGGCTCTCTAATGCTATGTATTCACATTAGAGTATCCCGCAATAATGCGAGATGGGTTTCCCCATTCGGACACCTGCGGATCAAAGTCTGTTTGCGACTCACCGCAGATTATCGCAGCTTACCACGTCCTTCATCGCCTCCTTGTACCAAGCCATTCACCGTAAGCCCTTAGTAGCTTGATCACAAAAACTCGCCGTAGCATCGGCTACGCAGTTTTCAAAGAACAATTTTTATTAGAAACTACCGGTTAACCCAATATATGGGCCGGTAAATTTAACTTCAGCTGAATTCTGGTCATCTTTTCCATCAATCAGAAAATAGCGATAACCAGCAGATGCTCTCATAAATCTATTAAAATCATAATGCAGCGCAGCAGCAATATCATACATTTTAAATTCTGAACTGTCGTAATTAATAGAAAAACCTTTTAAAATTCCGCCGATTCTGAATTTTGCGGGAAGCTGTATTTCGGCTTGCGCGCCGACAATCGGTACAGGACCTTCCACGCTTTCTGAATCTGTAATTCCAGTTGTATTATCCGTTAGTTGCGTCTCTACGGAAAATAATCTCGCTCCCAGCAAAACTCCTAGCTCGCCAAAATCTTGCTTTAATAACATAAATTCCATATAACCTTCTAAACAACTAACGTCTAAAGATGAGGTTAAATTTGTACCAACACTGTATGTTTTACCTTTATAATTAAAGGTCCTGGTTACATTCTTTGAGCCATCGACACTTAAATCGAAATATGAAACAACAATACGCGGCAGAAATGGCAAATCAATAGCGCCGGATAAAGTTGTAATGTTTTCTGAATCATCAAGGCCTAAATCATCAATAAAATCTAATTCCGTTCCAATAACACCTAAATCAGTAATTTTAATATCGCTTGTAAGTGACGCTGTCCAATATTCGCCAGTTACACAAAACAAATTATTTTTGCTTTCGGCATAGGCATTGGAAACTAAAAAGCTAACTACAAAAATACCGATTGAAATTTTCAGGAAAATATTTTTCAATTTTTTCCCCCCTATATTTATAGACTCCACTTTAATGTCTAATAATACTGGTGGAGATGGCCGGGCTCGAACCGGCGACCCCCTGCTTGCAAAGCAGATGCTCTCCCAGCTGAGCTACATCCCCTCCTAAAAGCAGTTTTAAGTTGTAAGTTGTAAGTTGTAAGTTGTAAGAATTAATCTTACGACTTAAGGCTTACGACTTATTACTGTATTTATTGGTGGGCCCAACTGGGATCGAACCAGTCACCCCTGCGTTATCAGCACAGTGCTCTACCGACTGAGCTATGGGCCCGTTCCTAAAAGTCCCTACACCCCGTACCACAGTTTGAAAACCGTGGTTTAGGGATCTTATCCCACAGAATATTTACAACATTAATCCACCCAATTTGTTGGGCGATTTCTGTTGGTGCGGGGTATAGACTAATAAGGAAGCCCTAGCTTCGTCAACTGTATATTCACAGCTCGATTTTGGCTTCCACTTTCTTGTTAAAAACAGCCAAGCACTACACTTCACCGCGAAATGTAGATTTAATTAGAAAGGAGGTGATCCAGCCGCATCTTCCGATACGGCTACCTTGTTACGACTTAGCGCCAGTCACCGGTTTTACCTTCGGCTCTTACGAGACTTCGGGTCCCCCCGGCTCCCATCGCTTGACGGGCGGTGTGTACAAGGCCCGGGAACGTATTCACGGCGGCATAGCTGATCCGCCGTTACTAGCGATTCCGACTTCATGAAGGCGAGTTGCAGCCTTCAATCTGAACTGGGACCAGTTTTCTGGGATTAGCTCCACCTCACGGTTTGGCAAAACCCTCTGTACTGGCCATTGTTGCACGTGTGTAGCCCAGGGCATAAGGGCCGTACTGACTTGACGTCGTCCCCACCTTCCTCCAGTTTATCACTGGCAGTCCCCATAGAGTGCTACTTAATGACTTACGTCATTAAATGTGGCAACTATGGATAGGGGTTGCGCTCGTTGCGGGACTTAACCCAACACCTCACGGCACGAGCTGACGACAGCCATGCAACACCTGTGCAGGTTCCTGATTTGACAGGTCCTCCCCCTTTCAGGTTCGTACCTCCTGCATGTCAAGCCCTGGTAAGGTTCTTCGCGTAGCGTCGAATTGAACCACATGCACCACCGCTTGTGCGGGCCCCCGTCAATTCCTTTGAGTTTCAGCCTTGCGGCCGTACTCCCCAGGTGGGGCACTTAATGTGTTAACTGCGGCATCGAGGTTTGAACCCCAACACCTAGTGCCCATCGTTTACGGCTAGGACTACCAGGGTATCTAATCCTGTTTGCTCCCCTAGCTTTCGCATTTCAGTGTCAGTGTCGGTCCAGAGAGCCGCCTACGCCACTGTTGTTCCTCCCGATATCTACAGATTTCACTCTTACACCGGGAATTCCGCTCTCCTCTCCCGAACTCAAGTTATGCAGTTTCAAGTGCAGTTCTTTGGTTAAGCCAAAGGATTTCACGCTCGACTTACATAACCACCTACATGCCCTTTACACCCAATAAATCCGAACAACGCTTGCCACCTCCGTATTACCGCGGCTGCTGGCACGGAGTTAGCCGTGGCTTCCTCTGCCTGTACCTTCATCCCTTTGGCCTATTCGACCGCTGGATTTATTCCAGGCAAACAGAGCTTTACAACCCGAAGGCCTTAATCGCTCACGCGGCGTCGCATTGTCGGGCTTGCGCCCATTGCAAAAGATTCTCGACTGCAGCCTCCCGTAGGAGTCTGGGCAGTGTCTCAGTCCCAGTGTGGCTGACCATCCTCTCAGACCAGCTACCCATCTTCGCCTTGGTGAGCCGTTACCTCACCAACTAGCTAATAGGACGCGGGTTCTTCCTCGAGTGGTAGGCCCGAAGGTCCCCACCTTTTACCTCATGCACTTTTGTGCTTGTGGTCACATAAAGTATTAGCACCAATTTCTCGGTGTTATTCTTAACTTGAGGGTAGATTACCCACGCGTTACTCACCCTTTTGCCGCTATCCCGAAGGATCGCACGACTTGCATGCCTAATCCACGCCGCCAGCGTTCGTTCTGAGCCAGGATCAAACTCTCCAATTGAAAAGTTTGCTCATTGGCTTTGACTAGAGCTTGGCTATAATTTTTCTAATTTGACAAAGAGCGAAAATAAAAAAAAACAGCACACCATAAGATGCCGCTGCTAAAAATTACTGCTTTTTGGATTGTCGGAAGATTTTGGTTACTGCTTAATCATTCCTTGTAATCTTTAGTAGATTTTGTACTGGTTTGTACTTTAACTTTATTTTTGTCAATGTGCTACATTTGTTACTTGAAACGTAAAAGAAAATATACCATTTACTGTTAATACTGTCAAGGGTTTTTTTAATTTTTTTAAGGCAGTTGCTTTACGCTGAATCCGATGGTCGCCTCAGCCACGATTTTCTCGTCAACTGTGGCCTTAGCATTCATTATTCCGCCCGTATTCAGCATCTTCAGAGCCTCTATTTCTAAAACCAGCTGGTCACCGGGAACGACCGGAGCTTTCCATTTGATCTCGGCTTTGCCGAAATAATAACGCACCTTGTCCTTTTTAACCCGTTTTGTTTTTGCGTATAAAACGATCGCTGCCTGAGCCATTGCTTCTAATATCAGTACCCCGGGCATGACCGGCATAGATGGAAAATGCCCTTCAAAAAAATGCTCGTTTGCCGTGACGTTTTTTACCGCGATTATTTTTTTACCTTCCTGTATTTCAAGCACTTTATCTATCAGCAAAAAAGGATATTCCTGCGGCAGGATCTCCTGCAGTTCTGTTATTGTGAGCATTTCCTTCTCCTATATTTTAACTATCAACATTTATTTTTTCGATCAGCTCTTTTTGTGAGCATGAGCCTATACCGACTTTGCCGACCACTACACCCGCGGCGTAATTTGAAATATGCGCGGCTTCATTAAAACTTGCCCCGCTCGCCAAGGCGAGCGTAAAAGCACCGATCACCGTATCGCCTGCTCCGGAGACATCAAAAACCTCCTGCGCGCGGGTCGGAATATATACAGGCTTTTTATCTTGAACATACAATGCCATGCCCGCTTCGCCGCGTGTAATAAGTACGGCCTTAAGGTTCAATTCCTTAAGCAGTTTTTCCCCGGAAGCATCCAGAGACTTCAGGTCTACGATTTTCATCCCCGCGGCCTTTTCTGCTTCAAATTGATTCGGAGTGATGCACGTCGCTCCTTTATAATATGAAAAATGCTCTTCCTTGGGATCAACTGTTACGATAAGTTTTCTTTTTTTTGCGATTCTTAATACCGCTTGTATCAGATATGGGCTGATCACCCCTTTGCCGTAATCTTCGATTATTATCGCTTTAAAACTTTTTGCGTTTTTATTTACATAGGAGATTATCTCATCAGATATCTTTTTGCTCAAAGGACTGATCATCTCCCTGTCCACCCTTACTACCTGCTGATGACGCGCCACAATCCTTGTTTTCAATGTCGTATCGCGTACGCCATCAACAATAACCCCCTTAATGTCCGACTTTTTCTTTAAAAGTTTTTTGAGCTTTCTTCCCCATAGGTCACTTCCTATCGTGCCTGTAATGGCCGCATTACCCTGCAGATCCTTGATGCTGCAGGCAACATTGGCCGCTCCTCCCGGCATAAAAGATTCTCTTTGAACATGCACAACCGGCACAGGCGCCTCAGGCGATATGCGTGATACATCTCCCCAGATAAACTGATCCAGGATCAGGTCTCCTATAACCAGGATTTTAGATCCCTTAAATTTTTCAAGCAATAGCCTCAGCCTTGCTTTACCAATACTCATAAAACCTTTCCTTTTTTAAACTCCTTCAAAATATATGCGCTATTCTAACACAGCAAAGCCTGTACAGTCAATCAAGATTCAGGCAGCTCTATTTTGGTCAGGGTAGCCTGTGCTGTGCCTACAGGAACATTGAGCAAAATAATTAAAGGCAACCTGCGCATATCCGCGCTGAACCAGATACGCATGCTGCCTTCGGCATCCAAGGAATCGTCAAACTGGCGCTCAGATTCACGTGTGGGCTCCACTTGAAAAGCCCAGAAACGGCCTGCAGGAGTATTAATGAAGTGCTCTCTCGTCGCGTATATCCTGACGGGAAAGTTTTTCTTACCACCGTTTACTAAAATATCAACAGGCTCGTTTAAGACAACATTGTTCTTCCGGAAATAATAGAAAACGCCCAGCGGATCCAGAGTATCGGCACTGATATCAACAACATATTTGCCTTTCTTGTCGACAGCATTTACCTTTAGTTTTTCAAAGTCATAATCCATTTCCTTGAAAATAAATTTTTTATTTATATTTGTCTTTGAATTGTATTTAAGCGGTTTAAACGTCTGGGCATCAACAATTGATTCAATGCTTCCTTTTACATTATAAAAAAAAGAAAAAAAACTGGTAGTCCATGCCTTTAAAACCACCTTGCATGTTTCCCCGTTATTCTGAGCCTCATCTTTTTTAACCTCGAGCGTAGCCTCACCCACATGCATCCCCAGCCAGGAAACTTTATATGTAAGTTTTTCCCCGGGGACAAGCTTCCCCATCGGAGCAGCCAGTGTTTTTACTATTTCTGCTTCTCCTCCTGCTTCTATTTCAGGAACCTCACGCCCCTGTGTTCTCTTGCGGGTTTTAAATGAACTGCATCCGTTAATACTAAATAAAAAAACCAGCGCTACGATCAAAATTAAACTTTTTCTGTTCATAGATTTTTTCTCCTAAAGCATTTTCACCACTTGCTCATACACTTCATCAGGCGTGATCTGACGCATACATCGATTGTCAGCACATCCGGAAACATAGCAGGGGATTTCACAACCCACGTCTTTTTGTAACATTACTGTTTTGCCCGCTCCCACAGGGCCGGTCAGTTCAGATGACGTAGGCCCGAAGATCGCCACTGTATTTGCGCCCACCGCCACAGATATATGCATAGGGCCTGAATCTGCACTTACCACACAGCATGAAGCTTTCATTATCGCTGCCAACTGATGCAGTGTGGTTGAGCCGGTAATTATCACCGGTTTTGTTTTCATCATCGATTCGATCTCCGCCGCCAGGTCTCTGTCCTTTTTCGCTCCGGTAATAACCAGCGTAAGCTTATTTTTTTGAGTGAGTATATCAGCCAGTTTGGCAAAGTTCTCAGCCGGCCAGCGCTTCATCATCCAGTTTCCGCCCGGATTTAAAACTACATATTTTTCTTTTGATCCTATACCGTTTTCCTTCAGGATCTGCTGCGCTTCCTGCTTATTGATTTCATTTATAAAAAATTCACAGTTACGGTCCTGCGCCTTGATCCCGCAGCTTTTAAGAATATTAAGAAAATAATCAATCTTATGCATCAGTTTATCCGGCGCAGGTATTGATCTGCTCAGCAGAAAAGACCGGTTCTTGGTATTATAACCTGTACGGCTGGGAATCCCGGCCAGAAACCCGATTATTGCCCTGCGCAGTGACTGATGCAGGACATAGACCTCATCAAATCTTTTCTTCCGCAGATATCTGATAAATTTTATCTTTGCCAGAAAAGAATGGTGTTTGCCGTATTCATCATATACAATTATTTCATTGATGCGGTGATTGTTCTTTAAAACCTCTTCGCAGCGGGAAATAACCAGGCAGGCAATATGCGCTTCTGCGTTTGCCTTCCTGAGTGCCTTAAGTACCGGAGTGGAAAAAACAACATCACCTAACCAGTTTACATTTATAACTAAAATTTTCTTCATTTTATTTTTATGCGTCTGTCCTTAAAAAATGTATAATAGCCGGAAACCTGTACCCAGAATACAAGCATATTATCCGCGCTCTGTGATATCCTGATCCGGCGTATCGCATAGGTATCGTTTAAGGCTATCCCGGCATCAGGATGTGTTGCCATCGCCGCTTTATAACCGGAAAGCTTTGCCAGCTCCTTTACAAAAGGAGTAAAATTGCCGCAAGGATAACAAAGATAATTTATAATTGTATTAAGCTTCTTCTCTAAGATGCGCTTGGATTCTTTAAGTTCTCTAATCGTAGAATCTTTACTCAGCGTATCCAGGGGGCAGTGCTTAAGGCCGTGGCTAACGATCTCGATAAGTCCATCGCCGTGAAGCTCTTTTATCTGCTCCCAACTCATCATATTCGCTCTGCCGACCCACTCGGGCACAACAGATATCGCGGCCGGTATTCTGTGTTCCTTCAAAATCGGATAGGCGTTAGTATAATTATCACGGAATCCGTCATCAAAGGTAATAACCACTGCTCTTTTATCCGGTTTTCTATTTCCTCTTAAAAGCTCCACATATTCATCAAGCGACAGGATTTGATAATTTCCCTTTTTTAAAAAAATCATCTGCCGCTCAAAACTCTCAGGGGTCACTATCAAACGCGAATTCTCTCCACCCCGTCCTATGCTGTGGTACATCAGCACAGGCACAGAATAAACATTGTATAAAAATATGCCGATAAAAACACTAACGGCAATAGAAACTGTTAACAGGATTTTCTTTTTCATTATTTTTTCTTTATGGCTTCCTCATAAAGCTTTTCCATATCAGCGGCCATTTTCCCTAAGTTAAACCTCTCTTCAACTTCCTGTCTTCCCTTTTTTCCCAGACGAATAGCTAAACTCCTGTCTTCCATAAGGTGCATAATCGCCCCCGCTAATGCCATGGGATTTCCTGGTTCAACAAGCAGTCCGGATACATCATGCTTTATGATCGAAGGTATACCCCCTACGTTAGAAGCCACAACAGGAATTCCGCAGGCAAGCGCTTCTAATATCGACAGTCCGAGTCCTTCCTGCACAGAAGGCATTACAAATATATCTATCTCCTGCAATACTTCCGCTGTATTGGAAATAGAAGGCAGGAAGAACACCTTTGAGGATATTTTCAGGCGTTCCGCCTGATTCACGAGCTCATATTTGATCTTGCCTTGGCCGAAAATAAACAAACGCGCATCACCAAATTCGCGGATAACTTGA
Organism: Candidatus Omnitrophota bacterium; assembly: GCA_043806135.1. Lineage (GTDB taxonomy): Bacteria > Omnitrophota > Gorgyraeia > B26-G9 > B26-G9 > JAGLQQ01. Next base: position 8,316 of record JAZDHG010000050.1, read on the forward strand.
GCCATTGCCTCAATAAGATATTTATGGCCTTTAACCGTAGACAGCCTGGCGATAATACCTACGGTTCTGCACTTGTAATTAAGATCTAATCTTTTTGACAAAATCTTAAACTTATCAATATCTATTCCGTTATGCACAAGCTTAACTTTTTTTTCCGGCACATAAAAATCAATCATCAAATGCTTTTTCACTGCCTCGCTTATAGCGATTACAAACTCGCCCCAGCAAGGAAAAAACTGCCTGCCTATATTGTGTCGGAAAAACCCGTGACAAGTAGACAAAAAGGGGATTTTGGTAAGTTTGCTCATATACCAAGCCAGAACCTGTGTAACCCGCGTCTGAGCATGGATAACATCAAACTTCTCCTTCCTGTTAAGCACGAGCAGCCTGATAAGGCTCATCATTACCTTTGGGTTTAATTCACTCTTAGTATTGACCGGGATAGTGATCATGCGTATTCCGTTTTTTTGAAAAATAGAATGCATCTCACCTTGAGATGATGCGCAGACTACCTCATGGCCGTTATTGATCAATGCTTTGGCAAGCGAAAATGTATAGGAACTGATCCCGCCAAAATCAATATGTGTTGTTATAAGCAGTACTTTCATAATTCCTCTATAAAGCCGGTTTCCAGTTATCCTGTATCCAAAAAACAGTATTGCGTATTGCGTACCGCATTTCAAATTGCTTTTTGTTTTCCGATGAGCTTATCAGCTATGAGCCGTAAGCTAATATGCATCCCTCGTCCCAGCGAAGCGGTCATCAATCGGACTTCGTTCTTTTGATTCGCTAATCATCTAAACGCTATTTTAAACTTATTAAGTTTACAGCTGCTTCATATACCTCTTCAACCGTGATCTCTGTCATACAGTTTTTTCTGAAACATCTCGGAGCGTAGCAGCCGGAACAAGACAACTCTTTTCTTATTAAAGCAGAATTTTCGGCAAATGGCAAATGACGCGCAGGGTCTGTGGGGCCAAAAAGGGCCACAAAAGGCACTTTTAAGGCCGCGGCAATATGCATCGGCGCGCTGTCAACCGTTATCAAAAGCGCGCAGCGTTTGATCAAAGCGCCAAGCCCCATCAATGATGTTTTTCCGGCAGCATTAATAGGCTTGCACTGTGTATGCTTTATTATTTCATCAATAGCATCTTTGGCATAATTAGTACCCGTAAAAATAATACGTGCGTTGAATTTATAAGAAAGCATATCAGCTAACTTAGCGTAAGACTCAAGCGTCCAGGCCTTGCTCACCCAGCGGGGGCTGCCTAATGCGTTTATACCGATAAACATCTGCCCGCTGCTATGCCAGCTCTGTTTAAGGAACTCATTCACATTGTTCTCATCATGAACGCTTAGCCGCAGCTCAAGCCTTTTATCAATATTTCCTTCGATCCCCAGTTTTTTAAGCACCTGAAATTGGTGTGTCACCGGATCGCACTTTTTCATTGCATCTTTGATCCCGTAATTAAGCAAAAATCCCAGTTTTTTATTCTTAAAACCAAAACGCTGTTTTATGCCGGCAAAAAAAGCGATCATATGGCTTAGATTATTGTTTTGGAAATCAACACAAAAATTAAAATCCTTATGCCTGATTGCCATGATCTTTTTCATGACTTCGAAAAAAACCTTATCTTTTAGAATTATCAGATCATCAATATACGGGCATAACTGAAGGACCTCTTTAAACTGGTTACTTATCAGAACCTCGATCTGAGCATCTGGAAATTTTGCCCTTATTGCCCGCAAAGACGGTGTTATTAAAATAGCATCCCCGAATGCACCCAGTTTAATCACCAGAATTCTTTTCTTGTTTAACACTTCCTTATAAACATCAATAGTTTTCTGCACAAGAACTTCAAGCGAGAAATTGTCTTCAACCTTTTTTCTTAAATTCCTGCTGCATTCATCTGATAGTTTTCTGTCTTTTAAGAGTCTCACCGCTGCATCTGCGATCGCAGACGCATTGGCCGGCTCCACCAAAAGTCCTTCCTTTTCATGCTCAATTATCTCAACCACCCCGCCGACTTTTGTCGCCAGTACTGGGACCCCCATGGCTCCTGCCTCAATAACTACTCTACCGAAAGCCTCCTGCGTTGTTGTTGCCAGAACCAGCAGGTCAAGCTTCTTCAATATACCCGGGATATTCTTAACGTTGCCGAGGAAACTAACTCTTTGCGTCAGGTTCAGGTCCTCAATCATTTTTTTGAGTTCATTAAGATATTGGTCTTTGTGCTTCGGAGCCTCCCCGATAATTAATACCTTTGCCTGCGGAAATTCACTAAATATACCGGGCAATGCCTTAATAAAATGAATATGCCCCTTAAGCGGGGTTATCCTGCCTATGATCCCGATAACCTTCTGTCTTTTTGCCGGCTTTATTTCTTTTTCCTCAAATTTGAACTCATTAAGGTCTACACCGCGGTATATCAGGCGTATTTTGCCCTTCTCCAGTCCGAAATCATGAATCATATGCCTGCCTATTATCTGACTGATAACTATAACTCTTCTCCCCCAGCCCATAACAGCTGAAAAAAAATGTTTGCTGTAATATCCGTGGCATGTTGTCACTAATTCCGCTTTTGTGGACATTGTCGCAAAAAAAGCTATCCAGGCAGGCACGCGGCTTCTGGCATGTACTATATCTATGTCTTCTTTTTCAATAATTTTTCTGAGTTTACCAACGCACCAGAGAATTGAAAGCAGGGATTTTCTATGTACCGGCATTGTATAATGTATAGAAGAAGCAGCCTCAAGGTCTTTAACAAGTCTTCCTCCGGCGGAAACTACAACTGATTTATGACCGCTTTTCACCAGCGCATCAGCCAGGTCTACGGTTCCTCTTTCAACTCCCCCGCTTTCCAGCTCGGGAAGGATTTGCAGAATATTCATAATTGATCATTTTCTAGTTTAGCTTTAGGTCAAAAGCCCTAATCTTTGTGTTTGCTATTTTTTGTACTCTCCCAAGGAATGTTTACACTTTCAGGATATGAATAACTGTTTTCACGGATTGAAACATTGGTTTTGACATGGATGTCGAAAAACCAGTGTCTCCCTCGGAGTTTTTCAAGGATGTAAAACGAGAATGAGTAAAAATAGTTTTCATAGCCGAACAACTCGTTGCCTTTCACTTTGTCAACATATCTTTAAGATTGCACACATTGTAAATTGATATTTTGTCTTTTCCTGCTCTTTTCTGTTAACCTTTTTCATGACATCACACTTATAACTTATACTCTATAACTAGTTGATGATTCTTTCTTTTATAGCCTTATCCAGTTTTTTCTTGTCGTCAAGTCTTTCCAGTGAAAACACCCCTTTTTTAAAGTTTGTCAGCTCATCATAAAGAGCTTCGTGATGGGCAATGCGTACGATATTTTCTTTTTCCAGATGATCAATAAATTTTTCATGTTTTGTTTTTTTTCCATTTATTTTTTTCTTAAGCGGAAGCACTATAGTATATACATCCGAAGTCGCTGCCTCAGAAACCATAGAGATACTCTCTCCCGTAACAACTACAACTTCAGACGCCCCTAAAATACCGTTAACCGCAAAGTCATAATTCTTCTCATTAGGAAAAACTTTAAAAATACATCTCGGATAATTTTTCAGACTCTTTTTTATATACTCATCAACATTATTAGGCGTGCGCCTGGATGTGGAAAGCAAAATCTTAGCATTATACTCATCCGCGAACCTTTTAAGCTCCGTAATTAATTTTTCCGTAAGTTCTACATCAAGCGAATAATATTTTGAATCCCCGCCGATCAGAACCCCGATATTAAGCCCTTTTTTAAGGTCTGCATATTCGGACAGCTTCTCCTTTGCCTGAGCCAGGCAAACGGATGAGACCATGTTTAAAGCCCCGTGCGTCATAACCACCTTATCTTGCTTTCTTGCCTCATCGTGAGAAGGTATAATCGAAAGATCAAAATTTTTTTCAGAAAAAGGAGCCGGTCTCATCAGACTTATCGTTTTTGCCAGGTTTTCTTTACCCAGCAGCAGTCCCGCAGCCCGGGTTGAAGAACCAGTACAGATAATAATATCAGCATACACGCCTTCAAGTTTGTTAAATGAATCAGCTGTTAATGCCATTTCAAGAAAACTCAACGGATTCCGGATAATTTTCCTGAATAGGAATGTGATTAAATTCAGCAGTTTTTCCCTAAAATGATTTTTAAAAACAACATCCAGCTCAACTATCTTTACTGGACTGGTTTGCTCAAAAACTGACCTTGCCACAGCTTGTGCCTGGCGCAGGTGACCGGTCTTTCCATCCTTAAGGATCAGGACCGTCCTTGCACTTGTATATTTCCAGCGCCTGTTTCCCCAAAGCCAAAGATGCGGTTTTTTTCTGATATGCCGCTCTAGCAGTTCGCTGTATTTCGCAGCACCTCTTTTGATAAATGCTTCAATATCTTCACCCTCACGCTTCTGTATCGGTTCCTCTATTACAAGCTCATGATTGAATCCTTTTCCATGGCGCAGGTTAAAAGCAGGAAGGATCGGACTTCCTGTTTTGCCGGCTATTCTAAAAGCTCCGTCAGCAATAAACACAGGCCTGCCGAATAGTTCCAGCAGCTGTCCCACCCTGCCGCTTTGATCCCCGATCATACCGATAATGCCGTTTTGCTTAAGGTTTTTGACTATCTCCCTGAGCTGCATTCCCTTTTGAATAACTATTGTTCCTCTTACCTCACGGCTATGGTTAAGCAGGTCATTTAAAAGATAGGGCTTCTGCACTCTGGCTAAGGCATGCATCTTGTAGCCGTAATGCGCTGAAATGCTTGCGCAGAGCTCCCAGTTGCCGTAATGCGCGCTTAAAAAAACAATTCCCTTTTCCTCAGCAAGCGCTTTCTTGACCCTTTCTATATTTCTGACCCTTACATATTTGCCGAAATATTTATCACTCATCTGGGGCATAAGAAAGAGTTCCATGATATTCAAGCCGAAGTTCCTGAACATTTTTACAACGATCTTTTTGCGTTTTTCTCGGTTTAGCTTTTTACCGTAAGCGGCCTTAAGGTTGGTATTGGCGATCCTTCTTCTTTTAACGTTTACAAAATAAACCGCCATACCGAAAAAGCCACCCAAATTAAGCACTGTATTTATCGGCAAAATACGCGTTAGCAGTACCAAAAGATTAATCGGCAAATAAAGCAGATATGCGCGCCAGGAATCTTCCCTCATTTTTTTCAACCTCTAATTTAATTTTTAACACCAATATTTCAATCTCTGAGTGTTTATTTTTAAAAACAGCTTTGATCCTCGGTTCATCTTTTGCCGTGGTTATGATCGACCTCACCTTTAAGGCCATACACCTGGTCATAACCGATTGCATCTGTTCATCCGTAAAGGCATGGTGGTCCTCAAAATAAAAATTTTCCGTTATCTGCGCACCCAGGCTTGCCACAGTTTTTTCGAACAATTCAGGTTGGGCAATAGCACACAGCAGCGCAACTTTTTTATCCCTAATATATGGAAATTCTCTCTTTTGAGCACTATTTATATCATATAAAAACTCAGGGGCATGCCTGCTCTGGAATATCTCGGCCTTTTTATTATATTTGCGCAATTTATTTATGATTTCTTTAACTTTCCCGGGTGCCTGATCTGTGTGCGTCAGCATAAAAACCTGCGCATTGCGGAGATAGCATAAGGGCAATCGGAGCAATCCCCGTGGCAAAACATACCCAAACCCGAATGGGTTCAGGCAATCAATGCAGACAATATCAAGGTCTTTGCCTGTTTTTAGATTACCAAAAGCATCATCAAGCACAGCAACTTCGCAACCCATATCATCTTGAGCTGATTTAAGACCCGCTTGCCTGTCCTTATTTATTATAATCTGTGCCTCGGGAAACCTGTTTTTTAACATCTTAGGCTCATCCGCGATAAATTCATCACTGTCCTGAATACCTTTATAGCCGCGGCTGATTATCGCAACACGTTTTTTCTGCTCAAGTAAATATTCCACGATCATCTCAACCAGAGGCGTTTTTCCTGTGCCTCCCACTGTTATATTGCCGACACTGATAACTTTTATAGCATATCTTTTTGTCCTTAAAATACCTGAACGGTAAACAATCAGGCGCAGATGAAGGATACCGGAGTATATCAGCGATAAAAAGTCCATAACAATCCCCAGTGCCAGGATTAGAACATTCCTTTTTTTTCCCGCTATGATAAGCAGCAGATATTCCTTTATTCCTTTTCTTGCACCTTCAGATATTCCAGCCATGCTTTTATCTTTTTCTCATACCCCATAACAGTTGGTTGATAATAATTCCTCTTTTTTCTCATATAATCCTGTTTTACATAATGATTCTCAAAATCATGGGCATATTTATAACCTACACCGTGATCTAATTTATTCGCGCTTTTATATGAAGCATCCTTCAGATGATCGGGAACCTCCTGGCTTGCTTCATTTGCTACATCATGCGCTGCCAGTTCAATACCTAAATAAGCGGCATTGCTTTTGGGAGCACAGGCCACATAAACCGCCGCCTGAGCCAGTGGAATCCGTGCCTCAGGCATGCCCAGGACTTCCACCGCCTCATATGCTGCATTGGCCAGAATAAGCGCTTGAGGATCGGCATTGCCTACATCTTCCGATGCGCATATCAGGATCCTTCTGGCAATAAAACGCGGATCCTCACCCGCATAGATCATTTTTGCCATCCAGTAAAGTGCTGCGTCAGGATCAGTGCCGCGCATACTTTTGATAAAAGCGGATATTACATCATAATGATCATCTTCATCCCTGTCGTAACGGACGATCCTTTTCTGTATAGATTCCTCAGCCACCTGCTTTGTAAAATGGATTTTTTTGTCCTTATCCGGCTCTGTTGTTAAAACACCTACCTCAAGAGCATTCAAGGCACGCCTTGCATCGCCGTTGCTTATACGGCAGATGTGCTCCAGGGCATCTTTCTCAATCTCAACGCTATTATCACCCAAACCTCTTTCTTTATCCGCTAAAGCAGCTTTTAATATTGATAAGATATTCTCCTGTGAATGAGGTTTGAATTCAAAAACATGCGAACGCGAGATCAGAGCCGGGACAATATAAAAAAAAGGATTATGCGTTGTTGCCCCTATCAGGATAATGTTTCCTATCTCTACATCGTCCAAAAAAACATCCTGCTGAGCTTTATTGAAACGGTGAATTTCATCAACAAAAAGAATCGTGCGGATATTTCGGTTCTTTTTCAATTTCTTTGCCGCAAGCAGCTTCTCTTTAACTTCCCTAACACCAACAGCAGCCGCATGGACAGAATCGAATTCAGAATTTGTTAATTTGCTGATAATATATCCTAAAGCACTTTTTCCCGTGCCAGGGGGACCGTAAAGGATAAGCGAACTTATCCGTTCAGATTCGATCAATCGCCGAAGCAGCTTGCCCGGGCCTAAAACATGCTCTTGTCCGAAAAACTCCTCAAGATTACGCGGCCTCATTTTAAAAGCCAGCGGAGTATTTTTTGAAATTTTTCCTTCTTTGCCTGCTTTTCCTAATTCAAAAAGATCATTTTTAACATTCATACTCACCGCACACCTTTTGTTCTAAAAAAAATTCCCCGCGCATTGCCGCAAACACTGGAGATTATTGAACCCGTATTAATAGGTGGGTACCCTCTTAACCAACCCACGGGCAGGTTAAAGTTAGGTTCCCTATAATCTTGTAATGGTTCAAAATATTACCAAGTGCCCACAAACATGGCAGGGAAAATTCCGTTAACTTTAATATAACACAAAACGGTAAAAAAGGCAAGCAAAAACAGTTCCTCATAACAGATTTTTCCCTTAATCTGATCTTAAATCCATTCTTCTTAAATATCTCTGCATAAACAGATTCTTTTTATCATCAAGATAGGAAAAGATCAAATCTCCTTTTTTCAGCAGCGGAGCCCCGGAGCGCAGGTTTTTTTTAAAGTCAGCAACGGCAATGAAAATAGCAATATTATCAGAGTCTTTCTTGGAGCGTTCAATAATAAGCAGTCCCTCATCCATAAAACCATACACAGTGCCTTGAGGCATCCTTTGAAACAAAGAGTTTATTTTTTTCTTTTCCAGTTTATTATTCGAAGCGATATTTTTAACATACCCGTTTTCAGAGAAATCAAATATCTGGTAACTGGCAAAAAACAGCGACTTATCTATGAATAACGGGCTAACTGTCTGATAGATCATCATCCATGTTCCTGTCATATCGCTTTGTTTTGCCTTTCTGGTTTTCTCGGTAAGCTCATTTTGAGCCAAGCATATATTGCCGGCTAACAAAAAACAGCTGAAAATTAAAATAATTTTTTTCATTTTTTAATCTATCTCTCTTTTAGTCTACACTGCCTTCTGTACATAATCAGCGTAAATATTATCATCTAAAACATCAATAATCAGGGATACCGTCATAATCGACCTTTGCAAATTAAAATAATTCTTTTTCCAAAGACGCGGCATTTGACTGCAGGGATCTTGCCACTAGAGGATTAACCGCCGCCGCTGGTAACCCCATCCTCAGGCATACTTCTTGGCAAAGCTCCATCGGTTTTAGCCCTTTCGCATTTTCTATTTTTTCTACTGTATTATGAATTTTTTTTAAATAATCAAGACTTGCGTCCATAGTTATATATATATCAGTGCCGTACCGGGGCTCATCCCAGGAAGAAAGCAGGACTTCAAGATTACTGATCTCTTTTAGTTTTTTGATCGAGGCCACTGTTTGTGCCACGTCTTCATAAATAGGAAAACCTCCAGGCAGCACCAGGCTATCAGCGCAAATAAGGATCCTTTCATTTTCAAATAAAAGAGAAACTGAACCGCGGGAATGCCCGGGTGTATAAATAACCCTCAGTTTCATGCCATCTTCGGGCTCGATGATCTCATCGTCCTTTAAAAATTCATCTATTTTAACCGGCCCGCTGACGAGCCCGGAAAAACCCGGGACAGGACGCTGTGAGTTCTGCAAATCTACATCTTCTATCCAAGCTCTGGCATGTCCATGAGCGAAGACAAAGCATTCTGTTTCCTTTTTAATTATCCGCGCAGACCCGATATGGTCCGGATGGGCATGTGTGAGGATCAATGTCATGATCTCCTCGATATCACGGCCGTTTTCCTGGATATAGGAAAAAATATTCTGGCTAGACTGCGCAACTCCGCTGTCAATCAGACATATACCCTTACTGCCGAATACAATGAACGAATACACAAATCTTTCAACCGTTACATTTTCACTCAGCGGTATTTTAAAGTTGTGCTTCAAAGCATGAATATTGTCTTTTATCTTCATTTCCCTCCGCTTCTGTTATTTTCAAATACAAGACTATTTAAAATAAACCAATAATCCCTGCATTAACAAACGGATACCTATGGCAGCAATAAAAAGACATAGGATCTTAGAAATAACCATGCACACTACTTTGCCCAAAATCATATATATCTTATCGATAAACCTGAGTATCCCCCAGGTAAGTGCAAATACAACGATTATTGAAATCGCCGCAATTAAAAATCCATGCTCCGAGGATGTAACCAAAACGCTCATCATCGCTCCTGGCCCGGCAAGTATCGGACATGCTATCGGCACCGCCCCGATATGGTGAGCATCCTGACCCACAGAACTTAAAACCCCTTTTACCAGCCCCCCGAAAACCAAATGGTCGATGGCAATGATCAAAAGCAGCAATCCGCCCGCAGCCATCAGATCAGACATGTTGATCTGAAAAAGATTAGTAAGGATTTCTTTGCCCGTGATAACAAAAATAAACAGTATCGCAATCGAGGTGATTATAGCCGTCCTGAAGGCGTCACTTCTTTGTTTGGCTGTGATATTATTTGTAAGCTCAAGAAAGATAGGAACACTGCCGATGGGATTTACAATAGCAAAAAGGATAAGGATTGATCTAAGAAGTACCGTCCATTCCATACTAAACCTTCTCCATTGTTATTGGTTCATTCTTAATTAAGTTAAATAGTTCTCTATAACTTAATGATTTGCAAGTTATTAGAACAAATTAAGAATGCCCCATGTAATCGGGTTTTTAATCGGTTTAATCAGGTTCTTTCGTTCAACTTAAACAAGAAAGAACCTTGTTATTAAACAAGCTTATGAAACTTAAGGCATTGGTCCAGCTATCTCAAGCTGGCATTTAAACGAGCAAGCAATTCATTTTGTACTTTAGAATGAACCAAATTTACTTGTTCTTCGGTAAGTGTAGCATCATGGCTTTGATACTCAATTGAAAATGCAAGACTTTTACAATCCTCCGGCACCTGATCACCGGTGTAAACGTCAAAAAGTTCTGTCTTTACAGCCAGCACACCACAGGTTTCCTTTATAATATCCATGGCCTCCCCTGCAGTAATATTATTTTTGACCACCAACGCTATATCTCTGACAACTGAAGGGTATCTGGCAACAGGAGTAAAATAATACTCTTTTTTCCGGTTTGCGCAAAGAAATTCGACCTTTACCTGTGCAAAGAATACCTCGTCCGTAATATCGAAATTTTTGCATACCTTTTTACATATCTTACCAAGTTCGGCAACCACCTGACCATTAACCATTATAACTGCTGAAAGACCTGGAGAGAAATAATCCAGCTTTTTATTTTCAATTTTATAATCATCAATACCAAAACTATCAAGCAGAGATTCTATCACTCCCTTCAAATCATAAAATGTTATTTTTCTGGAATGATCTTTCCAGTTCTGAAAGGATGTCCCGGTTAGAGCAATAGACGCAAATTCCGTTTGTGAAAATTTATTTTTTATTCTTTCATAGATGCTGCCTATTTCAAATACTCTGACTTGTTTGATCTTCCGGTTCAGATTCGTATTAATCACCTTCAAAACAGAAGGCAAAAGCGATGTGCGCAATGCCTCTTGTTCCGCGCTCAAAGGGTTCACGACCTGAGCCCGATTCTGTCCGTCAATCATCGCATCGTCCAGGCTGCGGGTGCTTAAGAGAGTAATTGTCACGATCTCATTTATTCCCTGTGCCAAAAGAAGCCGGCGCATTTTTGCTTTTGTCATGTAGCTATCGGTATAGGCTGCGTCAATATGCGCTTTGATCGGCGGCATCACCTCTTCGATCTTATCAAATCCTTCAATCCTTGCCACTTCTTCGATCAAATCTTCCTCAAGAGACACATCATCACGAAAACTGGGCACCGTAACACTCAAAGTTTCCTTGCCTTTTCCCGGACTGACAGTGAATCCCAAAGACAGAAGTATGGATTTTATTCTTGTAACCGCGATCTTCATACCGATCAGGCGTTCGAAATTTTCAATTTTAAGCTGTATTATACGTGTCCCGCCTTTTATGTAATTGACATCAAGGAAAGGCTCATCGGTGTTACCGCCGCAGATTTCCTTATAAAGATATGCTGCGCGGCAGCTGGCAAAAAGCACATTTTCATTATCCACTTTTCTTTCAAATCTGTAATTCGACTCCGTCGACAGCCCGAGCTTGCGTGAAGCCCTGCGTATAGTAACCGGATCGAAATATGCCGATTCAAGCAGAATATTTTTTGTGCTGACTGAGACCTCTGTATCTATCCCGCCCATAATACCGGCAATAGCGATCGGCTTGACGCTATCGGCAATAACAAGTATAGATTCATCCATTTCCCTTTTAACACCGTCTAGGGTAACAATTGTCTCTCCCTTCTGGGCCCAGCGCACTATAATCCTGGCACCTTCGATCTTGTCAAAATCAAAAACATGCATAGGCTGGCCTGTTTCATAAAGGCAATAGTTCGTTATATCCGCTCCGTTGTTTATCGTTCTTGCTCCCAGAGACTCAATAGCAGTTTTCATCCACGGCTCTGATTCACGGATATTCACATCCCTGATCAATCTTCCAATATAACGAGGACAGGCTTTTGTATCCTTGATCTCAATGGAAAACGGTTTTTTCATTGAGGCCTTGACTTTTAAAGGCAGCGTTTTTGGAATAATTATGTTTTTAATACCGCTAACCGCCGCAACTTCCCGTGCTATCCCCAGAAAGCTCAACCAGTCAGGGCGGTTAGAAGTAATCTCAATATCAAATATTGTATCCGCACCTGCTTTTTCCATACCGCCTACTTCTAAACCGGCGCTGGTAAGCTTTTCCGCAAGCTTATGGGGCGTAATTTTTACATCAACATATTTTTTTAACCAAGATAAGGATATCTTCATTTTTTTAGCTGAATTGTTTTATAAAACGCATGTCATTTTCAAAAAATAAGCGAATGTCATCAATTCCGTATTTAAGCATGGCGATCCGTTCAACCCCCATGCCGAAAGCAAAGCCGGAATACCGGCGGCTATCTATATTAACTAACTTTAAGACCTTAGGATGCACCATACCTGAACCGAGTATCTCAAGCCAGCCGTTGCCTTTGCAAACGCGGCAACCTTTACCGCGGCAGATAATGCATGATACATCCATTTCCGCAGACGGTTCTGTGAACGGAAAGAAATGCGGTCGAAAACGGGTTTTAGTATTCGGCCCGAAAAGTTTTTTCGCAAATACGCTCAAAACACCCTTTAAATGCGCTAGGGTAATCCCCTCATCAACAAGCAGCCCTTCTATCTGGTGGAACATAAATGAATGGGTGGCATCAGTCGCATCAGGCCGGTAAACTTTTCCCGGAACAACTATCTGTACCGGCGGTTTATTTTTCTCCATGTAACGCGCCTGCACAGGAGAAGTATGGCTTCTTAAGAGGCTTTTTTTATGCAGATAAAACGTATCGAAAGATTCACGTGAGGGATGTTCAAGGGGGATGTTTAACGCTTCAAAATTATAGTATTCCGTTTCAATCTCTGGACCTTCCACTACATTAAAACCCATCTCGACAAAAAGAGAGCATATCTCATCCGTGACAATACTAAGCGGATGCATTGCTCCGATTTCATTTTTAATCGCCGGCAGGCTAAGGTCGAACAGCTCCTCACCCTTATTACACACACCTGCAATTGATTTTTGCTCTATCTGCTTTGTTTTTTGCTCAAGCTCATTATTAATCAGGTTTTTAAGATCGTTTATCTTCTGTCCGTAAACAGGCTTTTGCTGCGCATCAAGCTCACCCAGCTCTTTAAATATGTTAGTGACCAAGCCTTCTTTACGTCCTAAAAATCTAATGCGTACAGCTTCCAGTTCTTCACTTGAACGGACACTGCTGATCGCCAGCTCAAACTCTTTATTGATCGATTTTAATTTGTCTTCCATAGTCAAATAATAAGGTTATTCTAGGTTCTTTGGAATATCAAAGAATAATAATTAATTAACTTCTTGAACTTTTTCAACCAAAGCAGCAAAGGTTTCTTTATCATTAACAGCCATCTCTGCAAGCATTTTTCTGTCAATCAGAATATTGGCCTTCTTTAATCCGCCGATGAACTTACTGTAAGACATTGATTTTTCTCTGACCGCAGCATTAATACGGGCAGTCCACAATTGTCTGAACTCTCTTTTCACATTTTTGCGATCACGATAGACAAACTGCAAAGCTCTCTGCACCGTCTCTTTCGCCCGGCGGTAAACATTTTTGCGCAGGCCGAAAGCACCCTTGGCTGCTTTTAGGATCTTTTTCTTTCTTGCTTTTGTTGCTGGTGACCTTCTTACACGTGGCATAACAAAACCCTCCATTAATAATATATGCCTCGGCTATATAAACTCCATGACCGACAAGCACGAATTAGCCCATAGTTTAATTCCGGCTCTGCAACTTTTAAAGCCGAAATTATGGGAGTACAACCTACCCGTACATATTTATTTCTACTCAAAAGGCATTAATGTCCGGATCATCTTTGTCTCTGACTTATTTACTGTTGCTGTCCGGCGCAATTTTCTTTTCCGTTTTGCATTTTTTGATTTTTTAAGATGTCCCTTATTAGCTTGGTCCCTCTTAATCTTATTCTTCCCGGAAAAGGAAAAACGTTTCTTTGCGCCCTTTCGTGTTTTTAATTTTGGCATTTAAAATTCCCTTCTTGTTTTATTGCTTCGGCTTGAATATTATTATTATATTGCGTCCTTCTTGTATCGGCGGCTTTTCCGGCTCGCCAAATTCTACGGCATCTAATATTAAACGGTTGAGTATTTTTTCTCCGAATTCCTTGTGTGTATTTTCCCTGCCTCGAAAAGTCATGCTGACTTTAACTTTATCATGGTGCTTAAGAAATTTTTCCAGATTTCTCAGTTTTACCAGATAATCATGCTCTCCGATTTTCGGCTTAAACCGCAGCTCCTTGACGTGAACAACCTTTTGTTTTTTCTTGGATTCCCTGTCCTTTTTCTGCTGATCATATTTAAACTTCGTATAGTCCATAACCCTGCAAACAGGCGGAACAGCCTGCGCGGAGACCTCCACAAGGTCTAACTGCTCTTCTTTGGCAATTCTCATAGCTTCAGCATTGGACATGACGCCCAATTTCTGTCCTTCTGGTCCGATCAACCTTACCTCACTGGCGCGAATCTGACCATTAATTTTTACAAACTTGGAAATACTACCACCTCCTCAGGTTAAAAATTATTTTTTGTATATAACGTCTTCTTTTACCTGTTTAATAAAATCCTCAACTTTTACATCATTGACAATTTTCCCTTTTTGCTCTCCCCTCTCACTTCTTACCGAAATACAGCATCCATCAACTTCTTTTTGTCCTATCACCAGGATATATGGCGCCTTCTGGACTACGGCTTCTCTGATCTTATATCCCACTTTTTCACTTCTTAAATCAATGCCTGTCCTTATTTCTTCGGCATCAAAAACCTTTTTTAAGACTTTTGCGTATTCGTGATGGTTTTCAGTTACAGGCACGATTTGCACCTGCACAGGAGAAAGCCAAACCGGAAATGCCCCGGCATAATGCTCTATCAAAGCTCCGATAAAACGCTCTATGCTCCCTAAAAGCACCCTATGCAGCATAATCGGTCTTTTCTGTTTTCCATCCGTTGAGATATAATTAAGATCAAAACGCTGCGGCAGAGCAAAATCACATTGTATGGTTGCGCACTGCCAAAGGCGACCCATAGCATCTTTTAATTTTATGTCAATTTTGGGTCCGTAGAACGCACCCTCGCCTTCATTTAT
>JAZDHG010000051.1:0-4876 GCA_043806135.1 Candidatus Omnitrophota bacterium
AGTTACTAAGTCTTTGCAGGAAGTATGGGATTGGAAAGAGAAAGCGTATGAACAGAGAAGGGGTCTTACAATGGAAGAGAGGATTGAGGGAATTAAGGAAGGCGCGAAAGAAATGTGTAAGAAATACAATCTTCATCTTAGAAAGGTAAGTTCGTCGTGGAAGTGAATGATCTGGGGCATTCGGATGTGGCGACGACGTTAAGATATTATGTGGATGTGTTTCCGGAAGATCTAGAAGAGACAGCAGAGATGCTGGCGGAAAGGTAACGCTAAAGCTTATGCTGCATCAGAGGGGAATAAGCAATTATGGAAGAATTAAAAATAGAATTAAAAGAAAAGCTAGGTTTCAATTCTCCTGTAATAGGTTATCTAGCTAGTATTAAAGAAAAGGCTTACACATATAATTATTATAGGTTAAGACACCCTGGCGGAATCTTTAATTTACAGTTTAATGATGTTGTAGATGATTTCTTGGATTTACTAACACATCTTAAAGAGTTACAAAATAACCAAACGGCGGAAATAAGCTTAGATAAAAAATTCAGTTCTTTGTTATGGAAGTTTTTTAAGTATTATGAGTCATGTTACGAAATTATATTAGGATGCTGTGAAAAACATAGCCTACCTTCTGAAAATGAATGTATACACAAATGGCTTAATAAAAATAAATATTCTGCTGAGAGAACCTTTTATCAAGCAGTGAAGGAGGATATCTCTCTCTTTAGAGATATGTTCAATAGACTTAAACACACAAGTAATACTATACGCATTATTTATTTTGATAAAATTGATAAAACTGGGATAAAGATCTTTGGATATTATCTTGAATCAGCAGCCTTGGAGGGAAGCTTAGGTCCTGATGAGGATTTACATCCAAAATACCAGAATGCAAATTCGGCAAATTCTTTTAATTTTGATTTGAGGAAATTGTATTACTGTATTTATAGAGTTGCTGATGCAATATGCTCCGCTGTGATTTTACATTTTAATAAGGTGTATTCTTCTAATTTAGGTTTTAATAATGATTACAAACAAGATGATTCAAAATTAAAAAAATTATACGATGAAATAGTAAACCTACCCGATCGTTTTTATGAAAATGAAACGATGAAGCAATGTCCCTTTCCATCAATAGAGGAGATAGGCAAAAAACGATATTTAGTTTTTAAAATTAACGATACACAGACTATAAATCTATCTGACTATAAAGTTAGTTTTAGCACAAAGGGAGATGGGTTTTCTCGGTCATTCAGAATACCTTTTAAACCGTCGCAAAAGTGATAGGTCTAGGACATTCAGTGTTTCGACTTCGCTCAGCACTGATGGTGAGCGTAGTCGAACCATCAGATGTGGCGACGACGTCGGGGTATTATGTGGATGTGTTTCCGGAAGACCTGGAAGAGGCGGCAGAGATGCTGGCGGAAAGTAATTTAGTGCAGTTTTTAGGTGTTATACGAACTGCGCATTTTTGCTATTGCAAAGAGAATACGAATCTTTGACAAAAAATACGCTATTTTGAGTAAAAGTAGCCGGAAAATAGGTGAAAGTAAATGGACGAAAAGAAATTGCAAAGGATAAATGAGGTGAAGCAACTCTTAGATAACTTTTCTAAAATTCATTTGAATGATGATTTGGCGGGATACTGCTGTAAACTATGGGATAAAATTGGAAAAAAACGAAATTATATTATTACAGGAGGACAAAAAGAAGTATGGGCATCGGCTGTTATTTACTTAATTTCTCGTTTAAATTTCCTTTTTGATAGCAAGAGTTCTAATTCGCTAACTGCTGATATGATTTGTGATTTTTTTAGAACAAAGAAAAGTACTGTTTCGTCAAAGGCAACAGATATAGAGAAAGTATGTAAAATTAAAATGGGCGAAGAAAGTTTATGTAGTTCAGAGATATCGGATTCGCTCTCGTTTATTCAACTGTCAAATGGCATGATATTGACAAAGGCACAAGCCAAAGAGTCTGGGTATCTCTAAATAAAAGAATCTAATAATTCGTTTCATCCGCAAAAAACTGCGGATTCTGCGGATGAGCTTAGGCGAAGCAACGTCGCAAAAGGAAACTTTTTTGTTTGACAAAGTTCATCACTTGTGATACACTATTTTTGGAGGTAAAATATGGCTACTAAAAATCCGCGTTTAAATGTTGTCCTGGAAGCGCCGCTTTACCGGACTTTAAAGCAAATAGCTTACAGGGATGGAGTTTCTCTTTCGCTTAAAGCCAGGGACTTAATACGTCTTGCCCTTGAGTATTATGAAGGTGCTTACTGGGTAAAGGCTGCTGAAGAAAGAGAGAAAACATTTTCTGAAGCAAGGGCCCTTAAGCATAAAGAAGTTTGGTCTTGATGGCTTACACAATTATTTATCATCCAGATATTCCAAAAGAGGATCTATCTGGTATTCCCCGGAATATTAAAGATACAATCAGACGGGCTATTGAAACTCGTCTCATGTCTAATCCTTTTCTGGCTGGGGAACCGTTGCGCCAAAGCCTTAAAGGCCATCGTAAACTGCGTGTAGGCGATTATAGAGTTATCTACCGCGTTGAAGGCGGTACAAAAATCGTTGTTTTAAAAATTGGCCACCGTAAAGATGTTTATAGCAAGGTGTTTTCAAGATTAAGCGGTTAACTATTTGACCGTCGCAAAAGTAGAGCTTTTGCGACGTTGGGGCGGGGAGCTGAGCACAAAATAAGCGGGATTTGGTATACTTTTGCGACGTTGGAAGAGAATCCGGAGAAAATAAACAAAAATTACTGTTGACAATTGAGTGACAATCGTGTATACTTTAGGGTGACAGGCAAAGGAGGTTATATATGTTGCGATTTGTTACTATAAGAGATTTGCGTAGTAAGTCAGCTCAAATTCAACGCCAGCTTCCGGAAGAAAAAGAGATGGTGCTTACTTCAAATGGTAAACCCATTGCTATTTTATCCGCGGTTTCCAAGGATACACTGGAGGAATCGCTTGTTGCTTTTCGTCGTGCACGAGCAATGGCAGCGGTAAACTCTATGCAGACGCGCTCCGTGGAATTAGGCGCTGACCGTATATCTCTGGGGGAGATTAACAAAGAGATTGATACTGAACGAAAGAGCCGCCGGGACCGGGCAAGATGAAAGTAGTGTTAGATACAAATATACTTGTGTCTGGTTTACTTTCTCCTTTTGGTGCGCCAGCTGAAATTGTGCGGATGGCAGTTTCTGGAACCTTGGAGCTTTGCTACGATGCGCGCATTCTTTCCGAATATCGGAATGTCCTACTACGGCCAAAATTTTCCTTTAATCAGGTTCACGTTGGGGACTTACTTGACCAAATAAAAACTTGTGGCCATATAGTTGCGGCAAAACCGCTTCCTAAAAAGTTACCCGATTCAGATGATGAACCTTTCTTAGAGATAGCACTCGCGGGAGAAGCCCAATGTTTGGTTACAGGGAATTTGAAGCATTACCCTGCAATGAAACGGCAAGGAATGCTGGTGTTATCACCAGCGGAATTTTTAGAGACTTACCGTGGAAAGTTATAATTTTTTCCGATAGGCATGGAGAGCCACCCACACTATACCCACCTGAAGAAAACCCCGCAGAACGCAGATTTTGAAGGAATTAAGGGCATTCTAGAGGCGTATGCCAACTGCTTTGGGACCCCGAAAAGGCAGTGCGCAGTTTCCTCTCTTTAGGGAAACCCGCTTTTCCGACGATAACCAGCCAAAAAACCAGCCTTCATTTCGCCTATAGCCGACGATCTTTAAGCCGCCCATATAAAACCACCACCTATTTCTCGTCGAGAAACCCATTTAGAGCCTACCTTCTCTCTCCCCCAGGGGGAGAGAGCCCCCGTCTTTGACATTTTTCCGGGATTAACACTATGAAAATGTCAAAGGCGAGGGAATGTGAGTGGGGGTGTCTAGGTGCTTATGATTACACCACTCACCCAAAGAACTGCGCGACTTTTTGCAGGGAGAAAATAGAAGCAGGCAAACTCATGATTGTTTATTTTCGGTTGTTTTTTATCGTAGGCGGGGATAAACAATGATGAGGCAAACTGCTTCTATTTTCTCTATTCAGGCAATTTCCTTACAAAAAGTTTACATAATACTTTTTTATAGGACAGCTGGGCGATATTAGGTAATTTACCAAAATTTGTCCAGCTTCGTATAAAAAATATTATGTAAAAGCTAACCACCACAATAAGGGAAAATAACCATTTGCATTACCGCGGATTTCCTTTTTTAAACCGCGTTGCATTTCGGCACTCAGGGTTGTGTGGGAATAAGCGAGGATGAGCGGGTTACCTTGACCTTAAAAATAAAATAACGCACAAGAATAAAATGCAACGCAGCGCCAGCGAGAAAACACCCGCTCATCCCCGCTCTACTTTAGCCCGCCCCAGCGGGCTTTGCAAGCCCTGCCTGCCCCAGCCAGCGATTCCGCAACAAGTCCTTTTCTAAGCGGGAATAGCTCGTCGTATGGGTCGAGACATAAAATAACAGGGTAAATTCGCTTGAGATATTGGCCGTCTTAAGGATAAATAGCAGCGATTTTTAGTTAATAGGCGCACCCCTATCGTATCATTCTGCCAAAAACCGTTTTAGTTTTAAATCATCATCGAAGGATGCCTGTTCATAAATTATGGCGGGATAAAATTTTAGCGGGGATAAATTTCAGCGGTAATCATCAGGGCTAAATGCTTCTTGGTATACTTATGCCGACTCACTGCTTTTAGATTCCGGTTAATAAAAGCATGAAAAAGGATATATGCCAATATAGTCAATAACCCAAACGCCTCAATAGCCGCGGGATTATGACAATACACGTGATCCGCATGCCAATAATTAACTAATTCGTTGAATCCGTTATTCTCAATTTT
>JAZDHG010000052.1:0-7605 GCA_043806135.1 Candidatus Omnitrophota bacterium
TTTGAATATTATAGCTGCCGCTTTTCCCGGTTACCAGTAGTTACAAACAGTTAATATTGGTTACTAATAGTTACTTCAAAAAACAATATCAATATTTTATTAGTTTTCCTTAACATACAAACTCGTAACTTGTAAGTCATAACTTATCACTCGTAACTTTTTTGTCCTTTTTACTTTTAACTGCTCTTTATTCGATTCTTTTCATCTCTTTTATTTTGCTTTTATCAAAAGTTATTGTGCTGATAGTTCGGCCTGTTTTTATCTCAAGAACAACTTTTTTGTCTGTCTCCTGTTTTAACCTCCCCCGCATAATATGTCCATTATGCATATAAATAACCGTATTCTCTCTAAAAAAATTATCGGCCGCTGTGTCCGGCGGTCTTTTTTTCGGTACCTTTTCTCCAGATTTCTCCGCCTGCTGCATCGGCGCATCTGCTGATGAGACAAATTTTCTATTAAGCTCCCCTGCCTTAAGGTAATCCGCATTGGATTGAGCTTGTTTTCCCAATTTTTCGTACACTTGCCCTCTGGCATAGTATGCCTTATAATAATCCGGATTTCCCGCAATAACATCTCCCAGTATTTCTTCTGCTTTATCGCTTTGGTTCAATCCGTTATAGGCCACAGCCAGACGCGTCAAAGTAAAATCATCCGCCCATCCAGCTTTGATAAGATAAGATGCTATTTCGCTCTCCTTTTGATACTCGCTCTCCGCTTTATTTCTCTCTCCCATATAATCATAAATCCCCGCCATATCATTATGCACATTAGGATATCTGTCCGCTATGGCTGCCACTTGTTTATATAAAGACAGTGCTTCTTGAAACTGGCCGCTGTCCCTTAGCGTGCTGGCCAGATTATACTTATAATGTAAATTATTCGCATCCATTTTAAGGGCTTTTCTAAAATACGTTATTGCCGTGTTATAATCTTCAAGCCTCAAGCATATTATTCCCATGCTATTAAAAGCATCCGCATCGTGCAATCCCAGGGCAGCTGCCTGTTTATAATACTTTAATGCCTCCTGAGGCTTTCCCTGTTTGAAATATATATCTGCGGCTGCTTTGTAAGCCATAGAATATGATGCATCAAGGGCAATAACCTCCTTGAATTGATCAAGTGCTTTTTCTTCCTTCTGCATATCGTAAAATCTTACTCCCTGGTTGTAAAGCTGAACGATCTGCTCCTGCTTTATATCCTGAAATTCTCTACCCGTGTTCTGGTCTCCAAGTGACTTAAGCTTGTTTAGATAGTCCTTTGCCTGATCGTAATCCTGACTTATGGAATAAATAGACGCGAGCGCCTCATATGCAGGCTTGTACTCAGAGTCAGCCTCTATCCCCTTTTTAAATTCCAAGATTGCCTGCTCGCCGTTTCCTGTCTTTTCATACGCACATCCAAGATTAAAATATGTTTGGGCTCTAGGATATACCCTGATGGCTTTTTTATAAAAACTGATTGCCGAGGGATAATCATTTTCATTGTAGGCCCTAACGCCTTTATTATTAAGCAAAATGGCGATTTTGGCAGGAAGCAGATAAAACAAAATGCAAATCAGGACAACAAAAACCAGATATTGAATAATATATTTTATCTTCATGATTTTTAGCATAACACTCAAGCTCAGACTGTTTAGCCAGGATCTAATGGTCGATAGTCAATAGCTTATATGTATTGCCTTTTGTTTTATTTTCATACCAAGTACCACCCCGGTACCAAGTACCACCCCGGGGGTGGTACTTTTGGTCCTTTAACCATGACTCTGACCGCGGGAGTCAGAGTGAGGTTTTCTCGTATAATTTGGCATTTTCTGCTTTTTCTATCCCCCTTTTGAAATGTCGCGCTGTATTTTCTTTAGTTTAGGTAAACAGATGAAGACATGATGTCTGAGCTCCGTAATCCATGGATGGATTTTCGGAGGCGAGCCCGCTAAAAGCGGGAAAGTCAGTGAACCTAAACCATTAGAAAATAAGTGCATATTTCTTGGGGCTGTTTTAAAATGAGACCGTAACTTACGGAATTATTGAGGTAAGTTACCTGGTCGAATTTATCCCGTATGCTGTATGTCGGGACATTTGCTTCATTTCTTTTATCCGCATAAAAGAAATGAAGGCTGGGGTCTAAGGGGCAGGCAAAGCCCCTACCCGAAAAATGCACTTGAAATTTTTTAAAAGAACAATAAATCCAAAAACACGGTAACCCCTGGGGTGGTCTTTTGGTTATTCGGCTATTTTCTTTTAAACCTCTTTTCAAGCTCATCCCTAGTCAGCGAAATTATTGTCGGTCTGCCGTGCGGACAGGTATAAGGAGAGCTTGTCCGCCAAAGATCATTGATCAGCACAGCGATAGTTTCATCTGTTAGCGCTTGACCAGCCCTGATCGCACAATGACAGGCAATAGTCGAAAGAATTGGGGTTATACTTTTTTCCATATTGATATTGATATCAATATCTAATTCAAGAATGTCCGCGATCATGTTTTTGAACTCTCTGGCTATATCGACTTTTCCCAAAACCGCAGGATAGGCGTACAGAGCCATGGTAGAATCGCCGAAATCCTCTATTTCAAACCCCAGGGCATCAAATACGCTCTTAATTTCCAAAACTTTCATAAATTCATCTTTGTTAAAATGCAGCGTGAGCGGGAACAGGAGTTTTTGTTTTTCTACTTTTTTATTATTAAACTGCGCCTTAAGTTGATCAAACAAAATCCTCTCATGCGCGGCATGAGCATCAATAATTATCATGCCGTTTTTATCCTGAACTGCAATATAAGTATTGTCTATCTGCAGGTATTTTGCACGCAAAAAAGACCGCGGCAGCCCCTGTTCTGCCTGAAGATCCGCATTAAACTCAGATGATGCGGCAAAAAACTCCCTGACACCCTCAGCATTGTTTTCACAGGAGATCCGTTTTACATCATCTTTAGAAAAATCATCTTTCCAGGAATAACGCTCTATTGCCGCGGGGGCTTTATTGATCCCGGGCAAATTACTTTTATCGGTCAAGGCATCTTTGATAAGCTTCATCAGCACATCATGAATAACCGATGCTTCCCGGAACCTAACCTCTCTTTTACTAGGATGAACATTAACATCAACTAACTCCGGCAGGGTCTCAATAAAAATAAATACGCAGGGAAACTGCTTTTCCATAAGGCAGGTATAATACCCCTGAGAGACCGCATGCGTTATGATTTTATCTGCTACCGGTCTTTTATTAACAAAAATATATTGTCCTTGGCGGTTTGCTTTTCCAAAGCCCGGCCTGGAAATAAACCCTCTTATTTTAAGCGGGGCGATATCAAAGGATATGGGGATCAGCACCTTGGCAAGCTCAGAGCCGAACAATATCTCTATCCTTTGAAGTAAATCTGCGTGGGCCTCACAGTTGATGATCTCTTCCTTATTGCTTAAAAGCTTCAGCGCGACACCCGGATGCGCTAGAGCGATCTCGTTCATATTTCTTATAATATGGGCCGTCTCCGCAGCCTTGCTTTTTAAAAATTTCAGTCTCGCGGGAGTGTTAAAAAAAAGATTTTTAACTTCCACGGTAGTTCCCACTCCCCGGGCAGACTCATTTACGCTTTTAATCTCACCTGCTTCGACGGCAATACTGTGAGCCGCATCCTGCGCTTGAGTACGGGAAAATATTTTCAGAAAACTTACCGCGGAAATGCTGGAAAGAGCTTCCCCCCGGAAACCAAGCGTTGTAATATTCATCAAGTCTGAGTTTTCTTCTATCTTGCTTGTGGCATGACGCAAGGTGGCCAGCTTCAGGTCTTCCGTATCCATGCCCTCACCGTCATCAATCACCTTGATCAGGCTCCGGCCCGCGTCTTCTATGGCTACTTCGATATTGGCGCTTTTGGCATCCAGGGAATTTTCGAGGAGTTCTTTTACCACAGATGCCGGCCTTTCCACAACCTCACCCGCAGCGATCTTATCTGCCAAGTGTTTGGGAAGGATCTTTATTCTGCTCATATTATTCCTCTTTTTTGAGGCTGTCTTTCCATTCGTTAATAAGATTTAACGCTTTTATCGGGCTTAAATTATTCAGGTCAAGGCCTCTAATTTGGGCAATCAAAGGATTTTCCCTGCTTTGAAACAATTCCGGCTGCATTTCCCGCCTGCCGGCTTTTTTCATATCTGATTTCACAAGGCTAGGTATACCCTCTTCTGACATGCTGTTTATTTCCAGGTTGCTCAATATTTCCCGAGCCCGGCTGATTACCTGCGGCGGCAATCCGGCAAGACGGGCAACATGGATACCGTATGAATGGTCTGATGAGCCCTTCATCAGCTTATACAAAAAAATTACTTCATCGTTCCATTCTCTGACAGAAACGTTATAGTTCTTCACTCCCTTAAACAAAAGTTCCATTTCCGTTAATTCATGGTAATGTGTGGCAAAAAGTGTTTTTGGTCTCATTTCGGAATTTTCATGCAGATACTCCGCTGTTGCCCAGGCAATGCTCAATCCGTCAAAAGTACTTGTTCCTCTCCCTATTTCATCAAGTATTATCAAGCTTCTGGCAGTCGCGTTATTTAAAATATTTGCCGTTTCACTCATTTCCATCATAAAGGTACTCATACCGGAGCTGATATCGTCTGCTGCGCCGACACGGGTAAATATTTTATCCACAATACCTATGCGCGCTGATCTTGCCGGCACAAAACTGCCCATTTGCGCCATAATAATAATCAGCGCTACCTGGCGTATATACGTGGATTTACCCGCCATATTCGGTCCGGTGATAATAAGCACCTGGTTGTCCGCAGCGTCCAGATAAGCCGGATTAGGGATAAACTTATTTGCACCAAGCATATTTTCCAGCACCGGATGCCGCCCGTCATTAATATCAATTATCAAATCATTATCTATGATCGGGCGGATATAATTATTACGGCCAGCCGCTTCAGCAAGACTGTTTAAAACATCCAGCTTTGCTATAAGCGCTGCCGTATGCTGTATTCCGGCAAGGCGATCCAGAACTTTTGAGCATATATCCGCAAATAAGCGGTATTCAAGATCGATCATCTTCTCCTGAGCTGTAATAATTTTTTCTTCCTGTTCTTTTAAGGCCGGTGTTATAAACCGTTCGGCATTGACCAGGGTTTGTTTGCGCATATAATCAGCGGGAACCGCATGCAGGTTGGCCTTACTCACTTCTATGTAATAGCCGAAGATTCTGTTGTATTTTATTTTAAGGGAAGATATTCCTGTGCGTTCGATTTCCTCACTCTGCAGTTTTGCTATCCACTCTTTACCGCCTCTGGTTATATATTTAAGTTCATCGAGCTCACTGTTAAAACCATCTTTGATCATCCTGCCTTCCCGCACGCTAATAGGGGCATCAGGACAAATAGCCCGGTCTAATAACTGAACCAGTTCCCTTTGTTCATCCAGGCTCAAGCAAATATCAGCCAGCATATCCGTGCCGCAGGATATCAAAAGCTGCTTAAGCTGCGGAATTATCTTTAATGACTCGTTGAGATTAAGCACATCCCTGGCATTGGCCGCCCCCAGGCTTATTCTCCCCAGCAGCCGTTCTATATCCGCAATGTTTTTTAAAGCATCTTTCAGATTAGTCCTCAAAACCTGATCATTCTTTAGCTGAGCCACGGCATCAAGGCGTTTATTTATTTTTTCTATGTCCAGAAGCGGCTGCTGAATCCACTGCAGAAGAAGACGGTTACCCATAGCGGAATTAGTAAAATTTAATTCGTTTAACAAGGTCCCCTTTTTATCCCCTCTCATAGAGCGTACAAGTTCCAGATTACGCTGGGCGATACTGTCAAGAACCATGATTTTATTTAAAGAGTACGGCGTGATTTTATTGATATGCTTGATCTTTGTTTTTTGCGTGTTTTCCAGATACAATAATGCCGCTCCGGCGGCAGTTATTCCCAAGGTCATATTCTGGCAGCCAAACCCTCTGAGGTCCTGCGTTTTAAAGTGGCTGATAAGTTTTTCATACGCGTAGGAAAAATCAAATGCCCAGTCTTCAACTTCACTTATCAGGGGGCTGCTATTTATCTGTTTGATCTTTGCTCTTATATCAGTATCATTTTTTAAGTTTGCGCACAGCAGCAGTTCCGCAGGCTGCAGCCGCCCCAGCTCACTTAGCATTTTCTCCACAGAGTGCAGCTGTGTGATCTTGAATTCCCCGGTGGACAAGTCTACGGCAGCCAGTCCGTATTCTCCCTGCGTTTTCTTATATACACTCACAAGATAATTGTTATGGCTGGATTCCAGGATATTCTGATCTATTAATGTTCCCGGTGTAATAACCCGCACGATCTGTCTTTTAACTATTCCCTTTGTACTTTTCGGATCTCCTATCTGCTCGCATATAGCTACCTTACGCTCCGCCTTTAACAGGCGGGCAATATAATTATCTGATGCATGGTAAGGGATCCCGCACATGGGCACCCGGCTGCTCTTCCCTGAACCGCGGGATGTAAGGGCAAGGCCCAATATCGAGGAGGCGATCTTAGCGTCATCAAAAAACATCTCGTAAAAATCTCCCAGGCGGAAAAACAGTATCGCATCCTCATGGTTTCGTTTAATCTGCAGATACTGGCTCATCATCGGTGTCAGGTCGTTTTGTATTATTTGCATATTATTTGGTTCTTTCCTATTTAGGTTGATTAAAAGAACCTTATTCCAGAGATTAAAAACCCCAATCACAGCGATATAGTGATAGAACTTAATCTATGTAATCTTGTCTTCAATCTCTGTAATCAGGGTCTGATGAGTTTTTCAGCAGACCCTGATTATGATAGTTTTTCACCCATGACTGCCGCTTTTTCCATGCAATCAGGCTGTTCCTTAGCGCTTCCTTTTTTTTCCACTCCCGGGCAAAAAACCTCCCGGCAATATTCAATACCAGCAGTGGCAAAAAAGTTTTTTATTATAGCTCTGGAATTATCAAAAAAATCATTCTCAGAAGATGCCTGTACGCAGATAAATCCGCCCTGTTTCACCAGGGCATTGTCGATTGTTTTAGCTGCATGCTTGGCTCTCCAGTGACATTGGAACCTGTCTATCAGCATTTTAAGCTGCGCGCTTACGCTTCCAAAATAAATCGGACTCGCTACAACTATTGAATCCGCATTTAGAACAGCTTCATATATTTTTTGAAAATCATCCTGTATCTTACACTTCCCGTCTTCCCGCACATCATCGCAAGCCTGACAGGGGATAAACCTAAGATCATTTACAATAATTTTCTCAGCTATCGCCCCGTTCCCCCGGGCGGCTTCAAGAGCCGCATCAAGCAAAACATCCGTATTGCCGCCGTTACGGGCACTAGCCATTATCCCCAGCATCGGTTTTTGTTTTTTCTGGCTTTTCCGGTAAACACGCGAAAACAGATTCTGCGAACTTGTCATATTACCTTCCCATCGGTTAGACGTGAAAAAAAATGGTTCTTTCTTGTTTAATGCGGGCAAAGAACCTAATTTCACAGATTAAAACAAGATTACACAGATTCATGGGCCATTCTTGCTTTGATCTAACCACTTTACTCTTATTGTTTTGTCAAAATTCTTTCACCCTATATAAGAATGGCCCCAAAATACTCTTATTTAAAAGGACGGTA
>JAZDHG010000053.1:0-6259 GCA_043806135.1 Candidatus Omnitrophota bacterium
TACCGTCCTTTTAAATAAGAGTATTTTGGGGCCATTCTTATATAGGGTGAAAGAATTTTGACAAAACAATAAGAGTAAAGTGGTTAGATCAAAGCAAGAATGGCCCATGAATCTGTGTAATCTTGTTTTAATCTGTGAAATCAGGTTCTTTGCCCGCATTAAACAAGAAAGAACCATTTTTTTTCACGTCTAACCGATGGGAAGGTAATATGACAAGTTCGCAGAATCTGTTTTCGCGTATTTACCGGAAAAGCCAGAAAAAGCAAAAACAGATGCTGGGCATAATGGCGAGTGCCCGTAAAGGCGGCAATACGGATGTTTTGCTTGATGCGGCTCTTGAAGCCGCCCGGGGGAACGGGGCGATAGCTGAGAAAATTATTGTAAATGACCTTAAGTTTATTCCCTGTCAGGATTGCGATGATGGCGGGCGGGGTAAGATAGAGGATGATTTCCAAAAAATCTATGAGCCTGTTCTAAATGCGGATTCGAAAAAAGAATGCATGTTTTATGCAAGCCTAAAAAGGATATGTTCGGTATTGGTGGTCTTGATTTTTATGATTTTTTGTGTTCAGGATATTTTGATGGCAAAGACCGGGGTTATTTATAGTGACGGTACTCTGAGAATAACCACTCCTAATAGTTCGATTATAAACATTAAGCGCGGGGACGTTATGCCGCGTATTCTTGCAGGTTATATTGTGGAAGTTTTAGATGGCAGTATTGATCTCTTTCCGCCGAATGGGGCTATCCATCTGGTGGCGGGAAATTCCATTGCGACTATTGAAGGAAGTGATAGAGTTATTGTCCGTCTTGATCCACTGAAAAATAAAGCTAGCTTTAAGATGATATCCGGTGAGATAGTAATTCTTACAGGTAATGCAACTACGCCCCTTAGCATAGGCCAGATCGTTCGGATCGGGGTTGATTTAAAAACCGGGGCGCTAGAGGTGAAGAGTCTTGAAGGTATTATAACCACCATGATAAACGGGGTTATGGTATCTATACACAAAAACGCAATCGTCAAAATAAATATAGACCCTAAGACAAGGAATATTTTAGTAGAATCAGTAACCGGGCGGATCCAGGTGATTTCAATAAAAGGCGAGATGATTGATCTTGCTAAAGGAGCAGTTGTTTCTATGCAGGGCTCTGAGATTGCCTCCATTGAACCTGAACCCTTTGCCGAGGAAATGGATAAGATAGAATTTATTCCGGAAGAAGAACCTAGCGAACCGGAAATACCGGAAGCCAGTCCGCACAGACCGTAAAAACATTTAGGACTTTGATTTGGGGGGGGGAAGTTATTAATGTTCTTAAATAAAACGATGATGAGCTTAGGGGCAGGATTGATTATTATAAATGGATTTTGTGCTTTAGCTCAGGCAGAGGGCAATATTCATCTTGGAAACCTGGAGATTAATCCCCTTATTTCAATAGAGGAAACATACGATGATAATATTTTTCTTGAGTCTGACAACCAAAATGAAGATTGGATAACTACAACCAAAATAGGCGCTGATTTAATGATGCCGCTTGCTCCGGC
The DNA here is from genome assembly GCA_043806135.1 of Candidatus Omnitrophota bacterium. Taxonomy (GTDB): domain Bacteria; phylum Omnitrophota; class Gorgyraeia; order B26-G9; family B26-G9; genus JAGLQQ01. The sequence continues at coordinate 1,544 of JAZDHG010000053.1, forward strand.
ACGGGAAGAAGATTTTATGCTTAAGGCTAAGTATGACGTGGATATTCTTTCCTTTTTAAATGAGTCAGAGCAGAACCGGCTGGATCATACCTTGATTACAGCTATTGATCTTGATTTTGCCAATGATTTTAGCCTAAAGGTAAAAGACAGACTAGTAAAAACCGGGGTGCCGCCTAATTCAGAACTAACGGCATTAGAGGAGCGTTTGAGTAATTCCGCGAAAGTGGCCCTTGGATACAAAAGAGAAATGATCGGTTTTGATCTGGGCTATGAAAACAAAAGAGACGATTATAATAATTTCAATGAGTTAGACAGATATGAACACATTGTGAGCCTAACTGCTTATTATCAGCTTTTCCCGAAGACATCTGTTTTTACTGAATTTAATTTTGGCTCAATAGAATATGACGTGAACACAACGAACAGCAATTCAGGCTACAACCAGGGCTGTCTTGGCTTAAAAGGAGAGTTAGCATCAAAGTTAACCGGTATTGCTAAAGTTGGTTATAAATCCTCAGATTATGATCAAGCGGCAAAGGATGATTTTGCAGGGATTACAACATATCTAAATTTAATTTATGAATTGCAGGAACGCAACACCTTGAATATTTATGCAGAAAGAGGAGTTGAAGAATCGTCCTACAGCACTAATAGCTATTACGCGATGAATAAAATCGGCCTGAAGTTTACCCATGAATTGAATGAGAAATGGGTCTTGCTGGCTGACGGAAAATATGGGCTTAATAAATATCCGGATCAGACTACAGAGGGTTCTCAAAGCGCAAAAAGAGAAGACCGGATTTATAACGTGTCGATAGGGCTGCGGTTTAATATGAACGAACGGACTAATATCTCCGGCGCGTATGAATACAAACAGCGTGATTCTGAATTTTCTCAATTTGGTTATGAAGACAACAAGATTTCGGCAAAGGTATCTTTTACGCTGTAAAAGTAGAAAGTAAAACATAAAACAGTTGCTTTCATCCCCAGCTTAAAAGCTGGGGTTTTCAAAGCATGCGGGATAAAACAGCAAACAGAAAGAGTTTAATGCATGAAGAGTTTTAATTTAAAAAAATTTTTATTTGAAACAGGCAATTTGAAAATTTTTCGCAGCCCGGATGCCGGCAGCTGGCGGGTAGGGATAAAAACAAATTCGTCCGTTGTCTTTCGTCCTTCGTCCTTCGTCCTTCGTTTCTGTCATCTGCCGTCTCTCGTCCGTCGTCCAGCGTCCAGCGTATGTTTTCTCTTGTCCATTGTCTTTATTCTGTCGTCTGTCTTCTGTGTTTCAGCTTTTGCTGAAGACTATATAATCGGGCCGGATGATGTTTTAAATATTTCTGTTTACAGAGAAACAGAGCTGGATCGAACCGTAAGAATATCCTCAGAAGGTTATTTTTCTTTTCCATTAGTCGGGCAGGTAAAGGCGCATGGCATATCTGTTCAAATGCTTGAGCTTACAATGGAACAGATGCTGCAGAAATATCTTAAAAATCCGCAGGTAACCGTGTTTATAGAGGAATACAGCACGATCACAGTTTCAGGCCAAGTAAAAAACCCGGGGTCATATCCTTTAAAAGGAGAACTCACAGTGATTGAATCAATCAGTTTAGCGGGTGGTTTTACTAAAATTGCCGCGCGTAATAATGTCAAAGTTATGCGCACTGAAGATAATAAGGAAAAGACTATCCATGTTCGGGTGGCTGATATAAGTAAAAAAGGGAATAAAACAGAAGATATACCCTTAAAGCGGGGCGACCTGGTGTTTGTACCGGAAAGTATGTTTTAAATACCGGGCACCGCGCTCTTGAACATTTTTGATTTAAGGCGGCTTACGGGCATAGGTAGTTCAGCACAGGAAAGGTGAAAACATGACACAAACTCAGCCTGAATCACAGAATTATATTCCGGAAATTCATCTTCAGGATTACATCCAGATAATTTTGCGGCGCCGCTGGGTAATATTAACATTTTTTATTGTTCTCCTTACAACCGTCATTATCGGCACTCTCAAACAAACCCCGATTTACGAGGCAACTGCTACGCTTATGATCGAACGCAAAAGCCCGCGTGTGATTTCAGTCCAGGAAGTTTCGCAGATGGGTACTAGCGACTATTACGACTATAAAGATTATTATGAAACCCAATACAAATTGATCAAAAGCAGATCATTGCTCACAAGGGTAGCTGAATTAACCGGTTTAAGTTCTGAAAAAGATAATCATGGGGTGGAAAAACTGCTTGAAATTGTAAATGTAATCCCTATAAAAAGCAGCCAGCTGGTAAAAATCAGCGCAGAACATTCGTCCGCGGACATGGCGGCAAGAATATCCAATACCGTTGCTGAAGAGTATATCAAGCAGAATTTAGAGAGAAACATCGGCGCGGCCAATGAAGCCGCGCAGTGGCTTTCAGAAAGAATAGATGAGCAAAGGCAGAAACTGCGTGATTCTGAGGTAACCCTGCAAAAGTATAGAGAGAAAAACAATATAAACATCCTGCCGGAAATGACCGGTGACGATGCTGTTGAAAACATAATGGCCGAATATGCCAAGGCGCAGGCGTTATTTGCCAATTACTCCCAGAGGTACACAGACGAACATCCCGAGATGGTAGAGCTTAATGCTCAGATAAACTCACTCAAAAATAAGATCCAGGGATTAGAAGATGTCAATCTAGGGGATGCGACTATGGAATACCGGGTATTAGAAAGAGAAGTCCAGGGTAATAAACGGATGTATGAGATTCTTTTAACCCGGGCAAAAGAGATAGATCTTTCCGGAGACCTAAAGGTGAACAACCTAAGTATTATCGACCGCGCTGTTGTCCCGGATAAACCCGCAAAGCCGAATATAATGCTGAATATAATGCTTGCGCTTATCGTCGGGTCAGTAGGCGGCATTGGCCTGGGATTCTTTATTGATTATCTCGATACAACCGTCAAAACCCCCGAAGACATAAAAGAAGCCTTAAAAGCCTATTTCCTCGGGGCTATCCCGGAAATGGAGGAAAAGGACGGCTTAAAACGCGACAAGCTGGTATTTTACGAGCCCCATTCTATTATTGCCGAAATATACCGGGTGGTCCGTACTGAAATTTGTCAGTTAATAGCGGATCGGGAGGACGTGAAAGCAATACTTATAACCAGCGCCGAACCCCAGGCCGGTAAAACCATAACCGCTTCCAACCTGGCATTAACTCTTGCGCAAAGACAAAGCAGAGTGGTTCTTGTAGATTGCGATTTAAGAAAGCCGCAAATGGATAAAATATATAAGTTAGATAAGGAGCCGGGAGTTGCTGAATATTTATTGGGGACAATCGGCCTTGACTCAATAATTAAGGACACAGAGGTTGAAAATCTTAAGTGCGTAACCAGCGGCAAGCTTCCCCGTAACCCGGCTGAGATCATAAGCATAGAGAGGATGGAAACGCTGATCTCTGAATTAAAAAGCAGGTTTGATTTTGTAATTATTGATTCTCCGCCGGTTATCAGTGTTACGGACGCGGTTATTTTGGCAAACATGGCTGATGCTTTCATTTGTATCGTGCGCAGCGGCAAGGCGCTTGTAAAAATTGCCTTGCGGGTGAAAGAAATGTTATCACGCGTGAAGGCAAGGGATTTAGGAATGATCCTTAACAGGATAAAGGCGCATCATGGTAATTACTACAACTATTATTACTCTAAGTATCATTATTACGATCAAGATACAAATAACAAAGGCAATATACGCGGTAAGGATACTAAACCGCGGAGAATAATCCAAGAGACCGCTTAGTTCGCAAACTGATGCCATCTGCGGTTATTTATGTTTTAGAAAGGTATGCCCATTTGATTTTAGCGGCGATGGCCGAAGGGAATTCTGAGTATGTTGAAACAGGAGCGGACGAATAATTTGCGGTCATTTGTGTCTCCCCTCTGTGCTCATCCGTGCTGCGAGCGTCGCGAACAATGGTACGTCCTTTACACTAAATCCCGTCATGAAAAATTAGTTGAATCTCAATTATCTAAAAAGGGGATCGAGGCTTTTACACCCAAAATAACCATAAAAAAGAGATGGTCGGACAGGGTGCAAACCATAGAAGAGCCTTTATTCAAGAGTTACTGCTTTGCCCGGTTTTCATTATCTGAGAAAACAGCAGTTCTCTCTCAACGCGGCGTAGTAAAAGCAGTTAATTTTAAAGGGCAATACATTCCTGTAAATGATTCGGTTATAGAGTCTTTAAAAATTCTGCTCGCAAGCAAGCTAAAAATTGACCCGTGCCCCTATTTAAAAGAAGGGAATAGAGTTCTTATTAAAGCAGGCCCTTTAAAAGGGCTGGAAGGGTTTATTAGCGAAAAAAGAAAAAACAACAGTGAGCTTGTTGTTTCTGTCGACGCTATCGGCGCGTCAGTAAAATGTGTGGTTGATATCGACGGCGTTGATCTAGCTTGATGCACGAATTTACACGAATCAATACACGAATTAACACAAATTAATTATTCGTGCCCATTCGTGTCCTGGGAGTGAGAGGGACGAAGTCTGCCCGGGCAGGAAGGTTCGAAGTCCGAGGGACGAAAGGACGTAAGAAGCGCATTAAAATAAGCCGAAGCATAAAAAATGAAGCTCACCCGGGCTCCCTCTGAAATTTCGCAGAAATTTCGAGGACTTAGTCCCGGGAATGCTTTACATTCCACGGGGAAAGCCCGGGGTTTCTGAGCGGAATCCCGCAGAGTTGCTT
>JAZDHG010000054.1:0-5439 GCA_043806135.1 Candidatus Omnitrophota bacterium
TCAACCTTTTCTTGATTTTCTTATGGCGAACTCACGTTATTTAGGAAGAAAAATATGCGTATTGCACAAATAGCTCCCATTTGTCTAAGTTTGCCGCCTGTTAGTTATGGCGGAACTGAACTGGTTGTTAGTTCATTAACAGAAAGTTTAGTTAAACGTGGACATGAAGTTACTTTATATGCATCCGGAGATTCCAAAACAGGTGCCAGGTTGAAATCATTTTTTAAAAAAGCTTTAGGGTTTGGGAATGATTGGCCTGAATTTTGTATCGCAAATGCAAATTTTGCATTTCAAGATGCAGATTCATTTGATGTCATTCATAGTCACATAGGATTCTATGGTTTGCCATTTTCAAAATATGCGAAGCCGCCAGTGGTTACTACTTTGCATAATGATATTATCAAAAAAAATGATATTTTTTTTGAATATTATAAGGATGTCTGTACATTTGTGGCGGTGAGCCAAAATCAATGTAAAAGAATGCCAGAACTTAAAGTAGATGGTTATATCCATAATGGCATTGATGTTGATCGTTATCAATTAGGAGACAAAAAAAAGACTATTTATTATTTATCGGAGACATAAGTAAAAATAAAGGGGCTGATACTGCAATCAAAGCCGCAATCAGGCTTCAAAGAAAATTATTTCTAGTTGGGAAAATAGACCCAGCCCATAAATTGTTTTTTGATCAAGAAATTAAACCCTTTATAGATAATAAACAAATTATTTTTGAGCCTTTAGCAGATCATCCACGTAAGCAATCATTGTAAAGTAATGCAACGTGTTTATTATTTCCTATTGATTGGGAGGAGCCCTTTGGTCTGATTATGCTTGAATCTTTGGCTTGTGGAACACCAGTGGTGGCATTCAACAGAGGTTCGGTGCCAGAAATTATTGTGAATGGTAAAATTGGTTTTGCTGTGGATTCATTTGAAGAATTTTTGAAAGCAATTATAGATGTTAAAAATTTAGATCCACAGGATTGTAGAAAACATGTTGAGGAATTTTTTAGTGTTGAAAAAATGACGGATCAGTATGAAATGTTATATAAAAAATTAATTCAAGCAAGCTGTTAATCCCATTAACAAGGAGTTGGTTCTAACTTATTCGCGCAGAGTAATTAGTTACTCTGCGCTTTTTTTGTTGTATAATATATACGAGATAAGTTATTGAGGGTTATCGTTATGGCAGATAAAACAAAAGATCCGATTTGCGGGATGGAAGTAGAAGAAAGCAAGGCCATAAAACTTGAGAAAAACGGTGAAACTTATTTCTTTTGCAGTAAGAGTTGCCAGGATAAATTCTTGGATAAAATAAAAGACAACAATGTTAATAAAAATTAATAGAAAGTAAAAATGATTTATACCTGCCCCATGCACCCTGAAATCGAACGGGATAAACCCGGCGACTGTCCGAAGTGCGGTATGCATCTTGAACAAAAGGCCGCTTCTGCCGGAGAAGAAGACAATCAGGAAGCGCGCATGCTCGCGCATAAATTCTGGATTGGATTGATTTTGGCTTTTCCCGTTTTCTTCCTGGCTCTTGGCGAAATGATCCCGGTTCTCAATCTAAAAATAGGTGTTCCCTCCGGACTCTCGCGTTGGCTGCAGTTTATTTTCGCAACGCCCGTTGTGTTGTGGGCAGGGAATATCTTTTTTGTAAAAGCCTGGAGATCAGTTTTGAATAAAAGCCTCAATATGTTTACCTTGATTGCTATGGGCGTGGGGGCGGCTTATGGTTTTAGCGCGATAGCCATTATTTTTCCGAATATTTTCCCCGAATCATTAAAACAGCACGGCCAGATCGGCTTATATTTTGAGGCAGCCGCTGTTATTACGGTTCTGGTGCTTATGGGGCAGCTTCTTGAAGCAAAAGCGCGTAGTAGAACAGGCCGGGCGATTAAAGCATTACTTGGCCTTGCCGCAAAGGTTGCGCACCGCATTAGAGACGGCAAAGAAGAAGATGCTGCCATTGATCAAATTCAGAAAGGCGATTTATTGCGGGTTCGGCCGGGAGAGAAAATACCCCTTGATGGTGTTATTATTGAAGGCAAGAGCACAATTGACGAATCAATGATTTCAGGGGAACCGGTTCCGGTTGCGAAGATTGAAGGAGGCCGGGTTATCGGGGCGACCGTTAATCAGACAGGCACCTTTGTGATGAGGACTGAAAAGATAGGCCCTGAAACTATTCTTTCTCAAATCGTGAAAATGGTAGCTGATGCGCAGCGCAGCCGCGCCCCTATTCAGAACCTCGCTGATCAGGTTTCCGGGTATTTTGTCCCTGCGGTATTAGTGTGTGCGGCAGCCGCCTTTATCATCTGGTCCATATTTGGGCCGGCCCCGGCTTTAGCCTATGCCTTAGTCAGCGCCATTTCGGTTTTAATCATTGCCTGTCCTTGTGCTCTGGGCCTGGCAACACCGATGTCAATTATGGTTGGCGTCGGAGTTGGCGCTCAGTCAGGAGTATTAATAAAAAACGCCGAGGCGATTGAAAAGTGCGAGAGGGTGACGCACGTCCTTACAGACAAAACAGGGACTTTAACAGCCGGTAAGCCGCAGGTGACCGCTATTATTACGGCAAATGGCTGGGATGAAAAATCTTTGTTGAGCGTAGCGGCTTCTATTGAACAGAGCAGTGAGCATCCGTTAGCTCGCTGTGTAGTTGATTATGCAAAAGAGAAGGGTTATGAATTGGCGCCAGTGGATGGCTTTCAATCCGTAACGGGCGGAGGGGTTAAAGGTAAAGTCAACGCTAAGGCAGTTTTACTCGGAAAACAAAGATTTATTGAAGATAACGGAATAAGCCTGCCTGAAGAATTAAAAAAGAACTCTGATGAGTTTCAAGGGAGGGCCGAGACTGTTATCTGGGTAGCCGTTGATGGACGGGCAGCAGGGATTCTCGGAGTTTCAGACCCCATAAAGAAAACAACCCCTGATGCTATCCGCGCTTTGCATAAAATGGGCTTGAAGGTTGTTATGCTGACAGGCGATAATGAAAAGACTGCGCAGGCCATTGCAAAAGAGTTAGGCATTACTGATGTGTATGCAGGTCTTGAGCCAAAAGATAAGCAGGAGATCGTGAAGAAATTAAGGAGCGAAGGCGCAAATGTGATGATGGCCGGAGACGGCATTAATGATGCGCCGGCATTGGCTGAAGCGGATGTCGGTGTTGCTATGGGCACGGGAACAGACGTGGCAATTGAGAGCGCAGGGATTACCCTGGTTAAGGGGGATCTTTTCGGGATCGTTAAAGCGCTGCGGCTTAGCCGAAGAGTTATGCGCAATATTCGTCAAAACCTGTTTTTTGCCTTCATTTATAATGCGATAGGGGTCCCTGTGGCGGCGGGTATTCTTTATCCCTTTTTTGGAATTCTTTTAACTCCGATGATTGCGGGAGCTGCGATGAGCTTCAGCTCCGTATCAGTTATCGGGAATGCCTTGAGATTAAGGGGGAGGTAATAATGTACCGCGTTGATATAACTAATATAATACATAGTTGTAAATAATGAAGACGATTGATTGCGCCAAATGCAGACAGAAAAATGCTTGTTGTGATTTTGGGGTATGGGTAGATTTGGAAGAAGCTAAAAAAATATTATCCCTTGGATTAAAAGGAGATTTTTATCATCTTGAGGAGGATAAGAGTTTTCCTTCCGGATATAAAGTCGGAACGAGTTATGAAGACAACCGCTGTTCTTTTCTTACCCCGGAAGGGCTATGCGCTATTCACAAAGTTGATTATAATTTGAAGCCGGCCCACTGTAGAGAATTTCCTTACGAAAACAAAAAATTATCTCCGTTTGCAGACCTGTTATGCCCGCTGGTTAAATCAAAAGCAAAGACAAAGAAAAAACCGGATAGATTAAGATGAATATTTTTGTGAGTAATTTGTCGTTTGACGCCAAAATGGCGATAAATTACCGATGTCCGGGTCTAAAGAGGCGGACAGCCATATCTCTTAACACATCAGGGGATTAAAGTATTTTCGGTCAAAAATGACCGGATAAAACGGATATAATTCAGCCCATTTTTGTCCGTTTACCACTCAAAACAACTGCTCACCATTCCAGAAGTCACTGAGGATTTCTATCTCTAAACTCGAAAATTTCTTGATATAATAGGGTATTATGGCTATAATACACATGTTTAAAATAGAGATATAACCTTGTACCGATACGGACAAGGGCTAATAATTATAATACCAAATGTTTATATTATCCAATCTTTTAACCGCCTTAGCCCAGATCCTGGATATTGTTTTCAGTATCCTTTATTGGCTTATCTTGATCCGGGCATTAATCAGTTGGGTTCAGCCGGATCCTTACAATCCGATCGTCCAATTGCTATATAAAAGTACCGAGCCCATACTTTATCCGATCAGAAAAATACTCCCTCTGGATTTTAAATTCGGCATAGATATTTCTCCGATCATAGCATTTTTATTGATCTTATTCTTTAAGTCTTTTCTGGTCAGGACGTTATTGGATTTGGCGATGAAACTTAAAACCTGATTATTAATGGTTTATCCGTTTCAAAATAAATGCCCCTTCTGCTTAAGTCAAAAAAAATTAAGTTTATACTTTCCGGGTTTTTCTTAATACTCATCTCTTTTTCGCTTTACCTTTATTTTTCTACCGCAATCAAGGAAGAGCTTAAAACTAAAAGGCAAAAATCTGCCTGGTCCTCTTTGGAAACGAGTATCAGAGGTTTGGCCTTAAATTTTTCCGGCGAGTGCGGCCTGATAATCGGAGATTTAAGAATGGGGCGGAAGATTAAGATCAACGAAGAGAAATTATTCCCCTCGGCCAGTATAGTCAAGATACCGATCATGGCGGCCTGCTTCCTGGCCTATTCTGAAGCCAAAATAAATTTGGAGGATAAAATCCTCCTTAAGAACAGGTTTAAGGTGCTCGGTTCCGGCAAATTAAAGGAGTCACCCGAAGGCACCCCAGTTAAAATAAGAGATTTGATCGAGATGATGATTGACGAAAGCGACAATACCGCTACAAATATGCTTATTGATTTATTGGGCGAGGATTATCTAAATACTGCTTTTAAAAGAATGGGATTAAATAATACCAATATTTCCCGCAGGATGATGGATTTTAAAAGCCGGCGCAACGGTATAGAAAATTTTATTAACGCATCAGACTTATCTTTGCTTCTGGAAAAGATTTACCAGGGTAAATTGCTAAATAAAAATGTTTCCCAGGAATGCCTAAACATACTGAAAAAACAGAAGATGCGTGACCGGATCCCGGCGCGATTGCCTCCCTTGATCCTAATCGCCCATAAAACAGGGCTGGAGAGAAATATCTGTCATGATGCCGGCATAGTTTTTACCGACAAAGGAGATTTTTTGATCTGCGCGCTTACCAGGCATAAAAATAAAACTTCCAAAATAGCCAAAGATTTTATAGCGGATATTGCCTTAAAG
>JAZDHG010000055.1:0-4690 GCA_043806135.1 Candidatus Omnitrophota bacterium
GAATCACGTGGCGAGACCGCCGCATTTTGAGTACATTATTATTCTTATTTAGCGAAATCCCGCCATCAGCGGGGCGACCGCTCCCGCTAACATTTTGCATACGGCAAAATAACACAGCGGGACTATGTCTGCCAACTCTCCTAAATGAGTGTATAATTTACGGAATAAAATTACGTGAATTATCTGCACGAATTTATCCCGAAGCTTGCCGAGAAAAATGTCGAAGAGATTTTTCCGGCGTTTAAGCAAGGGGTTCAATCATTATTTACTTCTACTTGTTTACCCGCGGCAAATTTCATTTGTCGAACGGTTTTTCCCTATACTATACTTTGCTTCGAACTCTTAACCAGCGCCTGCTTTGGCCCTATTGATCATAAACTGCACATTTTCATCTGAATTTACAGTTTCTATCTTTATTTGAGGATAACGCGCATGCCAAACTCTAAATATTTCATCTGCAAACCCCTGGCCGATATTATCGATCCTTTCAAAATCCAGAATTATTTTTTTAAATTTGTCAAGGCCGCTCAGGATCCTTCGCGCTTGCGACCTGGAAATATACGCAACTCCTTGCTGATAAAGCCTTACTTTTACCTCTGTCTTATTAAAACTAAATGTCTCATCAGTATATTGTTTAAATATTTCACTTAATTGCCTATTTGAATCACAGCTTATAGAAAAAAGCGCTTTGGTCCCCAAAACATTCTTTATATTCTTAATAAAAATATCATCCAGAAGGTTGCTAAAAATAAGCTTTTTAGAGCCGCTTTGAATAATGAAATTATCGGCAATTTTTGAAGTAAAAAAAATACCCTCGCCGCTGTGGGTCTGCGGCGCTGTTGACTGTTTGCCTTTTAGTAAGTCTTGGATTGCCTCCAGGGCATTATTCAGTCCTCTTTTTTCCATAATATTATTAAAAATGCCTACTCCTTTATCTATGATCCTGAAGGAGATATTCTGCTGATCTTTTTCTATGATCACTTCAATTTTTGCTGATTGCGAGTGCTCAATCGCATTATTTAATATCTCTGTAAAGGCATATTCTACAAGTAAGGCAACGTTTTCTGAAATATCTTGAAAAATAACACTTGTTTTCTTAATGTCATTAAGAACTTCATGCTCTTGAAGATTTTTATTTTCTAAAATACGATGCGCAAATTTTATATCCTGCTTCGCCTTTTTAACCGCTGTTTGGGTTGCCGGTATATAATAAGCCTTATTGGCTTTTCCCAGCAATACTATTTTACCCTCATCCCTTAATGACCGAAAGTACCTGTTGACATAGGCCCGGGAAAAACCTGACAGCTTCACTGCTTCAGATGATTTGACCTGCCCGTTTTTATCTAATAATCCTAAAATTACCGTACGAATATCCATGCCTTTTCCTACTCCTGTTTACAACTTTTTTAACCCATCATTAAAAAAGTTGCAAACTATCTATCGCCGATCCTTTTTGAAGGACAACATGTTTACAACTTAATATTACCACATATTTTAAAAGTTGTCAACAAGCTGTATTTGGTGCCAGAATACGCAGGCCTTGGAAATAAGACGCAGTAGAGGACGATCACTCTTTGATGGAAAATTTTGTCAGATTGCCATCAAAAGGCGCTATAAGCTCCTGTGCGCTCTCCAGCTGGTCCTCGGCTACCATAATGCGCATGGGTTCGGCAAAACTAAGCAAACCGACCATGTCCACATTTTCGTTGTTGATATAATAAAGGATATCATTGTCTTCGAGCAGAGATTTTATAAAAACAATATCCGCCTGGTTAAAGGTTCTAAGAAGCTCTTTGAATGGCTCATATTGTCCCGGTTTTGCCATAATAAGTTTATAGCAGAAAGGCGAGAAAAAAGCAATTAACCTGTGATAATCAGGCAGAGGTTCTGCTGTCTTTGGAGTTTTTTGACACGCCGCAAGCCGGACAAGCTCGCATGCTGAGGGGTTCTTCCAGTTTACTGCGATGAAGTAAATCCTGATCGCGTAATATATCTTTCGTTGGGCCGTCAGCCGTAATTTTGCCTTTATGCAAAACTATGGTACGCCGGCAAACCTCCATAACCATATCCAAATCATGTGTGGCAATAATCTTGGTATGCTGGAATTGGTTCAGCAGATTTATTAGCTCCCGGCGTGATAAGGGGTCCAGGCTTGACGAGGGCTCATCCATTACAAGAATATCCGGGGACATTGCTAAAACAGCAGCAATCGCTACGGATCTTTTCTCCCCCTGAGAAAGTTTATATGGTGGACGCCCGCTTACATGCCGCATCTGCACTGTTTGAAGGGCTTCTTTTACTTTAGCTTCGGCCTCTTCTTTTGTATATCCAAGGTTTAGCGGGCCGAAGGCAACATCATCAAATACCGTTGGCATAAACAGCTGGTCATCGGGATTTTGAAAGACCATACCCACGCTGCGGCGCACTGCGTTAATATTTTTTTTTGTAATTTCGTGCTCGCCGATGCGCACGCTTCCCTTCGCAGCGGATAAGCATCCGTTCAAGTGCAATAAAAGCGTTGACTTGCCTGCGCCGTTTTCTCCCACAATAGCCACTGACTCTCCATGCACTATACGGAAAGATATTCCGTCAAGGCCAATTGTCCCATCCGGATAAGTATAACGCAGATCAACCGCTTCAACAATATGATGGCTCATGGGATCCTCCCGCTAACAAGCGCGCCGAGTTTTAAAGGAAGGTTAACACAGCGCAGCAATATAAACAAAAACGACCATGCCAGCACGAATACAATTTCCCGATAGCCGAGACTCATTGACTTGATCATACGGATACATCCGTCAAAACCGCGGCAACGCATCGCCCGGTATATCCGTTCGGCGCGGTCAAGCGTACGCAGCAGTAAATGCCCAATCAAAGAGATAAATATCGAAAATTTCATCGCCCCGCGGTTAAACGACCGCACTGAACGAGCCCGCACCATTCGTTCCGCTTCATCGGCCAGAACGAACAGATAGCGGTAAAAAAACATGAGCTGAATTACAAACGGTTTAGGAACACCGAATTTTCTTAATGCCTCGCAAACAGGATTAAAACCAGTTAATGCCACTAAAAGCAAAGCCGCGGTTACGGTTAAAACAAACCGCAGCAAAATAGATATAAAAGAAATCCAGCCGCCGGAAATCCCGATTGCTCCAATATGAAAAACTATTGCTCTGTCTACAAGCGGATTAAAAATCCCAAGCAAAACGGCAAACGGAGATACCAGTAATACTTTTTTCAGTAAATAACCGCCCGGCAAACCGCCGGCAGCAATTAAAAATACCGGGAACAGAAAAAACGGAATAAATGCTGCTATTGTATATTTGCCGAAAGAAACCACAGCCATTATAAACAGCAAAGTAGTAATTAATTTAGCCCGGGGATCTAAGCGATGCAGCCAGCTGCTTCTCCGAGCCAAAGTATCCATATATCCAATATCGAAATAATTTTTACCAATATTATTCATAAATAAAGAAGGTTAAGCAGCAGCGATATTGCTTAACTGCTTTTGATTACCCTGCGGCTTAAATAAAGCTAGCTTGTAACCACCCGCCGGCGAATCCCAAACCCGATTAAAAGAATTATTAAAAAAATCAATCCTCCCCCAACTAAACCCGACAAGGAAGTTCCCATTTCAATTGCCGGCCATGATGGCTCAGACGCTGCAGCCGGTTCAGTTTCTGATTCCGCGTGTTTAAATCCATAATCAGGTAAAAAAGCTGTTTTCTTCTGCAATGCAGCTAAAGAAACATGCAGATTATCATTGCTTTCCAACTCTTCTTTGCCCGATGTTTTAAACATCGCCCATTCCAAACCATCAGGATGGCTGGAGGCAAACCAGCTTAAACCTCCGCCGATAATTATCGCAGCTAATAAAAAACTAACCATAACTTTTTTAAGATCAAGTTGTCCTATCGGTTTAAACCTGCTGGCCGCATTGATAATTTCCGGCCTGGCGTTGTAAACAAACATAACCACAGCCGCGGTTACCATGCCCTCGACAATGCCAATGGCTAAATGAATCGGCTGCATTAAAAGCAGAAAGGCCCTAAACGGCAGCTCCGAGATTCCGGAAAACACTGTTTCCAAAACAACGCCAAAAGCGCCTAATTGCAGGCCAATAATTGACGCCGCTAAACAACCTGCCGCAATTTTTCCCTGCGTTGCCTTATCTCCCCCAATCTTGCGGTAAATAAGCAAATAAGCAACAAAACAGGAAAGAAACCCCAGGTTAAAAATATTACACCCCAGCGCTAACAATCCGCCGTCGCCAAAAAAAAGCGCCTGCACAATCAGCACCGATGCCATGACCAGAAAAGCAGCATAGGGCCCTAGCAATATTGCCAAAATCATGCCGCCGCCCAAATGGCCGCTTGAGCCTGTAGCCGGAATACTGAAATTAATCATCTGGGCCGCGAAAATAAACGCGCCTAATACTCCCATAAGGGGAACTTTACGGTCATCCGCGGCTTCTTTTAGTTTTTTAGAACTATACGCGATTAATCCTGCTGCGGCTGCCCACATCGTTGCCCCAACCGCGGGAGAAATCAAAGCATCCGCCATATGCATAAATAGATTCCTTCTTTAAAAATTGATCTGCCACTGTGACACGTTTTTAAGAATAGTAACACACACCATTGTAACTGTCAAGATTATTTTCGCTGCGCCATACGACAGGAACTTTTCGCTA
>JAZDHG010000056.1:0-11299 GCA_043806135.1 Candidatus Omnitrophota bacterium
TTCTTTCTATACTTTAGACCGTGGTTATTTCGATTCTGCCTCTCTTTATATGTTAAATCAGGCAAAATCATTTTTTGTCATTCGAGCCAGAAAAGATTTAAATGTCCGCAGACTTTACTCTCGTCCAATAGACAAATCAACAGGACTCAAATACGATCAAATGGTTACCTTTGTCAGCTTTTATCCCAAAAAATGTTATCCAGAACAATTGCGCCGAATCAAATATTACGATATCGAAAAGAACAAAAGTCTAATTTTTCTTACAAACAATTTTACTTTACCGGCTTTAACCATTACTCAACTATACAAATGCCGTTGGCAAATTGAGCTATTTTTTAAATGGATAAAACAACATTTACGCATAAAAGCTTTTTATGGGACATCAGAAAATGCTGTAAAAACTCAAATTTGGATTGCAATTTCTATGTATGTTCTAATTGCAATTATCAAAAAACGGCTGAAAATAACGTTAAATCTCTACACAATTTTACAAATTTTTAGTGTTACTATTTTTGAGAAAGTCTCTATTTTGCAACTACTTACAGATTTTGAATACAATAACAAATTAACTGATTCTTGTAACCAACTAGAATTATTTGACTTATAACCGGACACTAGTGATGACTTACAAGTTACGAGTTTGTATGTTAAGGAAAACTAATAAAATATTGATATTGTTTTTTGAAGTAACTATTAGTAACCAATATTAACTGTTTGTAACTACTGGTAACCGGGAAAAGCGGCAGCTATAATATTCAAATTATTATTTTTCCTTTGACTATTATTGACTGCCTAAGGTAAGATTATATAGTGAAATATTTATTATAGAGAAAGAATTTTAAAAGCCGCTTTCAGTGAAAGGAGAAACTATGAAATATGCTTCGTGTTGCATTATGGTTTTTTTAATGAGCATAATGGCGCTGCCGGGATATGGTGCTGTTATCGGAGCTACGAACGATGAAGTTAAAAATATTGCGGAGCCGATGCTTGACAATGTTATGAGTGGTTTTACCCAGGATGATTATATCCAGTATTCAAAAGACTTTGATGCTACGCTAAAAGAAACAATAACATCAGAGCGTTTTAGCGAAATAAGAGGAGATATCCTTAAATGGATAGGCAGTTATTTGTACAGGGAGTATCTGGGGTTTATAAACAGGGAAGGGATTACAATTATCTTCTGGAAGGGTGTTTTTGATAAAACACAGGATGAGATATTGATAAAAATGGTTGTTTCAGAGAGAAACGGGCAGTATCTTGTTACGGGCTTGTGGTACCAGTAGCTAGAAGCGAGTAGCGAGAAAAAAGAAAGATGAAAGCTGATAAAGACTGAGGGATGAAGGATGACCGCTGCGCTAGGACGACAGACGCGGTCTTAAGAAAAAAGGGGAAATAAAAAGAGTTTAAAAGTTAGTTGCTGCAGCATTTTAAAGAAAAAGCGGATGAATTTTGTGGAAAATAGTTTTTTAAGCGAACAAAGAGAGCGTTCGTCCATCGTCTTAATGATCGGAGCGAATGGTCATCCGTCGTCCTTCGTTTTTAGACGCAATGCTCAATACGCTAGACGCAATACTAAATGATGAAAAAAGAAGTAAATGGTATAACTATTGAGTGTGTGCTGGGGGACATCGCCGGACAAAAGGACTTTCTCGCGGTGGTCAATGCTGCTAATGCGCAGCTTATGCCAGGAGGAGGAGTGGCCGGTGCCCTGCACAGAGCAGCCGGTCCAGGGCTTGCGCAAGAATGCAAATCAATGGCACCTATTAAACCGGGAGAAGCAGTGATCAGTTCAGGCTATAACCTGCCCAATAAATTTGTTATTCATTGTTTAGGGCCGGTATATGGCCGGGATATGCCGACGGAAGAGCTGCTTGCTTCGTGTTACCGCAGAGCATTGGAACTTGCCGAGGGAAATAATATAGATTCCATAGCTTTTCCGGCAATATCAACCGGCATCTTTGGATATCCTATGCAAGAGGCTGCAATTGTTGCCTTTAATACGATAATCAATAGTGCAAAACAGCTGCATAAAGTAAAAAGAATAAGATTTGTACTGTTCAGGGAAGAATACGTGAAGATTCATGAAAAAGCGCTTTTGGGATTAATCTAACAAGTTTAAGAATCACGCCTTAGGAATTTTATTTCCATATCAAATTTTGTCTGATATAATGGGACTGTTGAAAAACACAGTCCTACCCAGATCGGCACAGATTAAAACCAAAGATGAGCGCAGATTATAGAAGAGTAATCTGTAATTATCTGCAATATGCCTGATATGGTCTGCACGGCTTTGTTGTTTTTTAACAAAGCCATAATAGAGTTCAGACAATTTTCTATGGGGAAGTACTAAAATGAAAAAAATCGGATTTTTTGTCATCATCTTGCCCTTAAGCATGATATTCTTAAATGTTGTTTTTGCCCAGTCAGATGCTGTTTTTTACAGCACGGCTAAACAGGCGGTTACTGCAGGTGATAATGATTATGCTTTTATGTGTTTTCGCTCTCTTCTTGATTATCCGGCCAAGTCCAAATATCATAAAGAGGCGCTTTTCTCTACGGGAGAATATTATTATTCTATAGGAGATTACAGAAGCGCGGAAAAATCATTTTCTAATTTTATTGACGAATATTCTAAGGACAAAGCACTGCCTTTTGCGGTTATTTACCTGCTTAAGATCAGTGACCAGATGCAGATAAGCAAATCAGCCGCTGACTTAAGGAAAAAAGTCATTACTTTTAAACAGTTAAGTCTTCTGTTCAGCGAGTTCAAAGAGCTCTCTTACGTTTCCCCGCTTAATCTTCATTATAAGGCGATCTATTCTATCGACCGTATAGAAATATATATTAATGAGGAATTATTTGAAAAAATCTATTTCTAAACCACGTCTATTTTTCACGATATTTATCGTCTTTCTTTTGATTTTCATAAGTATATTTTCCGGCATCAAAACAATGCTTGCAAAGAGTAAGTTAAAAATTGAGCAGGAATTAAACAGATATTTAAAACATCCGACCACTATCGACAGTATCATCTATATCCCCCCGAACTTTTTGATCCTAAAGCATGTTTCTGTAAATTTTGCCCCGGGGACAGGAGAAAGCCCGCCGCTTTTTGTCAAAAACGTCAAGCTGGCCTTCTCTTTAAGTGAGCTTGTCTGGAAAAAAAATATAGTAGTTAATAATGTAGTTTTTGTGAATCCCCGCATTGATTACAATAAATATCAAATATTTTTCAAAGAAAACATCGAAGGCATAATTAAAGCTATAAAAATTCTGGCCCGCGGCAGGCCGTTAAATCTGGTATTTGAAGAGGCAGAGTTTATTTTTGGCAGAAAAGGCTCATCAGGCAGAATGCTGCTGGGGGATACTACTTTTCAGATAGATCGTAGCAGTAAGATCAGAAGCCGGGGCCGCATTAGGTATTTGAAGTTTCAAGAAGCAGATTCCGGCAGGAAAGTAGAAAAAAAATTGTTTGCTCCGGGATTTTCTTATGTGTTTGAGGGTGCAATTGTGCCGGATGGACTTGCGATCGAAAGGTTAGAGCTGGAATCGGCAAATTTCGAGACAGCGCTTAAAGGTGAAATCATAAAAAGTGTTCTCAGCCTGAAGGGGGCTGCATCGTTTGAAAAATTTTATAAAAGGGCTTTCGCTTCTTCACTGAAAAAGCCGGAAAAACCACTAGAAAAGATTGCGGATTTTTTCCGGTATGGCCGCTTATCCAGGAAAACAGGTGTTTCTGCAGGAGGTATCAATGTCCTGGACATTAACTGTTTGATAAAATTTGCCTCTAAACGTATAACAGCAGAACGCGTGGAATTTTATTTGAATAATGTTCCTGTGCGCATGCAGGGGGAAGCGGTTTTTGGGGATCAAATAGATGCAAATATAAAACTGGCCACATTTGCCGATCAAAACCCGAAGCTGCGGCAGAATAATCCGCAAAGAATGGATGTTAATCTAAGGTGCAGCTCAAAAGAAGGTAAAACCAGCGGGGAGGCTGAGGTTGTTTTTCTTAGCGACTCTTTAAAAGGAAAATCTCTGCAGCGCGTGAAAACCTCATTTAGCAATCTGAGCGCAGGGTTTCTGCCGGACATCCGTTTAAAAATATTGATAGAAAAGACGGCTTTGCAATACAGCAGTAATGCCGGGGTATTTAATTTTCTGCTTAGTGACTTTAATTCAATGGTTAATTTCATTAATAAGGGCATTAAGTTTATTAAATTCGATTCAAAGCTTTACGATGGGACTTTGAGCGGGTATATTGCAGCAGATGCTGCGCAGTGGCCGCCTGAAATAAATTGCAACCTTTCGGTTGCGAATGTAAGCGCCTGGCAGCTTGATTCCCTGCTGTTTTCCCTGTTTGGTGCTTACCGCAGATTGCCGACAAAACTCCAGGGCAGGATCGACGGGAAATTTACCTGCAGTATGGATTATACAAATCACCCTGTGCCGAGATTAAAGGGGACGACAATCATAAAAGACGGTTATTTGGACAATGTAAAGTTTTTTGTCTGGCTGGGTGACTTTTTCGTCCTTCCTGATTTAAAGCAAATAAAATTCAGTGAGCTTTCTGTGCAGTTTGAATCAACACAAAAAGAATCAGCGCTTAAAAATATAAAACTAAAAGCAAAGGATATTTTTTTAGAGGGAAATTTTTTGCTTAAAAGCAATGAATTTGTTTCAAGCCGGATATCTATTGTTCTTGCGCGTGAATGCTTGAGGGCCTCACCGAAATTCAAGATGCTTCTGGCGTTAATGGATAAAAGGACAGAATATCTGAATTTTGATTTTCAGCTCTCAGGAGTTTACAATGCGCTGAATTTTAAATGGCAGAAGTCAGCTTTTAAACAAAAACTTAAAAAAATGCTTCCGGGATTTATGGAGCGGGGACTTGAGAGAAAAGTTGAAAAAGCGATCCAGGCAATCTCCTTTCAAAGTGAATAACGGGCTAACACGGCCACGTGATTACACGAATTATTAAAGGAGGATAGAGATTATTTTCTATAGGATCAGTGCAATCGGGCTTTTAATCGGTGTAATCAGGTTCTTTTGTTCAACTCAAACAAGAAAGAACCTTTAAAATAAAAATGTTTGAAAAAAGCAAAAAATGCGGTAAAATACAAACGGAGGAATAAAAATGAGCTGCCTTAAAAATATTAAAGCACTAATTTTAGTAAT
Source organism: Candidatus Omnitrophota bacterium (assembly GCA_043806135.1). Taxonomy (GTDB): domain Bacteria; phylum Omnitrophota; class Gorgyraeia; order B26-G9; family B26-G9; genus JAGLQQ01. The sequence goes on from JAZDHG010000056.1 coordinate 5,179, forward strand.
TGTTATCATTTCATTTATTACACCTGCTTTTGCTGCCCAAAGAGCTAAAACAACCCAGGAAATTAAAGCAATAGCTGACCCGCTGCTGGATAATATTCTGGACGGATTTAAGTTTGATAAATATACCACATATTGCAGAGATTTTGATCCGGCCCTGAAAGTTGTTGGTTCGCGCACAAAATTCTTTAAAGTAAGCCGTCATATCAAAAGCTCCCTGGGGAATTATTTGTATCGCGAATATATGGGAAGCTTGCTTAAGGGCGATATGATACTTGTGCTTTGGAAGGGGAAATTTGACAATACTAAAAGTGATGTTTTGATAAAACTTGTTATTAAAAAACAAGGCTGGCATTATGTTGTTACGGGATTATGGCTGCAGTGAAGTGATTATTTATCGCAAAAAATATGCCGAAGCCGATCAGGGCTAGGGCGCAAATAGAGGAAATCAGCTTATAAATTCTCTGCGATATAAAGCGTTTATTCCTACTGATCAACACAGATACAAAAGCATACCAAAGAAAATCCGCAAGAATATGGCCCAGAAAAAAGGCGGATATTGCAAAAATTCCGATTTGCTGCGCACTTATTACAAGCCCCAGCCCGATAGTAAGCCACCATATGCTCCAATATGGATTGGCGATACTCATAGTAAAGCCCAGCATTATCAGATTAACTGATTTCTTTTGTGAAGTTTCCGTCTTAAGAGTGAAACGGGAAATTTTCTTTAACATTGAGAGGCCCATAAAGATCATTATTCCTGATCCGGTTAAAGTGAGCAGAGAAATCAGCAGGGAATTTCTGAGAAACTGAACAAGCCCGAATATAATGCATGTAAGCATAGTAATTTCAATAAGAATGTGACCTAAAATAATAAGCGGACCGGCTTTTGCACCGCGCTTTGTGCTTTCGTGGATTACGGCTGTAAGCAGAGGGCCGGGAGTCAGGGCGCCGGAGAAGGCAATAAAAAAGGAAATTAAAAATATAGAGACATAATTCATGGAGCATATTATACTATAGTTAGGGCCTGCTGAAAAGGCCAGCAGACCGGATTACAGTGATCAAAAAATGATTACAGCGATAAATGCCCGACGAAGTTATCTTTGGAATCATTATTAAGCGTTGCAATCAAGGGTACGTGGTGATTTTCTAATTCACATAAGTGCAAGCTTTTTACGGAACATTGGTTAAAAATCTTGCACTTATTAAACAAAATAACGCAACTTTTATATTATCCTATCGTCGATACAAGCAACATTTTTAACTTTTTCAGCACGCCCTAGTTATTGTGCGAAATAAACAGGCGTAGGCACATAGTAGAGCTTGTAAAACCCTTTCAGGCAGATGAACAAAAAAAACAGTTTTTTAATTTTATCCTGGGCAATGTATGACATGGCGAACCAGTTTTTTGCCCTTAATATAATTTCCCTGTATTTTGTCCGGTGGATTACATTGGAAAAAGGCGCGCCGGAAATCTTTTACAGCATTGCTTTTGGCATATCTACGATCTTGATTGCTCTGCTGGCTCCGATACTAGGGACAATTGCTGATATCAGGCGCAGGCACAGGCATTTTTTGATATTTTTTACACTGCTTAGCGTTATATTTACAATGTGTTTGGCGTTTACTGAGGATATTTTTATGGCACTGCTGTTTTTTGCTATTGCTAATGTCGGATGCCAGACAGCAGTTATTTTTTATAATTCCCTGATGCTGGCAATAAGTCCCGACCAGAGAGCAGGACTGGTTTCAGGGATGGGGAAAATGTTCGGCTATTTCGGGGCAATCATTGCCCTTGTTTTTACCAAGCCGATTATTATAAAACAGGGGTACCAGGCAACTTTTTTTCTCACAGGAAGTTTGTTTTTCCTTTTTTCACTTCCGTGTCTGATATTTGTCAAAGATAATTCGGTGAATACGAAAACAGGCATACCTGTAATAATCAACAGAAAACTGATCGTAGATATTTTTAGTAGGCTGAAAATAACACTTTTCAGCTCTAAGCAATACGGCGGACTTAGGGAGTTTCTAAAAGCGGCTTTCTTCGGGTTGTGTGTTGTGAATGTAACAATACTTTTTATGTCCATTTATGTAACTAAGGTTTTTGGACTTAATGATATTGAAATCATTAATTTCATAGCTTTTGCCACTATTTTTGCGATAATCGGCAGTATCGGCTCAGGTATAATCAGTGACTGGATAGGGTATAAACGGACAATGATGGGGATATTTTTGCTCTGGATCTTTTGCCTTTTTGGAGCAGCATTGGCTGTACCTCCTTTTCATTGGATGATCGGAGCCCTGGCGGGTATAAATTTAGGCTCAACCTGGGTTGTATCGCGGGCCCTTGTGGTAAGTGTAGTGCCCAGAGAAGCGGCGGGAGAGGCCTTTGGCTTGTTTAATCTTATCGGATATCTTTCCGCCGCTGTAGGGCCGATACTATGGGGCTTGCTTTTGCTTGCTATGGGGCATCTGGGGGCATTGGGTTATAGACTGGCTTTAATGTCGTTCATCCCCTTTTTAATTATAGGGAGTATTTTTTTGCTGCGTGTGCCTAACATAAAAAGCAATGCGTAGTATGATAAGAGTTAGGGTATAGGGTTTGGGGCAAGACTGTGTTATCCAGAAAAATAAATTAACCGCAGATTTACCCCGTTAGATAATAGCTTTGTTGTATCTAATGGGGTGGACGCAGAAGAACGCGGATGTAAAACATATGCTTAACTTGACAAAGTCAAGTTAGGCCTTCACAAACCAAGTTCAGAAGGAAAATACATTTTCCTTACTGAGTATTGGTTTGATGAAGGCATGCGGCTGGAGCGCAGCCACAAATAAGCATATAATTTTCCGGAAACAACATTAGGTTGCTGCGTTAATTAGCGTTTATCAAGCGAAGCGGGCGGTTAATTAAATTATCTGTGTTTTAAAGTGTCAACTATTTTAGGATAAGACAAACTATAAATCCTAAAATACGAAACCCAAAATCCAAAACCAAATTTATGTAAAAGATAATGGGATTTTAATATGATCGTTCCATGGAAGAATATAAGCAGATTCACTGCTAAATTTATCAAACAGCCTGAATACGCAATCAATGTTGCAATTAAGCGGTCGCAGGCGTTCTTGTCGCATTACCTTGGGAATGGCAAAAGTGCTTTGCCTGAAGCGGTCACATTATTTCTTACCTATAAATGCAATCTCCGCTGTAAAATGTGCGGGCAATGGGGGGAGAGCGGGGTTACGAAGACAAAAGATAAAGAGGATGTTAAAGAAGAACTTTCTTTTGAGGAACTTAAAAAGATTGTAGATGACATGAGTTTTTTTAAGCCAGGCATCACGCTTTTCGGGGGAGAGCCGCTGCTTTATCCTGCATGTTTAGAACTAATACGGTATATAAAACAAAAAAATATGCATGTTTTGATGATCACAAACGCGGCGATGATAAAGGGCAGGGCAGCTGAATTTGCCCAGGCTGGGCTTGATGAGCTGAATGTCTCCCTTGACGGGAGTGAAAAACTGCATGACACTATTCGCGGCATGCCGGGATTATTTAAAAATATTACCGAGGGTTTAAAAGAGCTTAAAAGTTATAAGCAGGAAAAGAGGCTTAAAAAACCATTAGTCAATCTGCAGTGCACGATCACAAAATATAATTATCTGCACTTAGAAGAACTGCTTGATGTAGCATTTGATATCGGAGCGAATTCGCTTACTTTTCATAATCTTATTTTTTTGGGCAAGGATTTGATCGAAAAACAAAAAACTTATGATGAGCAGCTGCAATGTTCATCGTCCGGATGGGATGGTTTTGTATTTGAGCCTGAGATCGATGCGGATAAACTGTTTTCCAAGATGCAGGAGATTAAAAACCGCAAGACATCATTTGCGGTTGATTTCTATCCGAATCTTTCTTTAAAGGGATTAAGGGAATATTATAATAATCCGTCTTATAAACCGTCAGAATACCCGCGGCGGTGTTTAAGCCCGTGGATCTGTGCGTATGTTTTTCCGGATGGCGATGTGCGGCCATGCCTTAATTCCACGTATGCTTTCGGCAATATAACGGAAGATAAATTCTCGAATATCTGGAACAGTGAAAAGGCAGTCAGGTTCAGAAAGAGCCTTAAAAAAAGCGAGTTATTTCCTATATGCGTGAGATGTACGGAATTGTATAGATACTAGAAACACGAATAAAACAAATTGCACACGAATTAGCACGAATTGATGGACACGAATTACACACGAATGTGCACAAACTAAGAGGCAGGATGAGCGAAGGCAAGAAAGATAAAATTATCTATAAGGAGTTGTCGTATAAGATAGTAGGATGTTTTTACAAAGTTTATAATACACTTGGTCCCGGACATAAGGAAAGTGTTTACCAAAAAGCTATAAGTATAGAGTTTGATAAACAAAAGATACACTCTCAACAACAGAAGAAGATTCAGTTAAAATATGAAGGCGAGAAAGTTGGTGTTTACGAGCCCGACTTCATAGTGGAAGGCAAGATAATTGTTGAGATCAAATCTACAATAAATATGCCCAAGGTATTTGAAAAACAGCTTTATTATTATCTAAAAGCGACTGATTATAGCCTGGGGTATTTGGTTAATTTCGGGACAAGTGAAATAGATATCCGTCGCCGTGTTTTGTGATTTGTGTCAATTTGTGTATTAATTAGTGGAAATTAGTGTGTAATTTGTGAGAATTTGTGTAATATGAAAAAGATAAAGATTGCTCAAATAATTACCCGCATGGATTGGGGAGGGGCTCCGGATATAGTGCGCATGCTGTGTCAGGGTCTTGATGCGTACAAGTATGAGGTTACGCTTGTTTGCGGAAAGAACATGTATCCCACAGAAAAAACAAAAGTATTCCTTGAGAGCCTTAAGGAGAGGTTTGTTATTATCCCGGAATTAAAACGTGATATAAATCCGGTTTTTGACGCTCTGGCATTGCGCAGATTGTACTTCCTGTTTAAAAAGGGAAATTTCGATATTGTGCATACCCATACTGCCAAGGCCGGATGTTTAGGCAGAATTGCCGCTAAACTTGCCAATATAAAAGTAATTGTGCACACATCGCACGGGCATAATTTTTACGGATATTTCGGACCCATTATCAGTAAACTTATAATTTTTGTGGAACGAGCTTTAAGTTCTTTTACAGATAAGATCATAACCTTGACCAGATTGGAGCAGAGTGACCTGCTGCGTTTTAAAGTGGCGGCTCAAGAAAAAACAGCAGTTGCGCATACTGCAGTTGAATTCAGCAGTATTAATAAAACAAATGCCCATAGAAGTGACTTATTGAAAAAGGAACTTGGGGTTAAAGACGGACACATTGTTGTCGGCATGGTCGGTAGACTTGAGCAGATCAAAGGAGTGAAATATTTTATTGAAGCAGCACTTCAAGTGGCGCAAAAAATTAAGAATGTGCAGTTTGTTCTGGTGGGAGAAGGCAGTTTGAAAACAGAATTAAAGATGAGAGTTAAACAGGCCGGATATGAAGAACACTTTATATTCTGCGGATGGCGCGATGATGTATCTGATATAATGTGCCTGATGGATATGATGGTGCTGGCTTCCTTAAATGAAGCCGTAGGACTTGTGCTGATCGAAGCTCAAGGGCTGGGGATTCCGGTTATTGCAAGTAAAGTAGGCGGAATACCGGAAGTTGTGGATGATGGTAAGAGCGGGATACTTGTCGAGGCAAAAAGTGCAGAAAAGCTGACAGAGGCAATGAGTACACTTATACAGGATGAGTTGAAAAGACGGTCAATGGGCAAAGCAGCTGCGGATTTTGTACAGAGTAAATATGATACGGCTGATCTTTGCCGGATAATTATGCAAACATACGAGGGATTATTAAAAGGTTAAGGACGCAGTTTTAAGTAAAAAGGGAAAATAGTCCATGGCCAATGGCCGATAGCTAATAGGAAAAACGAAAAAATCACGAATGATAATTATGAGGTACTAGTGAAATGTATTATTTGGGAGATATGTTTACAATGAAAGATGTTATCAGTTAATGGCTGAGAAAACTATTTTTACTTCCGCCACAAAGATTGGCGGACAGGCATTCTCCTCTGCCTCAGGCGGACTCCGAGGCGTGCAGAGTAAAT
>JAZDHG010000057.1:0-9668 GCA_043806135.1 Candidatus Omnitrophota bacterium
GGAGAGGTGCCAGAGTGGCCGAATGGAGCTGCCTGCTAAGCAGTTGATCTGGGCGACTGGGTCCCTGGGTTCGAATCCCAGCCTCTCCGCCATTGTTGACGCTCAGGCGAACCCTGGCATGCATAGTGGGCCAGGGTTCGCCTGAGCGTCAAATGAGGAAATATGAATAAAGAAATAACCACAACTAAAATAGCGATTTTCAGGAAACGTGAAATCAGAAAGACCATCCATAGCAATGAATGGTGGTTTGTGGTTAATGATGTTGTCTTGGCGCTTACCGACTCGCCCAATGTTCAGGACTACATCAAGAAAATGCGTAAGCGTGACAATGAGCTTAGTAAAGGGTGGGGACAATTTGTCACCCCCCTTTCTGTTAAGACATCTGGTGGGGATCAAAAGCTCAATTGCGCAAATACGGAAGGTATTTTTCGCATTATTCAATCTATACCATCCCCAAAGGCCGAGCCGTTTAAGCGATGGTTGGCTCGGGTCGGTTATGAGCGGATTCAGGAAATCGAGAATCCAGAACTTGCTACAAAAAGGACAAGGGCTTTATATAAAGCCAAAGGCTATAGTGACGAATGGATCGAGAAACGGATGCGAGGAATCGCTATCCGTGAGGAGTTAACGGACCAGTGGCAAAAGCGCGGCATAAAGGAGCAAAAGGAATACGAAATATTAACCGCTGAAATTTCAAAAGCAACGTTCGACATGACCCCGTCCGCTTATAAGAAACATAAAGGGTTGAAGCGAGAAAACCTAAGGGATCACATGACCGATTTGGAGCTTATCTTTTCAATGCTTGGCGAGGCATCAACGAAAGAGATAGCTGTCAATAAAGATGCGCAAGGTTTTGTTGAAAACAAACAAGCCGCCTATGAGGGCGGTGCCGTTGCTGGCAACGCAAGACTGGAACTTGAACGCAAAAGCGGGCGAAGGGTAATCAGTAAGGAAAATTATTTAAAGTTATCCCAAAATAAGAAACGATTAAAAGAGGTGCGCAATAATTAAGAAAATAGTGCTTGTTAGTATCTTTATATTGCTGATTACTCGTTGTGTGTTTGCTGAAACGCCTGAAAAAATTGCCCAAGCGTGGAAGGAGCGTGGATTTGTGGCTCTTTCTAGGGTTGACGCTCTTTCAGGGAAAGAGGATACAAAATCAAAATATCAGTATCTTTTGGAATATGCTTTTGCTATGCACGCAACAGCTGACAAATCCAACGAATTTGCCTTTGTACATAAAACTGAAAATAACTTAGATTTTTATAAGATAATTCTGAATAAAGGAAAGAATCCAAAGCCGGTAACTGGAGGAGATGAAACTGGTATTTTTGTGATAAATTATATTTACGATCACAAAACGGGGGAATTCATTGGCACCAAGATTGAATTATTACCGAAAGGTTGGTATGTTCACTCAAATCCAGCATTGCCAAATGCGCTACTGCTTGATGTAATGACCGATCAAATATTTATTGTGTTCGATCTTTTAAATCCTATGAATTCTTATGTCGAGAAGATGGAATAAAATGGTTTTAATTCTTTAGATTGCTCATGAAAAATGTAAGCAAAGAAAAAGATTCACGGGTCTCCCCGGTAGGTTTACTAAATACCGGCAAAGATTTTAAGCGGGCTTGCGAAATAATATCTGAAAAATGTCCAGATAAGCACCGCTTTTTACCAAATACCGATCTATACAAGGTTAGACTATATTTGATTGGTCACGCATTTGAGCTTCTTTTTAAGTCAATGCTACTTCAATACGGTGTTACATTAGCAGAGTTAAGATCTAAGAAGTTTGGTCATGACATTATTGTTTTGGTGAGGAAGGTTGAGGAATATACGCTTTTTCCATTATCAGATACAGAGAAGGCATTGCTTAGCCTTTTAATTTAGCGAGAACTCCCCACCTGTAAAGGTGGGGATGAGAGCAATTCCTGCATCTGGAGATTGATGGTATAATGAGTATGTGAAGCTACGAAAATCAGCGCATACAGTATACAAAACGCAATACCACAGTTGGAATAAATGAAGAGAAAATAGAAAGTATGTGAAGCTTCAAGGGAATGAAGATGCAGGACAAGCGGAGCTTGAATTGCAGGAAAGTTAAGAACCACGCCTGTAAAGGCGTGGGTATCTATATGTTTCGGAGTTGATAGAGGTAGGTAATCGTTTATTTATGGCTGGAGAGAAGTGGTTACGTGGACAAATGGCGCAGAAATCCATCAAATAAACAAGAGCTTCGTTGTATTACGCTGCTGGCGGCTTTTTTGCGTTTTCACAAGCAATTGAATTTCTTGGAGATGCAGGGTTCGCCTGCCGTCCACGGCTACCCGCCATAAAATATGTCCGCCGGACGAAAACCGGCGGACTTTTTTGTTTATGAAGGAGTGGGATGTAGAACCCAAAAAAAGGGTATTAGGGGAAAAGATTGTTTTTACAACCTGTGTTTTGTCAAAAATTGTTTTGGGATCTTTGTTTTTTAACGCTATAATATTGTTATTCAAGGAGAATGAATTTATGAGCGGTTTGCAAAAATGGTTAATTGTAGCGGCAATATGGGTGCTGGCTCTGGGGGCGGTGCTGTATCAGATCAGCAGAAGATTTGTACTAGAGTCTTATACCATGAAAAATAATAACGGAGTTATCCAGACTGCGGGATTTACAAAACTCGATACCTGGACAGGCAAAGTATTCCTCAAGATGACATTGCCGGCCGCAGAAGATGCTAACTGGGTTGAAATAAAATAGCGTATAGATAGGCCCTTTTGTTGATGTTGACTTTATCTGCGGTTTGCGTTAAGATAAACACAGATTTAACGCGTTTAAATACTTCCCTGTTAGGTTGCATTTCCGAGGAATACCATTGGGCATATATAAAGATTTTACAATCCTTGTTGTTGGGATTTTTGTAATTGTAAAAAGTGCTGATTTATTTACAAACGCATCTGAGGCAATTGCCGTATTTTTTAGAATCCCGCGGGTCATTATCGGCCTGACCATTGTCAGCATTGCTACAACAATGCCGGAATTTGCGGTATCTGTATTATCTGCCAAGATGGGAGCAGACGGGATTGCTTTGGGAAACGCAACCGGATCATGTCTGGCAAACATCGGGCTGATCTTAGCTGCGGCGGCAATTATTCGGGCTATACACTGTGACCCCCGGCTGATCAAGCAGGAGATGGTTTTTTTGATCGGTTTTAGTGCCTTGGTTTTTTTATTAATGCTGGACGGGGTGCTGGGTTTTTCCGACGGAATGCTGCTTTGCGCACAGATGGGAGCTTTTTTCGGTTATATAATCTTCCGGGAATTAAAAACAAAAAGCCGCAAAGACCCAACACAGGCAAAGACAAAATCAATTAATAAAGACATTGTAAAATTTATTATAGGTTCAGCGGGAGTGGTAGCTGCGGCAAAATATGCAATTATCCCATCCGGTGTTGCCATAGCTAATCATTTTAAAGTTCCGGGAATCGTTATAGGTGTTTCCATGATCGCTATAGGCACATCTTTACCTGAGCTGGTTACTGCGGTAGTTGCCAGCCTGAAGAATATGGGCGAACTTGCCGTAGGCAATGTTATCGGCGCTAATGTTTTAAACCTGCTCTGGGTTCTGGGAGTTTCCTCGGTAATAAGCCCGCTTAATATTGACAGCCAGACCAAATTTGTAACAATGCCTTTTGTTATTGGCTTTGCGTTATTAATATTTTTATTTACCCGCAGGAAGCTTGTTTTACAGAAGGCACACGGGTTTATGTTACTGGGCCTTTATTCAGGTTATTTGTTTTATATTATTAAATTCGCCTATAAATGAGACCATAACTTAGAGAATGATCATGAAGCTAAGTTATAGGGTCAAATTTATCCCGCGGAATGGGTGGAAATTATCATAGAAAATTTTCACCCATATAATGAGGCGGGATCAAACATTGAAAAAAGGAGTTTGGAGTGTCTCACCTTGCTTATGCACGCAAATACCGTCCCAAGGATTTTGATGAAATAATCGACCAGGAGCACATTGCAACCACTCTGAAAAACGCCATTGCTCAAGACAATATTGCACATGCGTATCTTTTTTCCGGGCCCAGAGGCATAGGTAAAACATCGACAGCGCGCATATTGGCCAAGGCATTGAACTGCAAAAATGGTCCGACGCAAAAGCCCTGCAACAAATGTGTTGCCTGCGAAGAGATAAGCGCGGGTAAAAGCATGGATGTCCTGGAAATAGACGGCGCATCAAACAGAGGAATTGATGAGATAAGAACGCTGAGAGAGAACGTAAAATTTGCGCCGAGCTCCAGTAAGTTCAAAATATATATTATAGATGAAGTACACATGTTAACGACCGAGGCATTCAACGCTTTGCTTAAGACACTTGAAGAGCCGCCGGCACATGTGACATTTATTTTTGCGACAACCGAACCGCACAAGGTTCTGCCGACCATACTATCCCGCTGTCAGCGTTTTGATTTTAGAAGGATAACCGCTGAGGGGATCATTACTAAACTGAAAAAACTGATCAAGCAGGAATCGATCGCCTGCGATGAGGACGCGTTGTACGCTATCGCTAAAAGCGCTGACGGCAGCCTGCGCGATGCGGAAGTTATTCTTGATCAGCTGAACAGTTTCAGTCAGGGAAAGGTCACTCTAAGTGCGGTCAGTTCTGTGTTGGGGCTTGTGTCCAAAAAAGCGGTTTTTGATATTGTAGATAAGTTACAGCCGGAGTATATTGCGCAGAACTTAACGACTCTCAATGATCTTATCCGGGAAGGCAAGGATCCCGCGCAGCTGAGCAGCGCATTTATAGAGCACTTCCGGGACATGATGCTGATCAAATGCCAAAGTGAAAAGCTGGTAACGCTGTCGAAAGAGGACAAGGAAACCATTACAAAGCAAAGCAGTAAATTTAAATTGGAAAACATTCTTTACTGCATTGCGGTGCTGCTGCAGGCGCAGGAGCGCATGAAGCAACAGGGCATGAGCAGGCTTTTGCTTGAGACGGCACTGCTTAAGCTTTCCAAGCAGCATGAATTGCTGCCGGTCAATTTATTGATGGAGAAAGTACGGGGGTTAGAAGATAAACTCAAAAACATGACGACAGAGTCTTTTACAGAGGGAGGCATCAGTAAAAGCGGTAAGGAAATCAGGCGTGAAGAACCCCAGCCGGGAAAAGCAATAAAAAAAGCAGCTCTTGCTGCGGAGATCTCTCAGGTAATACCTGCAGGCGGCGGCTCTGTTCATGAGGATATCAATGCTGAGCCGGAAAAGCCGCATGAGGCAGCGCAAAGCGCTCTAAGTGCAGCAACGGAGACAGCTGCATTTACACTGGATTCTGTTTGGAAGATCTGGCCGAGTTTGATCAATCAGGTACGCAAGCAGAAGATAAGCATCGGGATGTATCTTGCAGAGGGCAGGCCGCTTAAAGTGCGGAACAATGTGGTAGAGGTCGGATTTTTGAATGAATGTGAATTCCATCGGGAAAACCTGATGGAATTTAAAAATTTAGAGATAATTGAACAGGCGGCAAGCAATCTTTTAGATGCAAAGGTCAAGTTTGATCTTCTTGATTGTGAGAAGCTGCCCAAAGACAAAGAAGATAATATGCCGGTTGAGGAAGGATTATCCCCCGCGGACGCTGATGATTCGAGAGAAAGTGTGGATTTTAATGATTTCATTCAGTCGGCCATGGATGTTTTTAACGGCAGGATTGTTTCAACAAACGAATAGACTATAATGCGTGAATATACCAAATTTCTAGAAACTCTTATACAGGAACTGTCAAAACTGCCGACCATAGGTCCCAAATCAGCCGAAAGGATGGCTTTGCATCTTCTTAAATCTTCACCGCAGAGGGCCAAGGCGCTTGCCGAGGCGATTATAATGGCCAAGGAAAAAACCCGCAAATGCAAGGCCTGCAACTATTTTGCCGAGGACGATGAGTGTCCTATTTGCCAAAAAAAGCACATTCGTGACAAGGTATTATGTGTTGTTGAGGATCCTCAGGACGTTATTGCCATTGAGCGCACCGGAAAATATGCGGGCTTATATCATGTGCTCTGGGGCAAGCTGTCTCCTTTAGAGGGTACAGGCCCCGGGGAACTGCCTTTTAAGCAGATGGTATCCCGCATAAAAGAAGAGAATATCCAGGAAGTAATAATTGCGACCAGTTCAACCCGGGAAGGGGAGACAACAGCACAGTATTTAAAGCAGCTGCTTGCGCCTTTAAAAGTAAAGATTACGCGCATTGCCAGGGGCATACCTGTGGGCAGTAATATCGGGCATATTGACAAGGCTACTATTTCGGAAGCTTTCGAGGGGCGCAGGGAAGTTAGCGCTTGACAATATGGTCTATTCTTGCTAAAATTTTTGTTTACAATATATTTGTTTAGAGATAGCAACCACCCTAAGAGGGATAAGGATAAAGCGTTTAACCATCTACAAAGGAGACAATATGAAGGTTTTAGAAGCAATTAAGCGTGGGAGCGCGGCATTTAAAGACACTTTTCCGCCAATGGCTATAATATGCGTATTTAACTTTATCAGTGCCTTTGTCATGCTGTCGATCATTGGCCTTAATCCAACGCCGGATAAGATAGCCGCGGTTACTGGCCAGATGATTGTAGCATTTCTATTAATGATGCTGGTATGGGTTTTTATAGAAGGCGGTTTGCTGTCGTATGTGATGGCTGTTTTAAAAACAGGCTCTATTAATATGGGCGATTTTACAAGCAATTGCTCAAAATATTTTGTACGCCTTTTAAGCCTTAATGTTATTGGCGGTGCAATTACAATTTTGTTGTGGATCATCGGGGCTTTCCTGACCGGGATATTTGTAGCATTTGGCGGCGGAGACAATGTATTTTTTAATATTCTCGGAGGAATTGTTTTACTTCTGACACTGATTGTTGTAGCTCTTGCGGGGATGTGGCTGCTTATAAGCCAGTATTTTGCTGTCATAGGCAATAGCGGCGTACGCGATTCTTTAGGAAAGGGTTGGGGCTTTACAAAGAAATATTTCTGGAAGACGGTTGGTTTTTTCTTCTTGTTGGCCATTTGCATATTTGTTGTTTCATTTGCCGTGAATATGATTGCGGCTTTTTTAGGCAATGCTATTAAAGGCATGGGTGCTGCTGCGATCAGTGTTATCCTGACCTCGTTAGTTAACGGAGCGATCGCTGTATTTTCCGCCGCCTGTATAATGGCCTATATTTTAGGCGTGCTTCAGGAAGAACAGCCGGCAGCAGAATAAAGCATCAATTACAAATTACTAATTAATAATTACGAATTGATAATTAATAATGAGTTTGAATTTTGATCGCTCTTTAAAATAACAGGTTATATGTTTAAGGTTTTGTTTTTTACTTTTACCTTTTTACTTTTAACCTGTAATTAATAATCGGTTCCCCTGCCCCGAATGAAACAGCCTATGCAAGAATGACTTCGGGATATAAAGGGGAGAAATCTGGAATTAGTAGTGTTGTTCTTTTTATCTATGAGCTATTAGCCATAAGCTATTAGCTAAATTGTTCCCCTGTAGCTCAGTTGGTAGAGCGATTGGCTGTTCACGAAAGTTAGCAGCCTCTAGTGGAAACATTAGAGTGAATAAGCAGGCTAAATCAGGGAAACCCTACTGATATAATCGTAGGGCAATCCTGAGCTAGCATCCCGTAAAATACGGGAGGGCAAGTGCAGAGACTTTACACCTGCTTCCCAAACGTAAAGCCGTGGGAAAAGAGAAAGTCCGACTCTTCAGGTAACTGAAGTCAGATCGTAACCAATTTGTCCGAGGTTCGAGTCCTCGCGGGGGAGCCAGTCGGATATCCCAGGGCGTGAAATAACATTCACGCTTTGGGTTTCTAATAGATCGAATAGCCTTGTATCGGCTTGTTTGCCGTACAGGGCTATTCTTGTTTCTGTCGGGCTTAATATTGCTTTGTGCAGGAGTATGTTGATTAGTTCTTTTTGCTGGTAGGGAGGGATTGTGTTAAAGATATCAGCGAATTTACTTAGCATTAGTTCGATCATATCCTGATTTACCGATTCTCTCTGAATTTCTTCGATCATTATCTCAAGGTTCGAGATCCCATCTTCAATGGCTTTTCTTCGTTTGCCCAGTTCGTTTAATTTATCCTTTAGAAACATTGCGTTTTCGTTAGTCGCCATACTTGTCCACTGGTCAAGTATTCCCTGAGCGAAACGTTTGACGTTCTCAAGTTCGGCGTGCATGTTTTTACGTTGCGTGACAAGTTGGGGGAGTTCTGTCTGCAGTTTCGAGTTTGTGAACCGGATGATATTTTTTAAAGTTTCTTTTTCATTGGCAAGATTTTTAATGTATCCGATGACGAAATCTTCTATCTCTTTGGCGGGAACTCTGAATTTGCAGGTATTGTTTTTGCATACGTAATAATAATATTTTTTATGAGACTTGCTTGTCCCGGAACCGCCTTCCATTTCCTCTCCGCATTCTCCGCACCATAATTTTCCGGCATTTAGCAAATAAACGTGTTTTATAGCTTTTGCCGCATTGTGTTTTGAACTGTAATTTTTCTTGAGAAGCAGTAGGACATGGTTAAATGTCTTTATGTCTATAATTGGTTCCCAGAGAGATTCAGCGAGCCGGTAGCGTTGCTTTTCCGGCAGGCTTTCCTGGTTTTTTGCTTTCCACTTTTTATTGATTTCCTTGTTTCCTATGTAAGCGTAATTTGTAAGGATTCTATGTACGGAAGTATATGCGAATTCCTTGGGAGAGGTATGTTTGCCTCTGCGGGAGGTGTATTCTTTTGTGCGGTAGCCGTGTGTATTTAATCGTTTAACAGTCTCGCATATTGAGCCGCACTCAATGTATGTTTTAAACGCGAATTGTACCAGCGCTTTTTCCTGTTCATTTACGGTTAGGTATCCTTTACGGTTCTCGTCTAAATCGTATCCTATCAAATGTCCTCCGTTCCACAAGCCTCGTTCAGCCCGGGCGAGAGTAGCGTCACGGTTGCGTTCGGATGTTTGCTCACGCTCAAATTCAGCGAGCGCCATCATTATCGTTATAAATAATTTTCCTTGAGACGATGTCGTATCGTAGTTTTGTTTTAAGCAGACAAATTCAACATTGTATTGAGTGAGTACTTCAAAAAAGTTAAGAAAATCTTTAACGGATCGGCTTATGCGGTCAAGCGCCGCACAGCAGATAGTATTTACCCTGCCGATTTTAATATCTTCAAAAAGCCGGGCAAATTCCGGGCTTTTAAAAGAGTCTTTTCCGGAAACACCTTTTAGAATATAGGTTGCCGCTTCAACCCAATCCTTTTTGTCTTCGGCCATATTTTTATACTCGACATGCGCACGAAGCCGCTGAAGTTGGTTGGTGAGCGAGCCTTCGGGGTTTCTGGCCTGTTTATCTGTGCTTACCCTTATAACAAATCCGCATCTTTTCATAAGAATCTCCTTTTTACAACAACCCTATAACAACCCCGGCACAAGTCAAGCTAAATCAAGAGAATTAATGTTGTTCCATATAGTGCGGGATTTTTCAAGGGTTTGCTGGATCTTCTGCTGTTTTTCCGGATTGTTTTTCAGATAACCGTGTTTTTTTAGATAACTGTAAAACCCTCCAGCGATAATTTCCTGAACTCTTTTCTCTTTTTTTTCAATATCCGTTGCTTCTGTGAAGG
>JAZDHG010000058.1:0-2073 GCA_043806135.1 Candidatus Omnitrophota bacterium
AAGTTAGGTGCGGCAATAAACTTTTTTATTTATGACTCAATAAAGATATTGCTGCTTCTATTTGTGTTGATAGCCCTGATCGGGTTTCTGCGCAGTTTCCTGCCGCAGGAGAGAATAAAAGCCTGGATTATCCAGAAAAAATCTTTAGGTAATTTTTTTGCCTCTTTGTTTGGAGCAATAACTCCATTTTGCTCCTGTTCTTCAATTCCCATCTTCATCAGTTTTGTCAAAATGGGGGTTCCTTTAGGAGCAACATTTTCGTTTCTGATTACTTCGCCATTGGTTAACGAGTACCTGGTGGTATTAATGATCGGTTTTTTCGGGTGGAAGATCATGCTGATGTATGTAATTAGCGGCATGTTTATTGGGATTGTCTCAGGAATTATTCTGGGTAGAATGAAACTGGAAAAATATCTGGAAAAAGACATTATGGATAGTAACACCGGAATAGAAAGCGGAATAAAATATAAAGGCCTAAAGGAAAGAGTTATTTTTGGGCTGGAAGAAGCAAAATCAATCGTTAAGAAACTCTGGTTTTGGGTCTTAATCGGCGTAGGGATAGGAGCTTTCATTCATGATTATGTCCCCCAACAAACAGTTCAGTTGATAATCGCTAAGGCGGGGATTTTTTCAGTGCCTATCGCTACTCTTATTGGTGTTCCTATGTATGGTGGTTGCGCGGCGATTGTGCCTGTAGCGGTTGTTTTATTTCAAAAAGGTTTTCCTTTGGGAACTACTTTAGCGTTCATGATGGCGGTTGCGGCGCTTAGTTTGCCTGAGGCGATCATGTTAAGAAGAGCGATGAAGTTAAAATTAATAGCCATATTCTTTGGGATAACCACATTAGCTATCATCCTCACCGGTTATTTGTTTAATGCGCTGCAGATGATATTGGTTTAGGGGGAAAAATTGTCTGTTGCCCAGATAAGTTCGCGGATAGAGCAAGCTATAGACAGATACCGCCTGGTTGAAGACGGCGATCGTATTCTCGCTGCTGTTTCAGGCGGAAAAGACAGCTTGACTATGCTGTCTTTTTTGTGCCAGATGCGCAATAAGAAAGGCCGGAAGTTTAAGTTGTACGCCGCGCATATTAAAACTGATTTCCATTGCGGCAGCTGCGCGCACCGGAGCGTTTTATCCGGGATTTTCCAGGATTTTGGGCTGGAATACAGGTTTAAAGATATAAAAGTGCTGGACCAAAAACGTCAGACTAATTGTTTCTGGTGTTCCTGGAACCGGCGTAAAGCTCTTTTTGAGATAGCCCATGAATTGCATTGCAATAAGGTGGCCTTCGGCCATCACCAGGACGATATTGTGGAAACGGCTCTATTGAATCTGTTTTATCAGGCTGAAATATCCGCGATGAGCCCCAGGCAGGTATTGTTTAAAGGGGTGATAACCATTATTAGGCCTTTATGTTTTGTCAAAGAGGATTCTATAATAATTCATGCTCAGAGGGCAGGGTTTCCTGAACAGCTTTGTAAGTGCCCTTTTGGCTTGACGTCTAAGAGAAAGATGGTTAAAAAATTGCTTAAAAGCACCAAAAGAATTTTTCCCGGCCGCGATGTAAAATCCAATATTATGGCAAACTTGATGAAAATAAAGCATGCTGAATCCGGCTTGCCAAGAGAGAATTAGTATGAAAAAACAAAAAATTAAAGCATTTGGGCTGCTGGAAAGGGTCAGGAAAGAAAAACCGGTCATTCATCATTTGACAAACTGGGTCACTATTTACGACTGCGCCAACGTGGTTAAGGTTTTCGGGGCTTCGCCGGTAATGGCGCATGCTCCGGAGGAAGTTGCCCAGATGTCCGGCATTGCTTCGGCCCTGGTGCTAAATATCGGGACTTTGACTCTAGATTTGATTAAAGCGATGAAGATTGCTGCCCAGAGCGCCAATAAGAAAAGTATCCCGGTAGTTCTCGACGCCTGCGGAGCAGGGGCTACGGACTTGCGCGATCAGAGTTGTTTTGAGTTGATGGATCAGTGCAGGATCGATATTATTAAAGGCAATGCTTCGGAAATTGCTAGGCTTGCGGGCGAAAGCGTGAAAACTAAGGGAGTGGATTCATC
>JAZDHG010000059.1:0-21058 GCA_043806135.1 Candidatus Omnitrophota bacterium
GTTTGAACCAAAATGATGCTTTTCATAGAGAAAAATATCTCAAAACAACTTGGGGGAAGCGATATCTAAAAAATAGGCTTAAGAACTATTTAACCTCAAAATGATTTAACAGGGCGAGGAGTCTCAAGGAGCTTTTAGTAAGGATGATTTTAAATTTAAAATAAGTATTTGTTTTAAAGAAGCAAAAGAAAGTAATTATTGGCTTCGTATTATAAAGGCAATAGATATGTCACATGATAAAAAATTGGATTTTCTAATCCAAGAGTCATTGGAGTTAAAGAAAATATTTGCCAGTATAATGAAAAAACTAAACGAGAAGGAAGATGATCAGTAGTAGATACAGTTTTTAAGCTTTTATCTTAGGTCTTTTTTAGGAATATCTGTTTTTAAACTTTTTACTTTTACCTTTTTACTTTTTACTTGTTCCGACGACAAAGGAGGACACATGAACGGTGATTTTTTTGTAAACATAGAGGGGATAAAGATAAAGGAATGTGAGCGCAATTGTGATGAACGGGGCTGGGTGTTTGAATTTTTCAGGCAAGACGAGCTGACAGAGGATATCTACCCGGTCATGGCCACGGCTACTGTAACCCGTCCGAATACATCGCGGGGCCCGCATGAACACAGGCAGATGACAGAAAACATTACTTTCACGGGCAAGGTGCCTTATAAGCTGTATTTCTGGGATAACAGGATGGAGTCTCTGACCTATAATCAGGATACTACTTTACTGATCCCCGAAGGCAAGATTGTGAACTTAGTAATTCCTGCAGGTGTTGTATTTGCCTATAAGAATATCGGCAGGAAGGATGGGCTTGTATTCAATTGCCCTAACAAACTATTTAAAGGCAAGGGGTACCGGGATGAAGAAGATACCATCAGGCACGAGAGCAACCCCAACTCCCCGTATAAAATAGACGGCTGATCCTGAGTTAGCGCGTTAACGGGTTCACGGGTTACGCGTTGACGTATTAGCGATTTTAAAAGTAGAAAAAGCGTAAGAGAAAAATGAAAATTACAAGAATAAACTAATTGTCAAGCCATTTGGTATACCCCGATGCCAAGCATCGGGGCTTGTTTCATCATTGTTAGGATTGACACTGAGCAAACAAGCCCTTCGAACTTGCGGCTCTGATTCCCCAATGACAAGCATTGGGGCTTGTCGCCGAATGTGTCAAGTTGAGATTTTGGCTAAAGTACTCATTGACAACGAGAGCTATATATGATATTATTTCATTAGAGATGAGAACACATGGAGGCCGGGTGCATAAGTCACTATTAAAAGAAATAGTTCTTGAGCAGGAGAAAGACCGTCAGAATCTCGATGCCGGTATTCCAAGGGATGCGTTGAGTGTTGTCTCTCGGCATGCTTCTTTACCCCATGCGGTAGTTATCTCAGGAGTGCGCCGCTGCGGTAAATCAACGCTGCTTAATCAGGTTATCAGCGGTCTTTATAACCCTGTTAGAAAACCAGCGGCTAAGCCGACAGCTTTCTCTAACGGAGTTTATTACCTTAATTTTGAAGATGAGCGCCTTGTGGATTTTACTGTTGAGAATTTTAATCATCTTTACGAGGTGTTTCTGGAGTTGTATGGGGATAAAAAGGTTTTCTTTTTCGATGAGGTTCAGAACGTCACCAAATGGGAAGTGTTTGTGCGCCGGATGCAAGGTAAGGGATGCAAATTTTTTATCACCGGCTCAAATGCCTCATTGCTTAGCAGGGAGCTTGGCACAAAACTGACCGGTAGGAACGTCAACATTGAATTATTCCCGTTTTCTTTCACGGAATTTCTCTCTTTCAAAAGTTTCCATTTATCTAAGAATAGCCTGTCTTTAACCTCAGTGAGAGCCGCGATCAAGAAGCATTTCGCTGAATATCTCAAACATGGAGGGATGCCCGAATATTTAAAGTATCAAGACGCAGCCCTTTTGAAGCGGGTTTATGAGGACATTCTCTACCGGGACATCGTGGCAAGATACGGTATTAAGCAGGTTAAGCCATTGCGGGAGCTTGGGCTGTATCTTTTGAGTAATATCGGCGGAACATTCTCTTATAATAATCTCAAGAAAATTCTTGGTTTAGGCAGTATGAATACCGTCAAGAGCTACGCGGATTTCATGGAGAACAGCTATTTGATATTTCTCATCAGCAGGTTTTCTTATTCTCTTAAGCAGCAGTTTGTGTCTCTAAAGAAGATATATTGTATCGACAATGGTTTGGCGGAAGCGGTCGCGTTCCAATTTTCCAAAAATAAGGGAAAGTGTTTGGAAAATCTGGTATTCCTTGAGCTCCGGCGTAAGTTTCAGGAGATTTATTATTATAAGACTGCAAATAATCTGGAAGTTGATTTCTTGATTAAGTCCGGTAAAAATGACCTGAAGCTTATTCAGGTCGCGGATAATTTGGATAATGAAAAGGTAAGACAGAGAGAGCTTAACGCGCTGATAAAAGCCATGGATGAACTTAAATTGAAAAACGCGCTTATTTTAACTCAGGATACCGAGGAAGAGATTGCGTTGGAAGGAAAGATTGTAATGGTTAAGCCTATTTATAAATGGCTGTTGGGAGGCGGGGGTTTGGAGTAAAGAGTTAGGAGTTCGATTTTAAGGAAACATGTAGTCAAGTCGAGATTTGATAATATGTGAGTTATAAAAAAATTGGTGATTCCTCAGAAAGCGGTTAAAATAGTTTTGGGAAAAAACTAAAAATATTAACCCTTTAGAAAAGGAGGAACCACCATGAATTATGTCGGCGTTGATCTTCATAAAGAACAATCTTGGTTTTATGTCATGGATAAAACTGGAAAAAGGATCTCTAGTAAGAGTATATCAAATAAGCCGGATATATTAAATA
Organism: Candidatus Omnitrophota bacterium; assembly: GCA_043806135.1. Classification (GTDB taxonomy): domain Bacteria; phylum Omnitrophota; class Gorgyraeia; order B26-G9; family B26-G9; genus JAGLQQ01. Next base: position 2,858 of record JAZDHG010000059.1, read on the forward strand.
AATATTTTCCAACTATTCCTAAGCCTTTTAAATTAGCCGTGGAATCAACTTATAACTGGTATTTTTTTGTAGATATCGCTGAGAAATACGCGGAAGAAGTATTTTTAGCAAATTCTTATGAACTTAAAGCTTTTGCTAAGAGACACAAGAAAACGGATAAAATAGATGCCCGGCTTATTGCGGATGTATTAAAAAAAGGATATTTGCCAACAGTTACAATTGCTGATAAAAATACGCGCAAAATGAAAGAAATACTGCATTATAGGATGAAATTAGTTCAAGACAGATCTCGTAATATATATAGGGTCAAAAATTTACTGGATAAACTAGGAGAAGATTCTGCCGGAGATTTTACTACTTATAAACGAATTAGAGAAGTTAAAATAGATCATTTGTCTATTTTTTATCAGAAAGCACTTTTGGGATATATAGAACAAATAGAATTTATAAATCAGAAAATTTATCAAACAAAAATATTTATTAAAGAACAGGCAGAAAAAGACGCGGATATCAAAAATCTTATATTAGTTCCAGGATTAGATTATTTTAGCGCGGCATTAATTAAAAGTGAAATTATTGATATAGAACGATTTTCAACATTCAATAGATTATGCGCGTATGCAGGGCTGGCACCCAGAGTATCGCAAAGCGGCAGTAAAGCAGCAAAACATGGCTCGTTAAATATAAATCGAAGAAAGTATTTACAATGGATAATCATTGAAGTATCGATGCATTTTATTAAAGCATCTAAAGAACGACTTGAAAGTTATCAATTTCTAAAGAAGAGAAAAGGAGCAAATACGGCAAAAATCACCTTTGCCCGAAAAATGCTCAAAGTAATATATCATATATTAAAAGAAAAACGTCCATATTATTTGGAGAAGAAAATTGAAATCCAGTCGGTAGCAACTGCTGCACTCTTAGGGGTCTGAAGTATCCCGAATATTCAGGATAGCTTCCTCAGGTTTGATTAGTGAGTAGTTGCTCCGATATTATCATGCAGGCTGGCATATCCAGCGCTGCCAATAGGTGACTGACGACTGGTATGTGTCCGGTGCGTCTTAAGATAGTGAAACTGTCTGGAAATATTTTTTTGGCTTTTAATATGAAGACTGTTTTAAAAAGAGGAATCATTTTGCAAGAGAGGTGTTTTTTCTCTTGACAGTTAACTCAATAGGTGACCCCTTAGTCTTATGAAAGGAGAAAACTATGGATGCTTTTTTAACCCAGGAAAGTTTTTTTCAAAGCGTCTCGGTTATTTTTGCGGAGATCATAATTTTAATCATAGGAATTTATTTTGTAAACGCTTTTTTGAACATGCTTTTGCGCAAGCTGGCCGGTGTAAGGTATTTTAAAAAACAGAGCAAAATATTCGACAGAATGCGCCAAAGCGTGAAATCGATGTTGTCACTTATCTGCTTTATTTTTTGCGGTTGTATTGTGGTTTTAAACGGCTATCTCATATCAAATAATATTAATGTTTTTACATACACTAAAAGACTGTTTTATGTTATTCCTGTGGGTTTTTGGGTAGACCTTAGCGCTGGTGTGGGAAAAATCATCGCGTTAATAATTTTTGCCGCAGTATTAACCCGCAGAATTCATCAAATTTTGAACCGCTTAATGAAAAAGACAAAATCATTAGGACGGATTAAGGCCAATGATGAGAGTATTGAAAGTTTTTTTTGTCAGCTTAATCAGATTCAGAGAAACACGATCTGGCTGCTCCTGCTGGCCCTGATCGCCCTTATTTTGCCTTTTCCGGGATTAATTAATTATGCTTTTATCATCGTTAAAGTATACCTGATCATCGCGCTGGGGCTTTTAGTGGTTAAGGCTGTGACTGCGGTAGTGGATACGCTCGATGTCCTGAGTAAAAAATATACAAAAACCGATACATTGCTTGCTTTATACGACCAGCTCAAGGTGCTGATACCTCTATTGCGCCGCTCGCTTGAGTATGTCGTGTATATCAGTGTGGCTACGCTGGTAATGCTTCAGGTTGAATTTATCGCAAAGTTCGCAGAATACGGACAGCGGATCATCCAGATCATAGGCATAGTGTTCCTGAGCCGGGTATTTATAGAAGTGACCAATCTGGTCATTAACAATACCATGCTCAAATCAACGGAAGGTTCGGAAGTAGATCAGCAGAAGCGTTTGACGCTGGTTCCGCTGGCACGAAGCTTTCTGAAATATCTGATATATTTTACGGCTTTTATATTAATCCTTAAAGTCTGGGGCATTAATCCGACACCCATAATGGCCGGCGCCGGTATTTTGGGCGTTGTGATCGGCCTGGGCGCGCAGCCTTTGATAAACGATATCGTTTCCGGATTTTTCATCTTGTTCGAGAATTTGTACCTTGTCGGTGATTATATTGAAACCTCTGTTGCCAGCGGTATTGTAGAAGCGATCGAAATACGCACAACACAGATTCGCAGTCTGAACGGTCAGCTGTATATTTTGAGAAACGGGCAGATCAATGAAATAATAAATTTTTCCAAAGGGTTTATCAATGCAATAGTTGAAGTCGGGGTTGATTATAATTCCGATCTTGAACATGTGTATAAGGTGCTGCATGATATCGGCTTGAAGTTAAAGGAAACTAATAAGGATGTGCTTGAAGTTACGAAGGTTGACGGGTTAAAGGATTTCGGGGAATCTCAATTGACCATCAGGACGGTGACCAGGGTCAAGCCCGGCCGGCATAAGAGTGTGGGATTCCAATTGCGAAGGATGATAAAAGAGGCGTTTGACAAAGAAAACATAGAGATTCCTTTTGCCCGCAGAGTAGTTATTTTCAAAAATAGTCCGCCGCAAGATAAGTGAGGCACGGATAGCTTGAATTAAGTAGCGAGTAGCGAGAAGCAAGTAGCGAGAGAAAAAACGGGGAAAGCATAAATAATCAATGGTCGATAGCTGATGGGAAATAAGTTATGAATGACGAATTATAAATTATGAATCAGGGGAAAGCTGCAACCGATATGAGATAGGCCTTAGACTAGATAATGATATATGATACAAGACTAAAATACTTAAACTTTTTACTTTAACCTTTTTACTTATATTACGTATGCGCGTCCTGCTCATCAACCCACCCATCTCTGATTTCTTTTTCACCCCGCAAAGGGCGTTTCCTTTAGGTACGCTTTCTTTGGCTACGGTGCTGGAGCATAACGGGATCAAGGTAAGGGTGCTGAATTGTCTGGAGGATTATACCAAGCAGAGTTTAGGTCTTCCGGAGCAATTCCGCTATCTTAAACGCTACTATTATCCGAACCTGTCCGCGTTTTGTTTATTTTCGCATTATTATCGCTTTGGCAAGGATGATGAGGCAATTATTGAGGCTATCCGCCGGGAGAAGCCAGACTTGACCGGTATCGCGGCTAATTTTACAGCTTATCTGGACAATGCCTTCAATGTTGCGCATTTGGTCAAGAAGGTTGACCCCAGGATCCGCGTAGTTATGGGCGGAAGGGCGGCCAGCGCTTTTGCTGAGTTTGTGCTGGCTCGTGCGCAAATAGATTTTGTAATTCGCGGGGAAGCGGAATATAGTTTATTGAAATTATGCCAAGCCTTAGACAAGGCTAAGTTCGGCCGTATTCCCGGACTGTGTTATAAACGCGATAATGGGAAACTGCATATCAGCCAAGACAGCGCCTTGATCAAGGATCTGAATTCGCTGCCGATCTTAAACCGCAAACTTATTGATAATACAAAATATGTTTTTCAGGGCAGCATGAGTACTTCGCTGCTCGCCTCGCGCGGCTGCAGCATGGGCTGTTGCTTTTGCGCAATACGCGAGGCGTTTCGTTTTCGCGAAAGTGATCATGTAATGGCCGAGATGGAGGATGCTTTCACCTTAGGCGTGCGGCATTTTAATTTTGAGGATGATACCATGAATCTCAATCCTGAGTTCCGGTCTTTGCTGGATAAGATCATACAGCGTTTTCCCGGGGCAATAAAGATATCGTTTATGAACGGATTGCTGGCCACGGGCATTGACCGGGTGATCCGGGACAAGCTGATCAGCTGCGGATTAACGCATATTGATCTGGCGATCGCCAGCTCCGAAGAGCGATTAAGAAAAAAACTGCATCGCCATGACCCGACATCTAAGGTGTTCAGCCTGGCCGGGTTTATGGCTAAAAAGAATATTGTAGCCACGATCCATTATATTGTCGGTTTCCCCGGACAGACATTTAAGGACGCTATAAAAGATATCCGTTTGCTTGCCGGAAAACCGGCCATGCTTGGGCCGAGTATTTTCTATCCGGTCACAGAAAGCGCTTTGTTTCCTGAGCTTAAAGAAACATTTAGTAACCCGCAGCAGGACTACGCCTTATTTCGCAGCAGCGCGGCTTGTTTTGATCGGGATATTTCCCGGGACCGCATTTTAACCCTGGTGTATCTTGCCAGGATCGTGAATTTTATTAAAGAGCTGTTGGCTTCAGAGGAGATCTCTGATCTGGGAACATTTTTACGCAAGCAGACTAAGGGGTTTGTGATCAGAAACAAGCAACTGCGAACAGAGGTAAAACTCGACCGCAATACTCTGGGAAAGATCTGTCTGTCTATGCTGCTGCAAGAATCCGCAATCTACTGCGTGGAACAATCCCGAGAGAACAAAGATTTTATTTATAGTTTTAAAAAAGAAGAATTTGTTGCTATTAAAGACGTGCGCACGGCGCTGGAGGGGTTGGAGATTAATTAGCTAATGGTCGATAGTCGATAGCTAATGGTTGGCGGAAACAGGAGTTTTGGGGGGCTTGGAAAACGAGGTTGACGGGCAGGGGGCTAATCGCTATAATAGGAACACTTAAAGAGTGTATGAACTAATACAAATCCAGGGTTAAATAATGTGATGAAGAGAAAAGTGCATTTGTTATAACCAAAATAGGGGCTGAAGGACAAAAATCTTTCGGCTTTTTGCTTTTTTTTAGGGGGGGGGAGTTTTGTGAACAAGAAATCGCAAGGTATTAAAAACTGGCCAAAAGAGGATCGGCCGAGAGAGAAATTACTGAAACACGGCGAGCATACTTTAAGCAATTCTGAGCTCTTGGCGATTTTACTGCGTACCGGAACAAAGGGCGCAAGCGCTTTAGATATTGCCCGTAATATCCTGAAGAAGTTTAAGACATTCCGCAATATGGGGCACACCGATAGCTTGGACTGGAAGGAATTCAAGGGCCTGGGCAGCGCGAAGATCGCTCAGATCAGGGCGGCGGTTGAGATCGGTCGCAGATTCGGGGAAGAAGCGCTTCCAAAAAAACAACAGATCAAGTCAGCTAAAGATGTTGTTGATATGCTCATGCCGCGCATGCGCGATCTGAAAAAAGAAGTATTTAAGGCAGTTTTACTTAACTCGCAGAATCAAATACTTGAGATAGAAGAGATCACTCAAGGTACCGTTAATAGAGCCACACCGATTATCCGCGAAATTTTCCAAAAAGCCTTACAGCACTTTGCCGCGGCAATCATTTGCGTACACAACCACCCCTCCGGCAGCCCGGAACCCAGCAGAGAAGATAAATGTTTTACCGATGAGCTGATTAAGGCAGGCAATGCATTGCAGATCAGGGTATTAGATCATGTTATAATCGGGGATGGGCAGTGGAGAAGTGCATTAATCTGAAAAACCCTCATTCCACCTACGCAGTGGAATAGGCGGTCGAGAGAATATAAAGTGAGGGAAGATCAAATGGTTACAATTGAAAAGCATAATCCAGTTACTGGTGAGATTTATCATGTGTTTACTAAAAGCATTGCCGGGTTCAAGATTTTTAATGATGCGGATGAGTTTTTGAGAGTAAAAGAAATCAGCCGCTATTACCAGCAAAAAAAGCTGTCCATGAAATATTCCCGGTTTAAACAGCTTCAAGAAAAACTAGACCTTAGGATTAAAACTATCCCTACTGATGAACGCATTGTTGATATTATTGCCTATTGCTTTATGCCCACGCATATTCATCTGATTTTAAAACAATTGGAGGATAATGCGATATCCATGTATATGAATAATATTTTAAATAGTTACACCAGGTATTTTAATATTCGGCATAAGCGCAAAGGGCCATTATGGGAAGGGCGGTTTAAAAAGGTATTAGTGGTAAACGATGAGCAATTATTACATTTAACCCGCTATATTCATTTAAACCCAGTGACCTCTAATTTAATCAAAAAACCCGAACAATGGGGCGCTTCTTCATATCACGAATATCTGAATAGGCATCAGGTGCCGGAAAGGATTACCTCTTTTGAAGATATTTTGGATATTGCTCCGGCCGAGTATCGAAAATTTGTGGAAGAGAGGAAGGATTACCAGCAGGAACTTAAAAAAATTAAAGATATGCTTTTTGATTAAAACCTCTCATTCCACTGCGTAGGTGGAATGACGGTTTATAGGTGGAATGACGGTTTAAAATTCGGGGAAGACAAGTATGAAGAGTGAACGATTGAAGAAAATTGAAGCGGAAAATAAAAAGTATGAACAGGAGACTCCGTTTAACTTTTGTGACCGATGGTGTGAGCGCTGTATCCATGAAAAGCAGATGCGCTGTAAACTTTATCAAGATGAGCTTGAGCAAAAATTGACATGTATTGCTCATGGAAAAGACGAAAATGATTTGGAAATAACCGAGCAGGTGATGCGGCGGCAACTTGAGGACATGGGGAAGAAACTGCAAAGTGCTATCGAAGAGCAGGGTATTGATATTGATTTTGAACAGGAGGATTTTTCTGCCACGGAAGAAACAGCTAATCCCCGCAAGCCGCTTAAGGATGATCCGCTGCTTGCTACTGCGCATGAATATTTCCTCAGGGCGCATGAATTTTTAAAAGCCACCTTTTATGATGAAAATACTCCTGCCGCCAAGCTGATCGGTGATTTTGAAACGGTTTCTTGGTACCATGCTTTGTTAAAGGTAAAATTGCAGAGAGCGCTTAACGGATTTGATGATCCGGATGATGAAGATGATGACGATGATTTTGCACTCCATGATTCGGTCGAGCAGTTTACGATCTGCCAAAAAGCAATTAAAGAATCGATTAAAGCATTACGCAATATCCAGGCGGATTATCCGGAGCAAAAGACGATTATTGTTCAGCTCCTGGCTCTTTTGAATAACATAGCACATCGGATCAAAAATCTGGAGCAAAGCATTTGACGACCACATCCCACCTACGCGGTGGAAAAAGCGGTTCGCGGTTGGGATGATGGGGGGGATGGAAAACGGGGTTGACGGGGATGGGGCGAATCGCTATAATAAGAACACTTAGAGAATGAACAAAATAACATAAAATCCAGGGTTAAATAATGTGATGAAAAGCAAATTGCACTTGTTATAACCGGAAATACAGGCTGAAGGGTGATGATCCTTCGGTTTTTTGTTTTTGGAAGCAGGAAAAGAAGGGTGCGGAGATTTGAGGGCTTATTATGAAAGGGCTGATGTTGTATTGCAAGACTTGACCCTGGTTTGTAGAAACCGATTGTGATTAGATAATTGGACGGGAGAATTAGCTGGTGAGAAGGAAAATAATTTTTGTCAGTTTATGCTGGATAATATTAGCTTCTTCTGTTTTATCCATTGCCGGTAGTTTATCTTGGTATTGTGATAAATGCGGCCAGACCTTCCAATTCGATCCTCGAGATTCTGCTTACCGGGATAGTTTTGCCCAAAGCCATATGGCAAGCCACGGCTCTTCAGGCGGGCAATCCAGCTCTTATCCTGACCAAGCGGCAATAGGTTTAATGCATCAGTTTATTTCCGGATATCAGCAGGGGGTGGAGCAACAGAGGCAGCAACAATTGCAACAACAGCAGTTGATGCAGCAGCTGATGGAAAAACAGCGGATACAGGAAGAAAAAGAGAGGATACAGCGTGAGAATGAACAGCGCAGACAGCAGGAATTCCAGCAGAATAAAAATGAACTTTTAGATCAACTCTCCGGCTCAGGTAACGAGTCCTTGGGTTTTAGAGATATCAGCTCCCCTGGCCAGGAAAAAACTAATGAGAAAAAATCTTCTTCCTCCGCGCAAAAAACAAAACCCGGGAATATCTCTGCAGAGTTAAAAACTCCGTCTTTATTGAAAACAGATTCTTATCTAAAATCCGCAGGTTACCCGATAGTTTCTTATGATAAACTTGGGTTGTTGGAACCGGCTGATCTAAAAGCTTTTATTGCAAGCTTAAGTAAAGAAGATTTAAATAAACTCAATCAGTATATTAAACAGAAAGAAGGAAGATTAACTAGCGCCATTGAAGGGATAAAAGATAAAGAGGCTCGCGCTGTGCTTGGCGGTTACAGTCCTGCCGATTATCAGCTTTGGACACAGGCGGTAAAGGATAAAATTATGGATGATGTCCCATTGGCGCGGACCATGGAGGCATTAGGACAAAAATCAGGGGGTGCTGATGTTGATACTGCTAATGCTGATTTTGGTTATAAAACATATGCTGACGGGGAAAAATTGGCCGGACACCTTACTGAAGGCAAAGGCATAGCGGAAGTTGAGGTGGCAATGGCATATAAAAAATTTACTGAAGCGGACAATTTTAAAGAAGGTGCTGTTGCTGCTATGCCCTACGCTGGTGAAGCCATGAAAAAAATAATGCCTGAACCTTCTGAGCTTGTAAAATACGGGGATAGGACAGTTAAAATTGCCGAAAAAGGGAGCATGGTGATTGATGCTATGGAGCAGGTTAGTGATATCGGATATCGGGGCATGGATATGCATATTTTTAATGAAGGGTTAAGGCAGGAAAAAACAGCCAACAAAGTCCTGGCAATAGAACTGCGTAGCCAGAAAGAAAATTTTATTGGCAGGCTTAATGAAACTAAGCTGCAGGAAAAACTTATTAAAGAGGAATTAGCCCGGCGATGAAGCGGTTATTACTATATTTTATTATATTAATTCAACCCTGTTCAATTGCTTGCGCGCAAACGCAGCGATTATCTCTTGAACAATATTGCCCTGTTTTGGCTGAGTGCAATATTGCGGCTTACTCGGCAATCAGACATGTAATATTTAATGCCGGCAGCGCAGATACGAAAAAATTAAAATCATTCTCTTCCGCATTTTCAAAGTTAGTCAATGATTTTGAAAGTAAACTTGCCGAATTAGAACAGGTTTGCCCGCAAGAAAGTGAAACTCAGATCATCCACCGTTTATTTATAAAACAATACCGGCAGATAAATTTGTGTATGAAAGATTTGGAAAATGATTTTAGTTCGGGTAACAATTATGCTTTGCTTGGGAATATTGCTAAAGGCAAATATTTATTCCGCGATTTAAAGGATATTTATGAAATATTTAGCCAAAGCCTGCGGATGATAGTGGATAAGGAGGCAAGTAAATGAGAAAATATTTGATATTTATTGGAATATTTATGTTAACCGGATTTTTTATGGTTGGGTGCGGAACGACTTCGAATTCTACTGCAGTTGCTAAGAAAGCAATAGAGTTAACAACTCCGAGAAGATCTTTAAATAAGGATAATTTTGAGGTAGGTGTCTATATTAGAGAAATATCCTACAAATATCTTAAGGAAGATATTCCGGTTAGGGTGCGGGTAACCAATAGATTAGGCGAGTATTGGGCCGGCGCACGTTCTGATATCGGGGCGAATATCTTTGGCGGGGCCAAAAAATATAATGTTAAATATTCAATAGATACGTCGTTGGAAGATGTGGCTAAAACTTTTTTTGAAAAGTGCTTTACGGTTGTAAAAGAAGAAGAGGGTAAAAATGCTCCAGTCATTGAATTTATTGTTACAGGTTTTAATGGAGATACTTTTTTAGACGGACGTCCGGCTAATGACACTGATTGGATTATTTATACCAAGATGGATTTAACGCTTAAAATGCGTCTTTTAGACGCGAACGAGAATATGTTAGCGGAAATTACTTCGCCTCAAGCCATAACAAATCAGCTGTCTTTTACCAAGGTAAAGTATTCTAACTGGACATTAGAAGGTTCTTTAGTCGGGGAAATGGTGCGTAATGCTTTGAATGATTTGATCCCAAAGTTCCTTGCCGATAGCCGAGTTCGTAAAGGGTTAATGTCATCTGGAGCAACGGCCCCGGAAGTGAAAGAACTTATTGTAAAAGCCGAAGAAGCGGAAGCAAAAGGCGATTTAAAAACAGCTTTTGATATTTATATGCAAATAATTTCGCAAGGCCCCTTAGACTATGCAATTATTACCCGGATAATTGCTATTACTAAAGGTCTTAACCCTGCTCCTGAGATATCCGAAGAAGCGCTTAAGCGGGCAGCTTACGCAAAAGCAGCTTTGGATATGGCCAAGGATGAGTCTGGATATTTTAATGCTGTTCAGGAATATCAGAAAGCAATACGTCTTGCCCCGTGGTGGACGGACCTTTATATTAATAACGCTTTGGTAATGGAAAAGGCCGGTTTGTATGCAGATGCAGCAAAGCTTCTCAAATTGTATTTACTTGCTGAGCCTAAGGCAGCGGATATTGATAAAATTAAGATGAAAATGTACGAATTAGAATATAAAGCTAAGCAGAAGGAAGAAGGAGAGAAAGAAAAAGAGAAAAAAGGCCCTGTGACAATATATATTTGAGATAATGCTTAAAATTATAATAATAAAGAATGTGAGGGGAAGATGTTTCAAGTTTTAAAAAAAAGTTTTCTATCCGGTATATGTTTTTATGTTGTTTTAACGTTTATTGCTTTTACGTTTGCAGGTTGCATGACTACTAATACACCTCCTGTTTCACCGACAGCGCCCTCAGGCCCTCCTCCAGGCGTAGAGATAGCTATTGATCTTAACGCTATTCCTTTTAATTATCTTAAACAGGATGTTCCGGTGAAATTACGGGTGAAAAATGTTAAGGGGTATTATTATGCTCAGGCGCATTCTGATCTGGGATTTAATCCCTTTGTCGACAAAAGAGGTTATTCGATCCGCTATAAATTAGATGAAGCATTATATTCTACCGGCCAGTTATTCGGAAAATGCTTTAATCTTGTAGGTGAAGATGCAGTTAACGTGCCTACGATTGAATTTATAATTACGGATTTTTACGGAGACACATTCCTTGATGGCCGGATAAGCGGAGATCAGAACTGGGTAGTAAACGAAAATTGGAAGATGACGGTCATGATGCGTTTATTAGATTCCAATCAGGAATCAGTTGCGGAATTTAATTCTGCGCAGAGCTCGATAACTCAAAGGCGTTTTTCGATATCTCCTAACTGGGTATACAATGGACCTGTTGTGAAGAAGATGCTAACTGACGCTTTAATAGAACTTGTTCCAAAATTTTTTACTGATGCTAAGATAAGGACAGCTTTAATGGCGTCCGGTGGCTCTACTTATGCTGTAAAAGATGTTTTGAATAAAGCTGAGGAAGCGGAGAAAAAGGGGAATCTAAAGGAAGCCTTTGATCTGTATATGCAGTCTTTAGCCGAAGGTCCGTTAAACAGGGATGTTATCATTCGTGTTATCGGAATATACAGGGCTTTAAAGCCTGCTCCTGTAATATCCGAAGAAGCGCGTAAACAGGCTTCATACGGAAAGGCAGCGCTAGACTTGGCTAAAGATGAATCAGGATATTTTAATGCTGTTCAGGAATATCAGAAAGCAATACGCCTTGCTCCGTGGTGGGTGGATCTTTATATTAATACCGCTTTAATTATGGAAAAAGCAGGTTTATATACAGAGGCGGTGGAATATCTTAATTTATATCTTTTGGCAGCACCAGAGGCTCAGGATGCCGAAAAAGTAAGGGCGAAACTTTACGAATTGGAATATAAAGCCAAGCAAACTGGCAGGTAAATGGGACTGATAAGGACAAAAAAGAAAACAAATTGGTGAAAAAATTTTAGCAAAATGACACTTCACATAGCTCATGGTAAATAAGTTATGAATTGACGAATTATGAATTGTAAATTACGGAAAAGCGGGAAAAACGAGAGAAAAATGGCATCAAGTTAAAAGTAAAAAAGGATAGACGATGCAACAAAAGGGTACGAGGTTATTTAAACTTTCTCCATCAGATCTAACCTATTTGTTTGAAGGCTGCAAGTATTGTTTCAGCCTTAAGGTGAAACATGGAATAACGCAGCCTTCGATGCCGATGCCGGGAATCTTTTCTGCTATTGCCGGACTGCAAAAGAATTTTTATGATGGAAAAAGAACGGAAGAGTTCTGCTCTGCACTGCCTCCCGGGGTTGTGGCCTACGGGGAACAGTGGGTAGAATCTACGCCCATATGCTTTGATGGAAATTGTGTTTCTATTTATATTAAGGGCAGATTTGATCTTGTAACAAAATTTGATGATGGTACGTACGGTATTATCGATTGTAAAACAGCTGCTCCGTCTGAAACAAAGTCAGCTATGTATAGCAGACAGCTGCATGCTTATGCCTATGCACTTGAAAATCCGGCAGCTGGTGCATTAGCTTTGAAACCAATCACAAAATTAGCACTTCTTTATCTTAAGCCGACTGGATTAGAGCAAATGAGTCTATCGGAACAGAATTTTCGATGCGACCTTGTTTTTCATGAAGTTAAAAGAAACGACGATGAATTTAAGGGTTTCATTAAAGATATGGTGCAAGTGCTTGAGTCGGATACAATAATCCCTCAAACTTGTGAGCAGTGTGACTATTGCAAAAGTGGTCATACTTGTTCAACCGCTACGAAAGGGTGTACATGTTGTCTCTGGTGCAACTACAGATTTAAAATGAGAGCTATGGATGCTTCTGTGGGAGCAGCATTAAAAGATTTAGTAATTCCACAAACACCGGAGTGTCCTTCATGCAACGGGCAAATGACGAAAAAAAATGGGAAATTTGGCGAATTCTGGTCCTGTCAAAAGTTCCCTAATTGCAAAGGGACGAGGGACGTAATTTTAAGTAAAAAGGGAAAAGCATTTTAGCCCATAGCTGATGGCTTATAGGAAATAAGTTATGAATTACGAATTATGAGTTACGAGTGAAAAGCAGAAGGAAGAAATAGTTACGAATGACGAATAACAAGTAAGAAGTAAAAAGTAAAAAAGGATAACGATGAAGCAAAAGATTGGGAATTTGTTTGAGGGGATTGAGGGGCAGTTGCCTGAAGAAGTTTTTGAGACTTTGCTGAAAACTAGAAATTTCCGGCTTGAACGCATTGTTTCTCAAGGGCAAAGCACACCTAAAGGAACATGGCTTTGCCAAAAACAGGACGAGTGGGTGGTGTTGCTAAGCGGTGCGGCAACGCTGTCCTTTGATGCTGATAAAAGTACCTTGAATATGAAGCCCGGGGATTATGTGCAAATACCGGCAAATTGCAAACACCGCGTGGAATGGACGGATATAAACAACAAAACTGTTTGGCTTGCGCTGCATTATTAGAGCAGCGCTTGGCTCATGGCTGATAGCTAATAGTCAATAGTTGATGGCTGATGGTTTAAAAGAAGTAGCGAGGAGCAAGAGAAAAGACCGAAGGATGAGGGACGAGAAAGAAATTACAAATGATGAGTGACGAATAACAAGGAAAAAGTAGAAAAGCGGGGAAAAAGTAAAGCGTAAAGATGAAAAGGAAAAAGATAGATAGGGATAGGGATGATGCAATAGAGGATAGTGCGCCAGAGCATATCCCCAGCCGAAGACATAAAACCATATTAGAAACCAGTACAGATATCCCGCCGGATTTTGAATTTAATGATGAATTCAGCCAGGCGTTTTACTTAATGGAGAATTCCCATAAGAATTTGTTTGTTACCGGAAAGGCCGGGACCGGAAAGTCCACACTGCTGCAGTATTTTCGCAAACATACGGAAAAAAATATTGTGGTCTTGGCTCCGACCGGCGTGGCGGCTGTAAAAATAAGAGGGCAGACCATACATTCCTTTTTTAAGTTTCCGCCCAAAGCGATCCAAAAGAAGCATGTTAGAAGGCTTAGAAATAAGTCAGTAATAAATAACCTTGATGCCATAGTTATCGATGAGGTCTCCATGCTGCGTGCGGATATATTGGATGGGATTGATCAGTCGCTGCGGATCAATCGTGATAATAATATTGCTTTTGGGGGAGTGCAGATAATTATTTTCGGGGATCTGTTTCAGCTGCCTCCGGTAGTCGGCAGGCAGGAAAGACAAGTCCTGGAAATGCAATATCCAAGCCCGTATTTTTTCAGTGCCCATGTCTGGCAGGAAAGCGAGCTGCAGATCTTCGAGCTGAATAAGGTGTATCGCCAAAAAGATGATGCGTTTTTGAATATTTTAAACAGAGTTCGTATGGGTGAATGCAATAAGCAGGATCTTGAGAAAATCAATCAAAGAGTTATAAGAAACATCGTTCATGATGAGCAGGGCATAATAACCCTTACGGCGACTAACAGTGCTGCCAAAGCTATTAATTCAGATTGCCTGGACAAAATAAACGCGCAAGCGGTCAGTTATCCATCTTTTATTAAGGGCGATTTTGACGAAAAGCTTTATCCGACAGATGTTGCTTTGAAATTAAAAGTCGGCGCGCAGGTAATGCTGCTTAAAAATGACAAGGAAAAGCGCTGGGTCAACGGGACATTGGCAGAGGTGTCAAGCCTCGGGCCGGATAATATAGAAGTGAACATTAACGGTAAAGAGTACTTTTTAGCAAAAGAAAAATGGGAAAAAATAGAGTATCATTTTAATAATGAAGAAAATACAATCGAGGAAAAGATCCTGGGTTATTTCGAGCAATATCCCTTAATGCTGGCCTGGGCCGTAACAATACATAAAAGCCAGGGGCAGAATTTTGAAGATCTGATTATAGATATGGGGGACGGGGCTTTTGCCCATGGCCAGACATATGTGGCATTAAGCAGATGTACAAAGCTGGAGGGGATCAAGCTGGCGAGGCCGATTGTAATAAGTGATATTATTTTTGATAAACGTATTTACGAATTTATGAAACAAGAAGAGAAAGAAGCAGCGTATAGCGATTAGCGGTTAGCGTTTAGCGAAAAGGGATATTTTAAGTCTTGACATAATGAACAGGCCGGGAGCATAATAATTATATACGAAAAGTATTCGTCCCGAGTTAAGAAGGGGTAAATCCCGGACGTTAAAAATCCCTTATGGGATAGCTCCACATTACGGAATCTTAAAAGATTCCTATGCGGCCTAAAGGTAGTTTTGAAAAAAAACTAAGCTAAGTAAAACCTTCGCCAAAAAAGGCGGAGGTTTTTTGTTTTTTAGGAGGGTGTGATGAAAAAAGAATATAAGTGCCCCAAAGATAATTCTGTGCTGGTTAAGAAAAGGATCGAGTATGGCATGCCGTCAGTGGAGATGATGCGGGATGAGAATATAATTCTCGGCGGATGCTGCGTCCCGGAGCCGGCGCCAAAATGGGCATATGAGTGCCCGAAATGTAAAAGTATATTTTTTACCGACAAAGAGGAATTGATAGTTCCTAATGAAACGGAAGTTGATGAAGATAAAGATAAAAAAGCTGAAGAAGATAAGGAAATTGAAGAGATAGACGATGATATTCAGGACCTGGAAACACTGGATTTTTTGGAAGATGAATTTTAAACTTTTAACCCGCAAAGCACAAGGAGGTGCGCGATGAATAAGAATTCAGGGATGAAAATCATATTTGGGGTTACGCTTGTTCTCTGTTGGTTGTTTTGGACAACAGCAGCCTGCGCCAAAGATGACATGGTCATGCCGGGGGTTCCGGAAATAGATGTAAGTGAAAAAGACAGCTTGCAGATCTCGGAAACTATTATAGGCCTAAAGGCAGCAATAGAAGAAGATCCGGAAAATTATGAATATTATTCAATGCTTGCGTTTGTATATAATTATGCGGGCATGGATAAAGAAGCATTGGAAACACTCGAGAAAGAGCTGGAATATTATCCGGGGCCGGATTGGAATGTTCTTTATTATAATATCGCCCGCGCCTATATGAATATGAATCAGCTGGAAGAAGGCAAAGTATATCTTGATAAGGCCATGGATTATCGGCCGGACAATGTTTACAATAATGAGCTTTTGATGGAATATTCCATTCTTATAAAAGATTACAGGCAGGCAGCAATAGGCATGAAAATACTTGCGGATCTAGTCCCCTCCAGGGATTGGTATTATGATACTTTTACAAAATTCCATGCAAGGGAAGACAGAAATGAGTATGATTTTGCTGCTTTATACAAAGAAGCGTTAACAGAAAATCCAGATAATCATTACGCTATTCGTGCGTATGCATTAATGCTCAGAAATAAGGGCACAAAAGAGTTTTTGCAAAATTACGCCGTTATCATTAAGGAGCTCAAAAGAGCCTACAGCCTAAAGCCTGATTATGTGTTTCATTGCGTGGGGATCGGCAATACATATCTGTGGAAGTGGGCAGTTGATAAAGATAAGAAAGATAAGAAAGATCTGCGGCAAGCTTTAAAGTGGATGAAAAAAGCGCAAAAGCTGGAACCGGAAAATCCCAAAGTGCTTTTTGGTTTGGGGAACCTATATATTTATGCGCAGGAAGAAGATAAAGCCATAGCGCTTCTGGAAAAAGTTATGAGCCTGGGTATGAATGATGAAACAGTAACGGACGCACTGGCTCTGGCGTATAATAACAAGGCTTACGATCTATATGAAAAAGGAGAAGATCTTGAAAAAGGGATTTCTCTTATTGATCAGGCATTGATCTTCAGCCCGGAAGATGGAATAATCCTGGGCACAAAAGCAGAACTGCTTTATAAGCTGGGCAGATATGAACAGGCGCACGAGTATATAAAGAAAGCGATCGCGCTTGAGCCAGGAGAACCGGAAATGCAGCAGGATCTGGAAAATATTGAAAAAGCATTGGAAGCAAAAAAATTAAAATGAACGCAGTTATATTAAATGTGAAATGAATGGGATGGGTTTATGCATAGAGATCCGGTTTGCGGTATGAACGTGGACGAAGAGAAAGCTATTCGGGCTGAGAAAGAGGGTAAAAGCTATTACTTTTGCAGCCAACAATGCAAAGAAAAGTTCATTGATGGTGACATAAAATTTTCATCCTTGCATCAGAAAAAGCAACAAAGCAGTTTGGAAAAAGAAATAAAATATACCTGCCCTATGCATCCGGAAATTGAACAGGAAAAACCTGGAGATTGTCCGAAGTGCGGGATGAACTTAGAACCTAAAAACGCAACAACCGATAATACCTCCGATAATAAAGAAATCAAAATACTGCAAAGAAAATTCCTGGCCGGTCTGGTCATGGGAGTACCAGTGCTGCTTTTGGCGGCCGAAGAGATGATCCCCGGCCTGCACTATGGATTTATAACCAGAAAAATGTCTGTGTTCATTCAGCTCATCCTGGCAACACCGGTTATTTTCTGGGCAGGCGGATTTTTCTTTGTACGCGCCTGGAAATCGATCGTCAATCGCAGCTTGAATATGTTTACCTTGATCGCCATGGGTGTGGGAGCGGCTTATTTTTACAGCGCCGCCGCGGTCGTAGCGCCGCAGTTCTTCCCGGAGTCATTGAAAATGAAAGGGCATTTAGGAGTGTATTTTGAAGCCGGGGTTGTAATTACGGTCTTGGTTATTCTGGGGCAATATCTGGAAGCAAGGGCAAGAGCTAAAACAGGACAGGCGATCAAAGCGCTGCTGGGCCTGGCAGCCAAGAGCGCTCATCTTATCCGTAATAATAAAGAAGAAGAGGTTTCTGTAGATCAAGTTCAAAAAGGAGACTTGCTGCATGTTCGGCCGGGCGAAAAGGTGCCGCTTGACGGTATTGTCATTGAGGGAAAAAGCATGATCGATGAATCGATGATCTCCGGAGAACCTGTGCCTGTAGAAAAAAAAGCCGGGGATAAGGTTATCGGGGCGACAGTGAATCAAACCGGTTCGTTTGTCATGAAAATAGAAAAAGTCGGCTCGCAGACGCTACTGGCCCAGATCATTCAGATGGTCTCAAAAGCGCAGCGCAGCCGGGCACCCATCCAGGGCATGGCCGACAGAGTGGCGGGAGTTTTTGTGCCTGTAGTGATGGCGATTTCGGTGCTCACATTTATTATCTGGTCCTTATGGGGCCCGCAGCCGGCGCTGGCGTACGCGCTGGTCAATGCTATTGCGGTTTTAATTATTGCCTGTCCGTGCGCGTTAGGACTGGCAACGCCGATGTCGATCATGGTCGGTGTCGGCCGCGGAGCACAGTCCGGTATTTTGATAAAAAATGCTGAGGCTATTGAAAAAACCGAAAAA
>JAZDHG010000060.1:0-9624 GCA_043806135.1 Candidatus Omnitrophota bacterium
GCTCAGGGTGATGTCTATATCAAGAGCGGATTAGCCACAGATATAAATGGCCAATCTTTGAAAGTAGAAAGCATAAGCGGTACGAAAGATGGATATATAGGTAAGTTAAGAGCAGACGGCAGCGGAGCTGTATATGTAGATGTAGATAAAAATGCGAAGATCCGTGTGGTCAGTGGTAAGAATGACTGGACAATCTTAGGTAAATACACAAGCTCAGACGGCAAGGAGAAACTGGGCGCTGTATTTGCTATAACTGATAAAGGATTAATATTAAAGCAGGGAGTATATGAGGCTAATAAGGGGTATGAACCTGGCAGCAAAGAAACAGCAGGTACTCCGACAACAACTGCTCAAGTACAGAAACCGGAAAGCACAAAGATAACAAATATTATTATTTCAGGTGATGCTATAAACGGGTATACATATACAGGAATAGTTGAAGTCAGAGATTACAAGGCATTGATCTTCAATGTCAAAGGCGCCAGATTAACAGCCGGAGAAGGCGGATTAAAGGTTGGCGAATTGACTTACAAAAGCGGGGCGTATTTTGTCGGAGATGCAAACGGTCAGCTGCAGCTGAATATGAAAGACGGCGATAAAGTTCAAGCTTACTATGTCTATAAAAATGCTGTTTCTTATGACGCTAAAAGTGTTCAGCTTACAAGAGAGTTTACCTTTAAGGCAGATGAGGTCAATGGCAAAATAGTTATTTCGCAAACAAGTGTATTAAGTCTTGACGGCCATAAAATAAATATTGGCGAACGCTTTAATGTTACAACTAAGGAAAACGGTAAAGAAACAACAAGGCAATATGTAGTCGAGAAAATAGGCAATAATATTATGCCGGTATATAAAGAAACTCGTTTAGCCAGAGATTATGCCGGTGAAACATTTAATATAAAAGGCGAAAATTATAAGATCGTTTCAGATTGGAACGCTGATTCAAAAGTCAGCTTTGTATACGATATAGACAATAGTTTGGTTAGTATTGAAGGAGATATTGTTAGACGTGATGAAAAGGGGAATAAGCATACGGGTGTTCTTTTACATAAAGAGGCAGTGAAAATGTTTCGCAGTGATGGAACTGCTGTAGTTGTAAAACCAGCACAGGAATTTCTTCTTATCAACGGTAATAGCATATCAAAAAATAGTAATACCAGAGAATTAGTTATTAACGATGCGAAGATTTTGACTCAAACAGAATTCTATTCTAATCAAAAAATGACACAAATAGCTGCAGGAACTGGAGAAAAAGGCGGTAAAGGAATAACTGAAAACATTATTAAAGCATATACAGGATCTGATGGAAATGTTGTTGTAAAAGAAAAGCAGCTTCTTACAATCAAAAATAATCAATGGGTGTTGACCAATGGCGATGTTCTAATGAATGTTTCAAATAATAATCCTTTGCTGGTTTTATCATCAGATGGAAATACCATCTTTAAGATAGATCCGGGAGTAAAAGGCAGTGTTAGCAAGGGCGGGATTGAACTCACAGCAGGAATCGTAGCGGTCAATGCTAATGCTAAAATTATAAAGCTGGATGGCAGTGGTAATATTAGCGGAATAATTGTTGCCGGTAAGGATCTGTCATGGGCAAAGGGAAATTATCTAATTGCAAATATCGATGAAAATGGTACCCCTACTATAATTGATCAGAGTGGAAAAAGTGTCGATTGGCATAGAGCGCGTGCTTATGATAAAAAGGCTAGTATGAGCGAATTAGTCATACATTATAAAGGAAAGGAAATAAATTTTAATTCGAATGATGCTAATCAGACTCTTAGTGGTATTGCGAGGGCATTGTCTGGTGCAACTATAAGTGCTGATAAGAGTACTTGGTTAGATCGTAGATCTAGTGATTTAAAAATGTTCTGGTATGACCACAGTGATAAAATAATAGTGGTTGGAACAGCTGTGGCAGTTGTTGCTACTGTTGTTTTTGCGCCGGTTATTATCGGAGTAGGAGCGTCTGTTCTTGGAGCTATTGGTACGGGAATAACTTCACTTGTTGCAGCTTTAGGCAGCGCGGGAGCTTTAACTGCAGCAATAAGTGCATTTTCTTTAGGCACAAAAATTTATTTAACTTCCGCTCTTGCAACAAGTGCACTTTCATTGGCTGCTGGATTTTTTGGTTATATGAGTTGGGGTGACGATATTGCTAAAGCCAGAGCAAATGGGGAGGAAGCAGGATTTTTGAAAGTTGCTCTGTTTGAAGGAGCTTCTGTTATTCGTACACTTGCTGGAATGCTTTTTGTTGGAGGCGATGTCCATGGGGCTAGTTTCTTGCATGACGGTATTGCTGGTAGTAAAGTTACTTGGGGCCATGTTGTGGCTGGGGCTGGTATTGCGGTTAGTTTATTAGGCCTTGGGGCTTTGAAGATTGCGAAATACGGAGCAACACCATTTATAACTATGCTTAAAAGTGGTATTAGCGAGCTTCCAGGTGCAATAGGAAGACAAGCTTTGTCTTTAACTGGGCGGACTATAGCTAGTAATATAGAGACTAGAAAAATTATTTTACCTTTTTCTGAAAAAGTACTGCAACCAGCGTGGACTGCTTTAGGAAGGTCTTTTGGCTATATGAAGACATTGAACGCGGGATTATGGTTTTCAGGTCAATTAGCTGTGAATTATTTGCCTGAAAGTAACCCAGCTGCGCAGATTTACAAATATATTCTTTCTCCTTTTATCGGGAGACCAGAGTTTACGCTTGATATTTTTATGAAAGATGTTGTTATTGGCGATTGGTCCAGTAATGCTACACTTGGTGTATTTGCATTAGGTATGTTTTTGCTAGCTCCTGTTGTGGCTTCACTTAGTACAACCAGAGCTTCTGTCCTGGGAGATGTAGGTGAAGTTAAGTTAGGAAGTAGCTTTTTAGGTAGATCATCAAGTCGGTTAATAAATGGGATAGTTGAAGAAGGTGTTAAAGAACGAGTTGCTGGACAACTTCTTCAGCTTGCAGGATGTCCTAAGTGGGCTCAAGAATTTTTAGTAGAATTTTTCTTTCCCGGTGGCCCTACAGCTATGAGAACTAATGCTGCAACAACAACAAAATCCATTAGTGAATATCAGGGTAGAAGTGAAATTGATGTTCTGTCAAAAGCTGGAGTAAATAATATAAATGATTTGGAAAATATCACGGGACAGACGGCGAAAGCGTTAGTTGATCAGGTGCAAGCACATTACTCTGAACATTTGCAGCCCGCTGATTTGAATACTATTAATGGATCTACTGGTTTAAATGAACTGCAGACAATGCTTGGCTTTAGCAATGAACAAATGAGCGGATTAATTAGTCAATTATCAAGCGGAGGAGTTACTTTAGGTCAAATTAGTTTACATCAAACTCAACAAAACAAAAATGTATCCCTAAGTAGCTTGGCTGCAGCACTAAACACTGAATACATCAATCCACCGGTTACAGCTGATTTTACATTACCGGTTTTAGCAATGGTAAGCGGCCGTTCCATAGAGTCTGTTTTAGAAACAATAGGTTTCAGCTCAGAACATATTTCTCAGCTTAAACTTAGCCATGAATTAAAAACAACTACTTTGTCTGATATTGCTGTGATCCTTGGGAAGGGAAAGGAGACCGCTACGAGCATGAATACCTTGGCTGCAAAGCTGGATTTATCTTTTGCGCAGTCAAATACAACTTTAACATCCAGTATGTCAGAAATAGCTGAGTTTTCCGGTAAAACCGAAGAACAAGTCCAAACAATTTTAAGAGATCATTTTAGTCTTACCTCTGAAAAGATAATCCAGGCTCAAAAAATTTCCAATGCTAAAACTTTTAGTACCATCTCTTTGGGGGCTATATCTCAAGTATTGAACACGACTCCGCAATTGGTTGTACAATCACTGAATATTGGGTACAACGCGCCGGGAATATCTAATATGATAAATTTACTGCAACTCAGCCGTATTTCCGGTATGTCAGTAGTATTTTTAATAGGGAAATTAGATATAGGAAATATATCTTTAGAAACTATTGTAAGTAAAGATAAACTAGATAACATCATTGGCTCAATTAATAAAATAGAAGGGCTTGAGAATGTTGAAAAAACTACTACTATAGATCAGATGTTTTCTCAGCTTGACACTAAGTTTAATCAAACTTTATATTCAGGGACCAAAACACTTCAGGGAGCTCAAGTAGATCTAGTAAATACATTGGACCTTAAACTTGAAACAATTGCACAGTTCCAAGGGAAAACAACAGAAGAGCTGGCAGAATCTTTAAATCTAAAACATAGTGATGCTCATGATATTGTAGTTACGGTTTATCAAAATGGTGTTTTTAAATTTGACCAGAAAGACGGAGCCATATCCGCTCAGGTAACCGGTGATCAACACTCTTCTGTGTTTAGCGCAGCCAATACACAAAAAGGCGTATTTAAACCAAAGAATTTAATGAGCATTTTCTCTGCTATAAAAAATGCTAATCAATTCCGCAAGGCTAATATTACTGTCCAATATGAAAACGGGGTGAATTTAACACAGTTTAGCGGTGTTGATAAATTAGAAGCGGTAACAGATGAACTAGGGCATATAGTCATCACTGGATACCTTAATGGGGATAAAGTCCATTCTATAGGTTTAACCAGTAAAGATACCATTAGCAAAGAGACAGGATTGAGCTCAATAGTTCAATTAAAAGCTGAATATGCTAATATGGCAGATGCACATGAAAGAAGCGAAAACATATCATCTCTTCTTAGTCCTAATATGGTTCCTAAGGGACTAGATGTCAATAGAGACCTTAGATGGGATATCGATCCTACGGAACGCGGAGGTAATAAAATTGTTGCTCAAGATGCGAGTAAGCATGAAGTTGTAAGATTTGCCGATAAATTAACAAAAATAATTCATTCTTTTGAAGCAGTAAAATCACGCCAGAACATGGATCCATTGGTTAATAAAATTAATGGAATAATCAAGACACAAGAGAATAATGGGATAATAATTGCTTCGATTGACTCTAAGGCGTTGTTTGGAGTATTAAAAGGAGCAAGCTGGGTAAATAATGACATGGTACTTACTCAGGATTTAGCGGATACTATAGCCATAAACCTTGAGAGTCAACTTTCGACAAAACAAGTTAAACAAGTAGATGCACAGATGGTTTATGCTGCTACTGGACGCGAGAATGAACTTAAACTTACTGAATTAACAGATATGCAACGCGATAAATTTCTGCAGTTTATCAGTAATCCGACAATGGGACATGAAATTGGTACCGGAACTGGAAAGACTTCATATTTAATACACCTTAATGCGCTGGCCGGTTTAATTCATGGGAAAAATAAAGCGGTGATAATTCTTTCTGATAAAGGCAAGCTTAACGAGGCGTATGATGGGAATGCCAAAGAGTTATATGACAGCTTGCTGGGAACAGGTTCTCATATGTCCATAGATTCTACTGAATCACACACTCAGGAAATGCTAAACAAAGCAAGAAGTCCAAAGACAAAGGTTGTGTTTACTCAAACTTCAGTATTTGGATTTTTAACAGATTCAAAGAGAACTGTAGGTAGTGTGGAAAATAAACTATTTGATACGCTTACAAATAATGTACAGCTGGTACAGGATGAAATTCATACTATCTATGGCCAAAACTTTATAAGAGGCAGGGGAGAAGATACTCATTTAACAGAGGATCAAAAGAAGGCAACTGTTGTTGTAGGTGATTTCATAAAACAAAGGGCGGCTGAGTTAGAACGCTTAGGCGCTGTAATCAATCAAAAAACCGGTTATGCTGATTTAAGGCTATTAACATTATCAACTAATAGCAGAGGTTATGATATAGCTCCTGTTTTCAAGAATGCTTTTTATGTGCAATTAGCTGATTATCTTAACCAAGAGAAATATTTGGGGAGGTCAGACTGGACACAGGCAATGCTTAATGGAACTGATTACAATACATCAGAAGAGCTTATCCATGTAAGATCTGTCACAAAGGCTTTGGCCCGTTTTACTAATGAGGCAGAGGGGGTAACCTGGGGAGTATTTAATTTTAGTGATGAAAAGCAATTAAGAGATGAAAAATATGGCCTAAGTGATGATTTTATAAATAAGTCCTTGAAAGACAATCGTGGTTTGCAAGTTGTGCCTGTATCTTTTGGTAAATTAGATATAACTCGTCAGTTCTCCAATCCTTATGATGCGGCAGTTAAACACTATTTTGGACTGGCCGCGCATGCTTATGAGAAAAATCAAAGCAAACTAGAAGGACAAGAAGATATAACAGCTGAGGGAATTAAGCCTAATTTAGACACTGTTACTACAACTCCGGAATCTACTCAGGCTAATTATCTGGAATTTCTCTCAATTGCTCTAACTAATGGTTCTGATATAAGTTCCATGACAGGTACGTATAATTTGATTGCAGGTATGGTAAATGCATTAGGGATAAAAGTAGACCGTAGTGAACGTGATGAATTGGTTCTTAAATATGTGGATGTTTCAAAAGATGACCTTCGTAACACAATTGCTGGTTATTTAGGCATAACAGAGTCTGATTTGTTTATTAAAAAGGCAGGACTTATCGCAAAGAATACAGCTATTAAAAGGACGGAAGTAGACGGAAAACTGGTTCTTGCTGAAAAAGGTAATGAAAAGTTCTTTGAGATGGTCGATAAAATATTATTTAGTTTGAATATTACTTCAAATGAGATGAAAGATACATTAGCTACAGCTATTTTTGACCTGCAGCAAGCTAAGAGTAATCCTGCAGTGATGAATGATGTTATGGACAAACTTTTAACTAAAGTGAAAGGTGAAAAAGCAGGGGCAACGCTTCAGGCGCTGGTAGTGGCAATGGCAGAGGCAAGTCCTTTTGCAAAAGCTCAGCTTGAGTCGGTAGAAGGGGTTGCGAATATACAAGAAGCTTTTTCAAGCAGTATTTTGTCGCAAGCTGTTGATAACTCTGCGCATCAAAATTATATTATTATTCCTGAGGCAGAAGGCTTAAGTCAACCCAATATTAAGCGAGCACTGAAAGAACATTTAAGCAAAATGGCTGATAAAGAGAATTTTCAGTTTGTCTCTCATGATTCTAGTGATACTTGGACCCTTTACAGATGGGATAGCCAACAGAATGACTTTATCGAATTTAATGGAAATCTTTCCGATGGTATAGAAATTAAAAATGGAGTATTGAGTCTTGAAGACAATGTTTCTCGGATGCTTTTAAACACTGATACTGCTATGCAGACAGTTCTTCTTTGTAATGTAGGAGATGTTTTTGGCCTTGATCTTAAAGCTGATGAGCGCACAA
The DNA here is from genome assembly GCA_043806135.1 of Candidatus Omnitrophota bacterium. GTDB lineage: Bacteria > Omnitrophota > Gorgyraeia > B26-G9 > B26-G9 > JAGLQQ01. The sequence continues at coordinate 7,286 of JAZDHG010000060.1, forward strand.
AGTTTATTGATGTTATGGATGAAGGAACAATGCTGACCAATGCTATGCAGGGATTTGGGCGTATGCGTGGTTTTGGCGAACAAAACGCTAAAGAGTTTAATAAACGTTTGGTATATATGGTTGGAGAAAAAACAGGATCTTTAGATTTAGTAGATGTATTTCAAAAATTAATAACCACAGAGAACAAAGAAGTGCAAAAAATAACCTTAAATGTAATAGATGATGCTATAAGACATGCCGGTATTAGTCTGTTGAAAAAAATGCAAGATCAGGCAGCAGGAGCTCCTGCTGTTGGACAAAACAAGATTTTAGGTCATGCAGCTTTTGCTGTTGGGGAAAGCATATTTAAATATGGAGGAGTTATTCTGAGTACATATTTAAAGGCTGTAAAGGAGCATTATGATCTAAATAAGGATGGCGGGAAAACTGAGTATGAAGTAATTGAAGACAAACTGCTTGAATTGTGGAATAAATTAGGACAGGATCAGGATAATAGTGGTAGCACCCCTGAAGAAACTCAAGCATATCTTGAAAACAGATTAGCTGAAGGCCAGAAGTTCTTCGAAGCACTGAGTCAAGAAAAAGAATTTACTGATAGGCTTTCTGAGAATAACAAAAAACTGTTAAATAACTTTGTTGAAAAAGGCCAACAGATTTTTAATAAAAATTATGAAACAGAAGTTACATTTTTAGACGAAAATGCAGATATCACTCAGTCAGAAATGACACGTGAACGCAATCTATTTAGCTTAGATAATACTTATCAGAGTATTCGCACGTTGATAAGCCAGAAAATAAAAAGAAGTGACTTACCGGCAAGAGCAGTATTTGGGCAATCTAAGTCCTCAGAAACAAGTACAACCTTAGCTCAAGTGCAACAGAATGTTTTTACAGGATCTGATGCTGCACCGCAAGCTGACTTCTTGAAAAAACATGAACTCTTAAGATCCGATAATACGCTTACAAAAACAGGCAAATCGTATGTTGATAACCTGTATAAGAAACTGGATAATTTGTCACCTAAAGAGCAGAATATGATATTGTCGGCTATCCCTGGGATGGCTATCCCTCCTGAAGAAAAGAAGCAAACGGGAGATATTGCTACTGCGCTGATAGACATGGGATATGTTGATCTTTCTCAGCTTAATGAAAATACTGTGGATAAGCTGATGAATTTTGCTTATGCATCTGATTTATTTGGTGCAAGTATGAGCGAAGATGCCAGGTTGGGGCTGCAGAAACCTGAAAATGTAAAACAGTTTACAGGGCAACCCACTGTTACTTTAAAGAGATATTTGATGGTCAATCTCCCTGAAAATATGAAGACCAACTTAGCTTCTTTAGATCATCAGATATTGCTTGAAGATGAGATCAACAATCTATATAAAGCTTTATATTTCGATACTCCTAAGAGTGCCAAGGAGCTTAAGAGTTTAAGTGAGCAATTAAAACAAAAACGCACCCAGTTGGAAGCAATGCAAAATTCACTTCCTGTAACTATGGAGACTATTAATAATTTGGTAAGCATATTTGATCCGGAAAAGGAAAAAGATGCTGCTAATTATCAAATGGTAAGGATTTTTGTCGAGCCAAATTTATCAGTAGATAAATTTAAAGCTGTAGAGAAAATAGAAGCAGTAATAAGTAGTATTGATAAAGATGTTGTTAAGAAAATTGCAGTTAGCAGTTTAGTCAACTCTTATTCTATGGATGAAAAACAGAGAAATTTAATAAGTATTGCGTTAGTCGGCACCGAAAATCAACAGGATTTTGATGCTGATATTAAAACTCTGCATGAACAGGTCACGTTAGGATATTTAGATCTGACAAAATCTACTAACATTGAATTGGTAGAAAAAATATTTGATGTGTTACCAAAAGTAAGTGCCAATGATAAGCTAAATATTATTAATTGGCTTGCGGGAACTAATTTAACAGAGTCTGGCTATAATTTAGCAAAAGAAAACAAAAAGCCGGCAAAGGAAGATCCTGATTCTTCTAAAACTACACCTTTAATAGAAAAAGTTAATAATAATCTTGCAGAAAAAATAATTGACAATACAGAGTTCAATAATCTACTTAATGACTCAAGCGTATTTAAAATACAGGATGGAGAATTAAGTGCCGAACAGTTGATTGAAAAAGGGCTTGCTCCTGAATATAAAATAACACTAAACGGTTCTGCATACTTTTTATCCAGTCCTTATGAGGCAGAAGGTTTGCAAGGTAGACCGGCATTTACTCTTTATTATTATCGCGAGAAGGATGGGAAAAAGGAACTTTATTTAAGGACTGTTTATAAGAGCAACTCACATAATGTCTGGAAAGTTGTTTCGCAT
>JAZDHG010000061.1:0-21939 GCA_043806135.1 Candidatus Omnitrophota bacterium
GAAAAAGACTCGACCTTATTTTTTTGATCTAAAAAATATGCTTCCCCCTGATAAACAGGATTATACAATACAAAAAGCTTTGTGCTGGGAGTTATAAAGGCATATTCCGGCATTATAAAATACTTGGGACTTATATAAGACTCTTTAAAAAATTGAACAAACTTATGATATTGCGCGTTTACCAGTCCAAACCCCTTTAGATACAATGCCAGCCGCAAAGGATCGGTAATACCTTCATCCCCCTTATGGATATTGATAGCCTTAACATTGCCTGAATAGTTATCCGGTTTAGAGAAACTTGTTTTCGTATTATAAATATTAAAATAGCCGGCATTTGCCCATAAAAGATCACAAAATGTAAAAATAAGCAGAAATATTGATAAAATGGTCGTCACTTTTAACGGCTTCCTGTAGTCAAATAAACTGAAAAACTTACCACTTAGCAGACTTATAATAAATACTATAATTAAAGAATAGTATTTTGAGATTTCTCGCATTGACTTAAAAATCGGCAAATGCCATAAGAAATAGTGTAAATCAATAAAAGCATTCGGCCCAAAAGATAAAATTATAAAAATCAATAAAATAAAAATCCACTTTTTTGAGTTCTTAAAAAAAACCACCATCGATAAAATAGCCAGGAACAAAGGGGCAAATCCTATGTACATTGTGCCCACATTTAAATTTTCCGGAACTAGCATATGACGCAAGAATAAGGATAACGTATTTGGCTGATGGATTGCACTTTTATATACCAGCCCGCTTACCCTCATATCAGAAGTAAGTAATTCAATCACCGGTAGTAATTTATAAGCAGAAAAAAGTAATGCCAAAGATAAACAGCTGAAAAACACGATTAAATTTTCTTTTTTCAGTCTAAAAACAAAATTATTATTTTCGGTAGGATTTAAAATACTTACAAGAAAAAGGAACAGGATAACTACCGGGAAAAATAAGACAGTATGCACAAACAAACTCAACACCAATCCCGCTAAGAAAATAAATATTTTATTTTCTTTTGCCTTTAAAAACAATCCTACCAAAAGCGGCAAAAGCAGCGTCTCTCTGGTCCAAAGTCCAAGCCCTTGCATAAATGGGAAAAATCCGCACATAGAAAAAACAAGCGAAGCATAAATCGAACCAAAAATGTTAAATTTTAAAACAAACCTTGTCAGATAAAACATCGACAAAGCTCCAAGGTAGTAAAGAATATACCAGCTAAAATTAAGTCCTTTAACTACCCCAAAAGGCAGCATAAAAAGAGAAAATATATTACAAGAGAGTTCCGTCGGATACATTAACCAATAAAATCCTCCCTCGCGAAATGCAGACCAAAAAGGAAACTTGTGTTCAAACACAACACTAGCATATGGGTATAAACCTAAAAAATATGTGCGGTACCAAGCAGCAAGACAATTTTTATTAGTAAGAGTTAATGCTTTATCCAAGCGCAGCAATAAAGGCAAAGTATAAATAAAAATTGCAGCAATAATTGTTACTATTGCCATGCGATCGTTTTTTTTAATTTGCAGTTTTTTAAAATTATCATTAATGGAATCAATAACCTTCAATTACCCTCTCCGTATTTTAAAAGCCTGATTGTATGCATATCGCTGCGCTCAATAGAAAACACCTGTTTATTAAGAAATCTCCTGAGAAAACGCAGCAGCCAGTTATCTGTGCCTGTGGTTAACTTTTCATACTGATATTTCCATTTCTTTTGATATTTTGTTTTAGAAAATTCTAGTTTTACAATACCCAAAAACGGCACTTTAGAAGACCGCCACAAATCAAATCCTTCATCCGTAAATTCATCTGCTTCATCAGTACTTACACTAAAACGATAACATGTAAAATTTCCCGCTGGGGTAGTAATTTTCTCTTCTTTTGGGCTGACCATCAGCTTTGAGAAATCAACAGTATTTTTTTCATCCGGAATGTTCTTGTAAAAGGTGCCCTGTAGAATATCCGGCTGATTAACGAAAATATTTGGATCTATCTCGTAGGCAGGCGTATCACTAAGAGTGACAAAAAGCTGTTTTGCATTTCGGAATAAAAAAATCATGCCTTCAGAAATGAACAAGCCAGGATTTCTAGAAAAATCAATGCTGTAAAAAGGCTTAACCAGCCCTTTAAAAGAAATCTGTCTTGTTCCAGATTCATAGATGTCCAAATTGATCCAAAAATAATCAATTCCTCCTAATGTTTCCTTTGCCGTTATTCTAATTTTATATCTGTTATCCATCCCCTCATTTTCAAGACTTACTATCCTGTATTCGGCAAACTGTCCTACTTTCCAGGGACTGATTTCAAAACAACCTGTTTGTTCCAACGAAAAACCAGTTACACAAATAAATTGCAAGGAAAATAATGCGAAAAAAAACAACAAAGATTTTAACCTAACTGCGTTATTGCCCATCAGCGAATCCTTTATTTATTAAAAATAAAAAGCTTATAAATAATAGGCCATGAACCCGGCTCATTCCAGCCTTTAGGGTTTGCACAAAAAAAGTAATCAACGTCTACTTTATTATCTTTTCACTTTACTTATCCAAACAGCAAAAATCAGCATATTCCACAATTTTCTACCTGCATCGATCTCACCGCTGCAGTGCTTTGCAAGCATATCCCGTATATAATTTTTATTAATAAAATGAACTGCGCTGCTCTCCAATAACCGCTCTTCAGCAAATTCTTTCAGGTCATATCTAAGCCATTTACTCACCGGAACACTCAACCCATGCTTTTGCCGGGAAAAGATATTATCCGGCAGCTCAGACTGTAATGTCTTGCGCAGCAAGCACTTTCCCTTTACGCCTCTGATTTTTTGGTTTAAAGGCAGCCGCTGGGCAAAATCAACCATACGGTTATCAAGATACGGGACTCTTACCTCTAGAGAGCTGTACATACTTGCCATATCTACCCTATGGAGCATCCCGTCAGGCAGGCATACACGGGTGTCAAAAAACATGGCCTGTTCTAAATAGTTACTTGAATTCGCCAGATTGTAATTGGAATTAAATAAAGAGTAAGGTTCTGCTAAAGAATCTGTTTTATCCAGAACTTTCAAAAAATCTACATCATACAGCTCTTTTTTTTCTCCGACCGAGAATATTTCTCTCCAGAAATAATGTGCTACAGCATTATTATCCGCAATGCCCTTATAAAAAATATCCATCTTTTGCCGGCAATTCATCCACTCATACCTCATAGGTATTGCTCTTATAACCGTCTTAAGAAAATTATTTCTTATAATTGGGGGTATCATTTTATAATATTTGGCGGCAATATCGGCGATATACATCTGATATCCGCCGAATAATTCATCCGCCCCCTCACCGGAGAGAATAACTCCTGACTGTTTTTTGGCAAAATCAGACAAGGCAAAAAGAGGGACATAAGACCCCTCCCCCACAGGCATATCAAGTGAATCACTCAACTTATCCATAAGACAAGCAAGCTTCTCAGGCAATTCAATCTCGTAATGATCTGCCTTTATATATTTCATAAGATTACGCGCGTATGGCCTCTCATCAAATGTTTTCTCGCGAAATCCGACACTGAATGCCTTACAGCCGTTCTGAAGTTTATTTGTATAATATGCCAATATGCCAGAATCTATCCCCCCGCTTACGAAAACACCTAAAGCAGTATCTGAGACAAGCTGGTCGCATAAGGTTTTCTTTAGTATTGATTTAAATTCTTCAACATATTCATTAGTAGAGCAAACCTTGTGCTTTTTGAAATTAAACTGCCAGTATTTCTCAATTTTATGTCCTTTACTATCCGCGAGCAAATAATGTCCCGGCATGATCTTTTTAGCCTGTTTAAAAGGCGTATAATCAATCGGAAAGTAATTGTAAGAAAAGTAACAATTAATGCCCTTTGGATCCAGTTCATCCGAAATACTTTTATCCTGCATAAGTGAAAGCAACTGAGATGAAAATACAACCCCATCTTTGGTTATGCTGTAATAAAGCGGTTTAATACCCATTCTGTCCCTAGCCAGTAAAAAAACTCCATTTTCCCGGTCATAAAGCGCCAAAGCAAACATTCCGTTTAACATTTTAATAAACCCAGCACCGTGCTCTTCATAAAGATGACTAATAACCTCAGCGTCACAATTCGTATGCAGGCTATGTCCTTTTTTTAGGAGATATTCTTTTAACTCTTTATAGTTATATATTTCTCCGTTCAGCACACTTACTACGCTATTGTCTTCAGAGTGAAACGGCTGCCGTCCATTTTCGCGGTCGCGTATGTGCAGCATCTGGATTCCAAAACCGGCATTATCTCCCAGCCAGGTTCCCGCCCCGTCAGGACCGCGACGGTACAGTCTGGCATTCATCTTTGTAACCAAGGCCTCATCAACCTTATTCTCTGAGCTAAAATTATATTTTCCGCAAATACCGCACATTCATTCACCTGCCGTAGATTTCAACATTATCCCTGTTAGCCGAATAACCCTTAATAAAAAAATAATCATGCGCAAACAGCCTTTCTTCCTGCAAATAGTATCTATCGCTTAAGAATCTATCGAAAAATTCAGAATTACTGTTAAGTGCCCAGTATGGAGCGTAAACAAACCAGATCTTTTGCGCATTTAAATTAAACTGCTCAAAATCGAATTTTTCGTTAAACCTTTCTATTTGCTCAAACTGCAGACATATCACTCTATTGCCCTTATAAATGAAATCCGTTTCCCATTTTCCGTTTATCAGCAGTCCCCGTTCATCATCAATACAGCCCAAAATCTTATGATCGTCATATTCGAGATAATACCAGACTACGGCCATCATCTCAGCCGGAGAGATAATTATAGTATCGCCTGGCTTTAGATTTTTTTTCAAAAAATCTATCCCCTGCCTGTAATTTCCGCTTCTTTCAGGAAAATAAACATTTTTTAGAGCAAAAAATGACAGAACAGCTATAAGCAGCAAAATAATTACGCGTTTCTTTAAGTCGATTTTTGAAATAAAGCGCCCGATAATTAAATAGTAGGCCGGCGCAGCATAGATCACATAGCGCGGCCAATATATGGGCCTGATTAGTATCGAGTACAAATATGTCAAGATAACCGGCAATAGCATCCAAATAAGAAGCATTGCCTTAACCCGTATATCTTTTCTATTTACTTCAGGAGCACAATCAGCAAACTTTTTCCTCTGAGTCTGAAATAATTCACCCAAAAAGGACAGAATAAAAATCACTGTCAGTATCCAGGGAGCGATCATATGTACTTTGCTGATAGAATACCCCTCTCCTGCTCCGGCTATACGAGAACCTCCACAGCTGAAAATCTCTAAAATCTGCACAAAAATTATAAGTGATGGTTTAAGGAAATTAGCCGCATGCTGCTCTGGATTGAAGGAAATGATAAACAAGTACCAAGGGATAAGAAAAACAGTCAAGGTAATCATGGAGATCAACCAGCGTTTAGTATCTTTTGCCGCACCCCAGACAAAGTAACATGCATTTTGCGTTATGAGCCAGAATATACCGAAAGGATGACTTAGAAGTATCATAATATGCAAAAAAACATTGGTTGCATAATCCATGGGTTTATTTTTTTTGAGTATCCTTAACATAACCAGAAATGAAAGCAGGCATAAACAGACCAGTAAAGCCGAAACTCCTTTCCCCTGTCTTGAAAAATAAACATGAAATGCAGACATTGCAAGTATCAACGCGCTGATAATGCCGGTACGGCTATCCCACAGGATTTCCCCGATCTTATAGATAAAGAAAATGGAGATCACCCCCAGGATAACCGGCAAAAAACGTACAGAAGTTTCACTGGTGCCGAAAAAAGATATCCACGTTCTTGAAAGCAGCAGATATAAAGGCCGATACGCATCTGAATAGTTAAATAAGCCATTTACTGCTTTTTGAGAAAAACATACCACCTTTGCTTCCGGAATCCATAAACTGTCCTTACCAATATTAAAAATACGCACAAGAAATCCTGAGGTCATAATCACAAAAATTAATATTTGGCTATTTATTCGCTTTTTATTCATCGCTCTCTTTCATTTCTAAATTTTTAAATTCCATACTAGATTAGCAACCAGTCTGTTTGAACAGGCACAAGTACATTCTTTCCCTGGATAACAAAAGGAATTGAATACTGTTTTAATTTGTTCTAAATCCTGCGTTAATAAATTAATGGAATAGTTACTCATCTTTAATTTTTCATATGTTGCTTTCGCACACGGGAAAAGGACACCAGTTGGAGTTATCCTGAAAACAATATTTCCTGACGCGCATTCAAGCCTAGGGAGATCCGGCCAAAACATAAGATATTTTAATAATAAGAATGAATTATCGATTGTCTTGCGGTATTTTGATTGTTTTTTAAAAAATATAATTCGGGAAAGCGCCTTATGCACTTGCCCAGGATTAATATTTAAAGGATTTTCCGATACAGTGCCAAGCATATAAACATCCAATATTTGAAATATCACTTTTATATTGAATTTATGTGTTAATTCTATAACATAATCCAAACAATTGATGTTATATTTATTTAAGGTTGTAGTAAACTTCACTTTAATGCCTGATTTCAAAGCCGCCTCAGCTGCGTTAATAACTGTATCGTATGCGCCCTTGCCTCTAATAGAATCATGTGCCGCTTGCGGCCCTTCTATGCTAAGATTGAGTAAATCCAGGGCTTTTAGACGGTTAATACCTGCTGGAACTAAAATTCCATTTGAATTCAAGCAAACATATATTCTTTTATATTTTAAATAATCTATTAGATCAAAAATATCCGGACGTAAAAGAGCTTCACCCCCTGTAATATTTATCATTTTCATGCCCAATTTATGCAGCTTATCTATCATAATTTTTGCTTGTTTTGTAGACATCTCCCCAGAGTCAATTTCAGGCAGCCTGCAATATAAACATTGTTGATTGCATCTATAGGTAGCCGCCCAACTAAGGATAACTGGAATCTTTAGTTTTAAAATCCTTGCTTTTGCAATTTCCAATGCAATAATGGCTTTGTTTTGTAAATTCATTTTTCTTTTATTGTTTTAGGATAATATTTTTTGTATAGACTGCAGTACTTTAACTCTAAAAGACATCAGGTAATTAAGCTCCAGTGCTCCGCAGAAACCACACCCCGGGCATCTTATGTCAGGCAATAAATTCATGGCCTCTTTCATGCTCATTTTTTTGCAATTCGGCAAATCCGTTTTGTAAGTTATTCTATCACAGGGATAGACATCGCCGTTGGCATCAATAATACAAAATATCCTGCCTGCCCAGCACTTAAGTTTTTTGTATCTCGGCCAATTATAGATATGATGCAAACCCATAAGGGAATTCCGGATATTTTTAAATTTTTTTTTGCTTTTGATCAGTTTCGTTATCGCCTGTTTAAAATCTTTAATATCCGGGACAAGACCGCTTATATCTTCTACCCCCCTGTATATCTTCTTTATAGGCTGAAAGGCAACAATCGTTTGATACTTATCGGCAAGCTCCAGCATGAAATCAAGGTTATGGATATTGTGTTTTGTTAAAGTACAGGCAAAACCGAACTTTATCTTTTCACTCTCGCAGGCATCGGCCGCATTGATAACCTTACGGTACGAGCCTTTTCCTCGAAGCAGATCATGCGCATCTTCCGGGCCGTCCAGGCTAAGCTTAAGAAAATCAAGACCACGGATCACGTCAATATTATCAGGGATGAGTGTCCCGTTGGAATTCATTTCAGGATATATATTTTTATTTCTGCAATAAGCTATAATTTCAGCAATGTCCTCCCGCAGCAGCGGTTCTCCCCCGCTGAATGATATTCTTTTTGTACCTATCTGCGCCAGCTCATCTATAACTTTAACAACTTCCTCATATGAGAGTTCCTGCGCCCGGGTGTTCCAGATATTGCAGTAAACGCAATTCAATGTACAGCGATTCGTTAATTGCCAACGTACGGCAATAGGTATACGTTGTTTGAACACCCGGCATCGCAATACAGAGCAGGCACACGATAATTTATCTTTTATCAGCATTTTCTAAAGATCTCCTTCAATCTTTTATATTATTTTCATCCTTAATACTAGGCTGCATCATTCGTTTCATATCAACAGGAATAAGTACAAATTTCTCAATAAATATTTCCCCTTCCATCGGTACATCCTTGCCTTCCCAGCAATCATTTTTGGCATCTACCCAAAACTTTATTTTCGCCCTGCCTTCATTTAAATGCCAGAACGGAGATGCGCTGGGAGAGCGGTATTCCCATCGTCCTTCTCCCGGTTTAAGATAAAACCTGGCCTCAGAAAAAGTATAATCCGAAAAACTGTTACCTTTACTATCTATAATCTTAAAATACAAAAAAGGACAAAATTCCCTCCAGCGGTGATAAATACTTACCATGAATTGATAATAACCGCTTTGCGGAATATTAATATAAACAGTGCTTTTGTTTTTTTCTTTATCAGTTGAAATAACGTCTCTTCCGTCTAATTGCGCATGTACCCAGCGGCCTTGCGCACTCTTCATATCAAAAGAATAAAGCATTTCCTGTGCCCGGGCATCAAAACCTAAGCACGCGGCTAAAACAATTACCAGAATTATTCTTTTAAATATAATTTGGTAATTCCGGATAAGTATTTTTTTCCGGCATAAGCCAGGACATTGCCAAATCATCAAGTTTTTCCCCTTTAATTTTTATGCATGAACTGTGTATCTGGCCTATCCCCTGATCATAGGCCATCCTCAGGTGCTTTATATACCATGGAACCCCTAAGTCATTGTCCTTTGGCTGAGGCTGCCAATTCTTTGTAATCAGCCTAGTCGCTGTTGCATCGGCTGCAACCGGGTCAAACCCGGCGATCACTACCGCGCCTCCGATTCTTGAAGCCACATCAACAGGTTTACCCCCAAAAGAAAGAACTACCCCCTCACCCTCCATCCCATAAACCCCGCTGATAACCGTTAGCTTAGGTTTTACTCCTTTTACAATATCCAGAATTACCTGATTAATTCCCGCAACATGTAATTTCATCCGCGGTTCCCCGTATAATATAGAAGGCATTATGCCCACAAAGTTTTTCATGCCGAATGTGACAGAGATCGGACGATGATGCGTCTTTAATACAGCGACAGATATTACCGCATCCGCTTCCGCAACCAGATCAGGTATTGCCAGCCATTTAATACTAGTGGATGAGGGAACATAGATAAATGACTTTGTATATTTCCTTAAATCCACAAGCGATACCTTTTCCCCAAACTTCTTATTTATTGTATCTACAAGCTTTTTGATCTGGGCTCCATATTTATTTTTTTCACCGCCAAACTCAATTTTCAGAGGCCTTTCAAACCATTCACCTATAACAACCTGTTTCGCTCCTGATTTTACACACTGGCGAGCTACTGCTGCTACGACCTCAGGGTGAGGTATTTCTCCTGAGGTAACCGGATCATGCCCCATAAATCCTCCGGCAATATAATTCGGTTTGATGAACACTTTAGTTCCGGGCCTAACGATTCGTTGTATTCCCCCCAAAAGATCAATTGCCTCCTCGGTTATTTGGGTTATATTATTACCTTTAACAATAGCAACTTCACTTTGCGGCTTTAGAATGCCGTCATGAGCGCCTGCAGAAAAAGGCCACAACCCTGAGCAGGTTAAAGCTGAAGTAATGCTTATGCCTTTTTTTAAGAATTCTCTTCTGGTAATTTTATTCACTTTTTTACTTTCCCCTTATAGCGTTTCTTAAGCAGATGAGGGTAGTACTCTCTTACCTCCCGGAACGCCTTAAGCGCCGGGCGGTTTACAAATATCAGTAAAACCAGCCGCGGCAGATCATAGAAAAATATTGCAAGTATTATCCGTATTACGGATTTCAAGTTCAAATCCATATTTTTTATAAGTAGATAATAACGGTTACGCAAAGAAAGATATTGGCGGAAATCGGACTTATGCATAGAGCTGTCTCTATAATGGTGACATACAGCACTCGGTACATACATTGCTTTCCAGCCTCGGTTATGAGCCCTCCAGGCCAGATCAAAATCCTCTACCAAAAAGAAAAACCGGTCATCAAAAACTTCATCCTGATATGATATATCAGTAATTAGTTCTTTTCTATAGATCGCCGCAGCGGCACAAGGTCCGAATATCTCGAACGGCTTATTAAACTGAGACGCATCCGCCTTTCCCTCATTAATATTAAATAAACGCCAAAGTAAGCCAAGTCGCAAACCTAACCCGTCAATAGTTACTTTATCCACCCTAAGAAACTTCCCCTGAACCATTCCGACTTCAGGATTCACTTTCAAAAAATGCAGCAGTTCCGACACATAACTACTATCAAGCACCATATCGCTGTTTAAAGTGAGGATAAAATCTCCTCTGGCTTTTGACAGCGCCTGATTATTCGCGAAACAAAACCCCTTATTTTCACTGTTTTCAATTAAATAAATAGAGCTGGAATATTCCTTTAGGATCTGGACCGTTTTATCAGTTGAACCGTTATCAACAACAAAAACCTCCATGTCCTCGGTCCCCTGCGCAAAAACCGAATCAAGGCATCTGCGGATAAAGCTCTCTGAATTCCATGTAACTATAACTACGCTTAACTTATCCATTTTATTATTTGGAATTTTGTTTCCCTTACAACCCTCTTATATGCCTTTATTAAAAAACCCATAATACCGTAGCGTTTAAAAACAAAAACCAACCATTGCCAAAAACTATCATTCTTAATTTTTTGATTCATAAAAATGTGATCACGTATAAGCAGCGCTTTCTCCTTAACACGCTCAATTTGGCGATGGGTATACTCAGGATAATCCAACACGGCAACGCTTCCCCCATCAAAATCACTTCCAGAGATATCTTCTCTCAATAGGCCCTTGTCTTTCACATGATTATAAAAGGGCGTTCCCGGCTGGGGGGTACAGATAGAAAGCTGCAGATTATCAAGCAAGTTGCCTTCTATTAAATTCCGCATAAACCTTATTGTTTTCTCATCTTCATTAACATCTGAACCCAGCGCGCCGAAAGTAAAGGTGCCGTATGTTTTTAATCCTATACTTTTAGCTGTTTTAAGCGTGCTGATGATTTTTCCCAGATCTATAGTTTTGCCCATCGCCTTCATTACCTTTTCGCTTGCGCTTTCAATGCCAATGCGGATTTTATAATATCCGGCATTTTTCATCGCTATCATTACCTGCTCATCAAGAAATCTCACATCACACATTGCTTCAAACTTTAAATCACTCAGCCCATTTTCAACAATAGCGCCTGTAAGTTGGAGTATAAACTGCCTGTCGGCATTATGAACTTCTTCATCAAAGAAAACTCCCTGCATCAAAGGATATTTTTCCCTTAAGTGTTTTATTTCGTTTACAACATCCGTCACCTCTCGCGGCCGCCAGTTAGGCTGGTCATAATAAACATGCCTGGCTACGCAAAAATTGCAGCTTCCGGGGCATCCACGTGTTGCATACATCTGGATCTCACGAAATTCACAGCTGGGCTCCCCCGGGCGCGCATAGTCCATGCGGCTGATATCGCTATCCTCAGGCCAAGGCAGTTTTTTGACATCCAAAAGCGGCCTGCGCTCATTTGGATAAAGACCCGGGATTTCATCCCTTTTTTTCGATTGCACAATTTCTAAAACAGTTAGCTCATATTCACCCACACACACATAATCGATCCCCTTATCGATCAGCTCCCGAGGAAAAGCACTTGCATGAGGCCCCGCAAATATAAGCTTTGCTCCTGTCGCCGCTTTTACTTTCAGCGCCATTTCAACATTTTCATCAATCATCCTTGTTGCGCTTTCAATAATCAGCATATCTGGATTTTCGGCAATAATATGTTTGCCGTAGGCCTTCTGATCCAGGCGCAGCAAGCATCCATCTATAAATTTAACGTTATGCTTTGTTTCATGTTTTAAAAGAGAGGATAAATATGCCAGCTCCCAGGGATAATATGCAAACCAGTGAAACCTGCTTTTAATAGCTTCTGACCAACGGCTTGGCGAATGAATTATATAGTTGCCGTATTTATCTTTTCCTATTGAATTAGCGATAACGATTTTCATAATAACTTTATTTCTTTCGCAAGTTCTTCCGCGACTTTTTTAAGAGAAAATCTTTCCTCTATTGTTTTTCTAGCGTTTTCCCCTAAAGTTTTTCTCATGCTTTCGTTTCCAATAAGTGTCTTCAGGCTTACCACAAATTCCTCTTTTGTTCCCGCAAGCAGTCCGTTGACACCGTTATCTATTATTTCTATTGCCTCTCCTATGCGGGAGGCGACAACCGGTTTTGCCATAGCCATGTATTCAAATAATCTGGTCGGGCTTTTTGCTTTATTAAATTTTGTATCCTGAACAAGCGGCATAATCCCGATATCAATCCCCTGAAGGTAATTGGGAATATTATCAGGCTCTATCCAGGTCTTTAGCAAAACACTTCCGTTACCGCACTTGCGTACAAGATCATGCACCTGCGCATAGAATATCCCCTCACCCCGTATCTCAAGTCTTATTTGCGGATATACCGTGTTAACTATCTGAAAACATTCAATAAGAAATTTAATGTTTTCCACATTATCTTTTCTATGCATTGTACCCAGCCAGGATAAAACAAGAGCTTTATCTTTATCTTTATCTTTATCTTTCCCTTTTCCTTGACCCGGCTTAAAAAAATCTGTGTCTACCGCCGTCGGCATATAAATAACTTTATCATTATATCGGCAAAGATAGCTGAACAAGAACCTGCTTGCGCCAATACACAGATCACTTCGCTTTGCGATAAAGCGCATCATGATCTCTGCTTTTGAGCTGGGAATCAGTTTAAAATAATAGCTGATATTTTCTCTTGCCTCCCAATCATCAAGATCAAACACAAGCTTATTTTTATTAAGCAGCTTTAAAAAAAGCGGCGCAAAAGAATGGTAATTAAACCGCTGCATTATCAAGACCGCTCTCTCGGACGAAAGTTTGCGGTATGCTTTATAATTATAGAAGCATTTCTGAGCCCAGGACATAGTCTTTTCCTGTTTACCGCTTTTAGCCCCAAGTGCATCGGCATAAGAAAAAACCTCTGTATTAATGCCCGCTTTTTCTAAATACTTTGCGAAATTATGACAACGCACCCGCACAGCAGGCATTTTATTATCTTCCCTTGTCACAAATATAGCTTTCATTTTTTATCCAAACGTGTTAACACCCCGTATTCATCAAATCTTACTGCTTCTATGAAATTTTCCCTCATATCCGCATCTATTGCTCCGGAGTAAATAAAATAGTTTTTTACATCCCTTTTTAACTCAAGAAAATCCATATCATCTGCTTTGTAGTAATGAAAATTCCCCTGAGGCAATCTGCTCAGCATAATTATCGAACTAAAGTAAGGATTATTGTCTTTATTAATAAACAGCTCGGCATTTGTGTCCTGGACATTATCTTTTAACCAGGAAGACAGGTCTTTGATCTTCTTCGGCAGATAAGGCCTTGCATATATGCTTAAAAACAGCATATTAAAACATATCATTGTAAGAGCAGCCGCCATATATTTATTTTTGCCGAGCCTGAAAACACGCAATATAAAATCAAGCCCCAGAATTATAAAAGGAATAAGGAAAATAGAAAGAATCAGCAGTCCCTGTTCTATAATATTGATTTCTTGTCGAAAAATCCCAAAGGCTAAAGCCAAAACCAGAGCCCCGATCAGGAAAAAAAAATCATAATATTTCCTCATTTTCGCGCTCTGATATATGCCGGCAAGACCGAACAGGAATAAAAGAGGCAGAGGAAAAGAGAATAACTGTCTGGTTATCATTGAAACTGTCTGCATAAAAGCAAATAAATATTCAAAGAATGACCTTGCTTCAAAAAAGTTTTTATAAAAAAGATTATGCTCTTTGTATATATTGTTTGTGACCATTATCCAAAGCAGAGTAAAGAAAGAGGCTATAAGAAAAAAGCCTAAAGCATCCTTTAATCCTTGCCTAAAACTCTGTTTTTTAGCTGTTATAAAAACAGGCAAGATAAACACAAAAAGCCAGGAAACATATGTGCAGGCAGTAGCCAGACAGATAAATACAGCACTTAAAACATTCCTTTGCTCTTGCAAAAAACACAAAGCGCTCAGCAGGAAAAACAGGCCCATGAGATCAGGCACCGTTATCACGCTGGTTATCACATGTACAGGATAAAAACAAAGCAAAAGCGCAGAGAATGCCGAGATCTTTTTAGTAAAAATTCTGCTTATTAGATAGTAAAAAGGCGCGATAGAGATACTGCCCCAAAAAACAGAAAGAAGGCGCCCGCAAAGTATCTGATCTCCCCCAATCTTTATCACAGCAAAAAGCGAGTATAAAAATACCGGCAATTGCTGGTAGTATATATTCTGCATAAACCCGGGATACTTAAAAATATGTAAAGATGTAATAATATTGAGCATCGGCTGCGGGCCTTTAAAATTATCGCTTAAAGCCAAAAATCCAAAACGCGTTAAAAATGCCCCCAGGCATAAAACAACCGGCACATACAGGTCATTGTCCTTGAGCAGCTTATAAAATACATCATATTTATTTTTTTTCATTTTTAGCATCGTCTTTTCTGAAAATCACTTTTTTAAAAACTCTTGAACAAGTATTTTTTACCTTCCTCGGCTTCCTTTACTCTATAGAACAGATATGGGCCGCTTCTGCCAAATAAAGTAAAGTTAAAGCCTTCCACAAATACCTGTTCACCTCCTTCCTCCAAATTGAGAATATTCTTTAAATCCCCTTTTGGAGAGTATATTAAAATATTTACTTTTGCCTCTTTAATCACTTTAAAAAACATTTCTCTGTCTGCCAGCCATTGACCGTCTTTAGGCACAAGGTACGGCATTAACACGAATTGTTTTGGGTTTATACCGCTTAAAACCTTGATCGGTTCTCTATATTTTTCATCGCCGCAATGGTCAAGAATTATATTGTCCCCTTCCTTTATATTTTCGTGCATATAAGCGGCAGTTTGCTTAGCAAATAAAGGCGCATATAGCGTCTCCGCAAGCATACTTCTTCCGATCGCGGGAATCATACTGGCAATAAGCAGCAGGTTTATTGTTGCGGGAATTTTTATAGTATATTTCTCTATGATTTTTACAATTTTATTAAAGAAATAAATACTGTAGGGAATCAGAAGAAGTCCAAGCGTAATTCCATAACGGGGCTGAATATACAAAGACTCTTGAACAGTTCTAAAAATGAAAATAAATAATAAGAAACAGAAAATAAGTGCAATAAGCATATTTTTTCTTCTATACAAACAATGTAAAATTCCTGCTATCCCAAAAATAAACATGAAAACACCAAGCGTATCGATAAAGGACACAGGCCAGAATAATGCTTTTTCGATAAAACCCATTTGAATTCCCTGGTTGCGGATCCAGCCAAACTGCAAAGGAACAGTAAAATTGTTAGTATTTATAAACTGCAACGGATCTCCGCTGTACATAAAATTTATAAACATCCATATTCCAGGAGCTATTAATGCCGCTATTAGAAATAACGCACCGTCCTTTATATCTTTTCTAAGCGCAAAAGCAAACATAGGTATAAAAAGGAGTCCTTCATAACGGCATAAACTTGCCGCCCCAAGACACAAAGCCGAACTCAGCAGGTATTTTACGGATTTCTTTCTCAAGCAAAGCAAAAACAGAGATAATGATAAAAAAAGAAAAAAATGAAAACAGGTTTCTGATGTAGCAATAACACTATATAAAATATGCTCTGAATACAAGGCCACAGCAAGCATTGAAAATACCGCGATCTGCTCATCAAACAAAAATTTAACGCAATAATAAAACGGCAAAAGAAGTAAAGTCCCGAATATCAGGCTTATTAGCCTGGGGACAACCGCCGGGTTATTAAATACCTTTATTCCTCCCATTAAAAGCAGCAGATGTACCGGCGGATGCACAGGTGAATACCATTCTCCTCTGGGCAGGTCATTTTTAAGGATCAATTGAGCCCGGATTATTTTTCCGTTAGAAACGCCATGGAAATCATCACTAACCAGAAGCAATCCCAGCCTTATTGCAAACGCCAAAAGCATGATCAATGAGACTAATATTATTTGATTTGAAATTACTGTTTTTTTACTCTGCATTTTTCTTAACCTGATAAATCCTGCAATTGTTAATCTTAAAAATTTCTTCCCGGTTTTTAAGCCTCTGATTAGAGACCATCACGATAAACTTCAATTTTTCCATTCCGTCAGGATTCAACATTTCGACATTATTGGAAAACGGTGTGTAATCAATAAATTGCTCCGCTTTAAGCCCGCTGTAAACCTTTAATGGCTCTTTTATGTTGTCCTCTTTCGATTCAATATAAATCGCGTCTTGTATGCTCGTATTATTACGAAGGAATAAAGCTGCTTCCTTTACCCAAACGGGTGAATGCGGCAGCATGATCAGCTGTAAATACGCACACCTAAATACGACATATATTATAAAGGTTAAAAATACCGTTTTACGCAAGTTCATCTTTACCTGTTTCAATATATTTGCCAAAAGCATGGAAAAATACGGGATCAGGAGCATCCCCAGGCTCATGCCGTAACGCGGCTGCATGGCCAATTCCTCAATAAAGGTTTTGTAACTAAAATAGGCCAAGGGGATAATAAGTAAAAATGTAGTCTTTCTATATTCTTTTTTGAAGCCGTATAAAATAAGCGCACACAGCCCCCCTATTAATATCGGTAATCCAAAGTAACTTTTGATCTGAATTATCCAGTAAAAAATCTTTTGAAATGCACCGAAATTAAGGCCTAAAGCACGATTACGAGCAAAGCCCTCTTTTACGATTGCATCGCTGGCAAACAGGAATTGCATAAAATTACCGCTAACAAGATAATTTCCCCACATCCAGTCGATAGGCAAAACAGAAGAAATTAAAACAAAAAAGAATGCTTTTCTCCGATTTTTTATCAGCAGCATTGTCATTATTATTATTATAAAAAGTCCGCCTTCAAACCGGCAAACCGTGGCTATTGAGAGGAACAAGGCGGAAAAAAGCAAGTCAATCAATCGCCCTGTTTTTTGTTCTCTTACAAAAAACAGCAGCCCGCTGAAGAGAAAGAAAAGAAACATCGTCTCGGCAGTTGATAACACACTGTATATAATATGCAGAGGGAAAAACGCAATAAGAAAAGAACTGCATATAGCGGTTTTATCATCAAATGCTGATTTAACGAATCCGATATAGGGCAGCAATACTCCTATCCCGAAGAGTAAACTCAAAAAGACCGCACTGTTATAATGATTATTGCTGAGTTTAAGGCCTAAAGCCACCAGATAAAGATGCGCAGGACCATGAGCCGGGACTATCCAGGCAGTCAGTTCATGAGGATGCTCTAGTATTCGTTTCGCCTCCATGATCTTTCCTGCGGCAATACCATGGAAGTTATCGGAACCGATAAAAGCGATAATACGCATAAAAACAGCACATCCCAGGATAACCCAATAAATTATTCTTTTTCTACCTTGTTTATTAAGCATCAGCACTTTTCCAGGTTTTATTTTTAATACTCATAACAAATAAACTGTATACGAATATCTTATCCGTAAAATAATACTCTTTTTCTATAAAAAAATATTCTGAAAGCAGCTTCCTTAAGCCGTGTTTACCCCTAACATAGCGGCCTCTGTCAAAAAACCGTATCAGCCATCCAAGAATATTTAGACTTGACTCTGGATATACACCGTCAGCAAATATGACTTTCCCCCCGTTTTTCAATACCCTCTTAACTTCAAATATTGCATCCCTTAGTTCATCCCCGGATAAATGGTGCAATAAACTTACACTAATAACATAATCAAAATATTCTCCTTCAAATTTTAACTCTTTGATGTCCATAACAGAAAAAAATCCCGTTGCACTATTTTTAAGACGCTCAATTACCCCTCGGTCTTTATCTGTGCCGTAATATGAATCCGGGTCTATAGCACAGAAATTACCGCGCCAACCACATCCGATGTCCAAAACTCTCAGATGCCGGCAATTTTTTATATTCTCTAAAAATATTCTTTTTAAAGTTCTATAGCTATTATCCAAGAGCATATTAGTCCAAGATCTTCTTTGCACGGTTACAATTGGTTACTGATAGTTAATATTAGTTATTAAGAGTTACTTCAATAATATATCTGTTTATCTCTAAGCCGTTTTTAGTTCTTTTCGTCTCTTTTTGGAAACTGGTAACTGGCCACTGGGTACTGTATCTTATCCTCTACAGCCTATTTTTTACAATTTACAGCACCGCATACACCCGGGCAAAATACGCTTATTAAGCAGCCTGCTGAATGACTTTCTCTCCAAGGATCTCCAAACCCGGACAAGATCGTCTTTCAGAATATTACCCAGGATAAAATTATTAAAAAACTGGCACGGCACTATATCTCCGTTCGGTTTGATAAATAGAGAATGCTGCACAAAAAAACACCTGCGTTTCAAGAAGAAATTCTTTTTGTACCATGAAGACAATTCCCGCGGATTAAGAGAAGGTTTAAACAGAACAAATTTCTTGTATTTTTTACGCAAATACGGGATCGTCTTCTCCAGCATCCGGCCTATTTCCGGCCTGTCCATATCGCTTATATAAGTCGCCAGCTCACACTTATACCGGGGGAAAATCTTTCCGCTGACTTCCATATGCTTTTCATACTCTTTATTATTAAGAAAAATCAGATGTTCAAATCTGACAAAATCAACCCCCATTTGCCTGCCCAAGACGACTATTTCCTCGAGATACTGATAATTTTCTTCCCCTATTACACAATTCAGGATCAAGCGCATGTTTTTTCTCTTTGCATTTAAATACTTGATGCTCCGGCTAAGACGCTTAAATGCCCCTTTCTGTCCGACAACGTCTTCATGAAGTGCCCGTGGGCCGTAAACAGAAAAAATCATTACCTGCGGCTGAACAGTTAAAAGCATATTAATTTTATGATCATCAAGTAGAACCCCGTTAGTAACAACTCCAAAACGCAGATTATTTTCCTTTATCACTTTAAAAATATCAAAGATATCGTCTCTCATAAAAGGTTCCCCTCCCCCGATAAAAATAGCCGGGTTAAAACCGGCGATTTTTTTAATAAAATTTTTTATCTCCGGGGTACTGAGCAGGGTATTATCCTGCATCATGGAACGAGCGGAACAAATACGGCATTTCAGGTTACAAAGCGGGGTAATCAGCATATTGATTGTCAGAGGATAATCAAACAGTCTATTAACTACCTGTCTGGCCGAAAACAAATTTCGGAAAGATAATAAATTATTTAATTGCGAACAAACACTGCGAAGCATTTACTTTTTCCTCGTATAAATATAAATATTCTCAGGAGATTTCTGGAAATTATCAGTTTGAAACCTTAAAAAATATGCCATCTCAAACTTTTTATTTTGGGACACAAGCTCAGCAATAAATTCTTTACTTACATTAATGTCAGCAAAAAAACCCTTACTGGATTCCTGAATAAAATTTCTAAACGCTTTTTCAGTAGTCCATTGTCTTTCTGATCTTGTAATATAAATCATCATATCAAAAACATGCATATTATCAATAAAGGCATTGCTTCTGAATAAGAAATCAACTATTTGGGCTTTATTCTTAGTTGCGGCAAAAAGAGTGCGCATAAGATAGACCGGAAAATCCAAATTTTTATCATCATAAATTATCCCGACTTTATAATTTCTGCTTCCAATAACACTTATAACTTCCTGCATAGAATGTCTTTTTCTTAACGCCGTAGAGCTATCATCATGCGAAAAAATTTCGCAGCGAGGATTGGCAGCATGATAAGTTGAATAGAACATCACACTTCTGGCATAAGTTAAATTATAATAGTTTAGAATTCCTGCAAAACCTACGATCATAATTGTCAGAACCCTAAGTTTATTTTGCTTAATGTTAACTATCCCCGCTGCAGATATCAATGCCAGTGCCGGCAAATAAGAAATTGTATACTCGCCATACTTAAGAATTATAAACGTAAAAAAAACCATGGGTACACAAATCCACATTATAAACATCCACCTGAAAGGACTATTGATCCTTTTTATATAAAAACATGCCGCAAGGAAAACAACACTAAAAAAAACTCCAAGTGTGTGCCTTATTGATCTTATATAGTAGCTAATATGCTCTAGCGAAAATATATCATTATTACTAATAGCGCCTAAAAATCCGGCTCTGTTAAAAGCATTTATATATATGTCCTTGTTAAAATAAAACAATGAGCTTATTCCCAGAAAAATTCCGCTGCAAATAAACATATTTACAATTTTTTGTTTTTTCATTTCGGCTCGACAGGATTTTAATAAATAGAAACCGTAAACTAAAAAAGGCCCCGAGATATAAATCAGAAATGTTTGCTTTGTTAACATCCCAAGTCCAAGGACAATGCCAAGCAACACAGAAAACTTTCTTCTTAGAAAAAAATCCGTTTCTAATAATATCAATATGCTTAACACACTAATCGCGCAAAGCGTGAGCTCTAAACTAAAATGTCGGGAAGGCAAAAAAATCATCGGATACATACTGCAGATAAATGCCGCCATGATCCCGGTTTCCGGGTTAATTTTTTTACCAATAAAATAGACCGCGCTAAGCAACGCCAGCAAATAAACTGTTGGAGTGAAAATTGGAGCATTAAAAAACAATCCTCCAAAGAGCAGATTAAAAACAAACGCGCTGAAGTAGAAAAACGGAGGATAATCAATAACCACAAAAACAAGATTATATAACAAGCTTTTACCCTGGATATAAAAAGGATTATCCTTCCCGTTTTCAATAATCTGGCAAAAATTATTGAAAGCCGTAATATGGGCATAGCTGTCTTTGCCTTCTGCCAGCGGGTAGATTGTTAGAAATATGGCATTATTAATAATATGAAATAAAAGCAATGCCCCAAGAAGTGCTAAATAGACAATCTTTTTATCTTTCTTTATCATTTTTTCTTTCTTGATCAGGGACTTTAACTTCTATATTTACATCATCAATCCATATTACCGGCAGCGGCATTCCTTCCCCTTGATTAAGCGTAATCTCCAGAGCAATTGCCCTGATTGAATTCGGTACCTCAGCAAAAAGCTCAAGTCGTTTCCATTCATCCGTTCTTAGCCCTGAACCGGTAATAAGACTCGTCCAATCCCCTTTATGGATTAAACCAATAAGCGCTACTCTGAGGACATCACCCTTATACCAGAGGCTTAGCCGCAC
Organism: Candidatus Omnitrophota bacterium; assembly: GCA_043806135.1. GTDB lineage: Bacteria > Omnitrophota > Gorgyraeia > B26-G9 > B26-G9 > JAGLQQ01. The sequence goes on from JAZDHG010000061.1 coordinate 21,240, forward strand.
ACGTGATCCCGGCAAAACCCCTAACCAGTGATCTGTCTCTTTGTAACCATAGGCATTGTTGATTATATATTTGTTCTTCTTTTTTGAGTAATGGTAGCGGTTGGCCGGTTTTATCGACTCAATCTTAATGCTGTAAGGAGCTGAATGATATTCATTTTTATCCAGTTTAATAACACTTTTTGATTCCGTAAAAAGTTCCCCGCCGTCAGAGCTCACCCAGTGTTTTAAACCTTGACTGAAATCGCCGTTCTCAATTGAGCCTTCCTTTTCAAAGTAATTTTTCTCGATTTTAGATTCTATATATTCCTTAGGGATCAAAACCGGGACTTTAGAAAATGACTTCAGATATGATCCGAATATCCCAAACAGAAAAAATACTGTAACGGCTACGATCATTACAGCCTGGAAAAAATTTATTTCAATGGTTTCTTCCTCCGTGTCATTAACGCCTTCAGATTTTTCTTCCTCAAAAAACCATTCCCACAATTTTTTAGCTTTTCCTTTTTTCATCCAATCCTCCTTCTATTAGAAAATTATTGATCGACAAATAATCCAGCTTCCCTCTTTTAAAAGCATGTACTGCCTCCTCAGGCGAGCGGACAATCGGTTCTTCATGAATATTAAAACTGGTATTAATCAACGCAGGGATACCGGTATACTTATTATATAGACTAAGGATCTTATAAAAGCCCGGGTTATT